>DAIQOP010000003.1:22765-42015 GCA_036787815.1 Actinomycetota bacterium
ACCGAGCGGCCGCACCTCCAGGAGTGGGTCGACCGAGGCTGGTAGTGCGCGGCGGCGGCTGGTAGGTTGGCGAACACCAGTTCGATCGAGGTCGCGTGTGTCGCTCCCCCGGAGACGGGGCAGACTGAACCTGCCCGATCCGACGACCGTTCACTCGCTACGAGGAGGTCGCTGCTCATGAGCAGAATCGTCTGGCTCGCTCCCGTCCGCAATCTGAGGTGGGTCTCCGCCCACTTCGGTCATCGGTGATCGCATGACCACCACCGACACCCAGCGCACCGGCACCGAGCGTGCGGAGACGCTGGAGCTCTTCCGCCGGGTGCGCGCGCTCACCGAAGCGCTCGCCGCTCCCCTCTCGGCCGAAGACCAAGTGGTGCAGTCGATGCCCGACGTCAGCCCCACGAAGTGGCACCGGGCCCACACCACCTGGTTCTTCGAGACGTTCGTCCTCGGCCCCGAGCACCCGGGCTACCAGTCCCCCGATCCGGCGTACGCATACCTGTTCAACTCGTACTACGAGCAGGTCGGCGACCGGCATCCGCGTGCGCAGCGCGGCCTGATCTCCCGGCCGACCGTCGACGACGTGAGTCACTACCGGCGTCATGTCGACGCCGCGATGGAGGAGTTCGTCGCGTCGTCACCCGACCCGGTGTTCGATCGGCTCCGCGACATCATCGAGGTCGGCTGCCACCACGAGCAGCAGCACCAGGAATTGCTGCTCATGGACATCAAGCACGTGCTCTCGTGCAACCCGCTCGATCCGCGCTACGACGTGCGCGCGGCAACGGCCGAGCCCGGCGCGCGCACCTTCACGCTCGACGAGCCGGTGTTCATCGACTTCGAGGGCGGGCTGGTCGACATCGGCCACGACGGCAACGGGTTCTCGTTCGACAACGAGACCCCGCGCCACACGGTGCTGCTCACGCCGTACCGCATCGCGAACCGGGTCGTCACCACCGGCGAGTGGCGCGCGTTCATGGCCGACGGTGGCTACTCACGCGCCGAGCTGTGGCTCTCCGACGGCTGGGCGACCGTGCAATCGCAGGGGTGGGACGCACCGCTCTACTGGCAACACGAAGACAACGGCGAGTGGAGCGTGTTCACCCTCGAGGGTCGCCGGCCGGTGATCGACGCCGAGCCGGTCGTGCACGTGAGCCACTACGAAGCGGACGCGTACGCGCGGTGGGCCGGTGCGCGGCTGCCGACCGAGTTCGAATGGGAGCACATGGCCGCGTCGCCGACGGCACGCGCCGCACGCTCCCGATCTTCCGACGCGACGCACCTGCACCCCGCGCCCGCACCGCGCTCCGACGCGCTGGTGCAGCTCTCCACCGAGGTCTGGCAGTGGACGTCGAGCGCGTACCTGCCGTATCCGCGCTTCACTCCTGCGCCCGGCGCGCTGGGCGAGTACAACGGCAAGTTCATGAGCAATCAGATGGTGCTGCGCGGTGGGGCGTGCGTCACCTCCCCCGGACACGTCCGCCCCACGTACCGGAATTTCTTCCCGCCTTCGGCCCGTTGGGCCTTTTCGGGTGTCCGCCTCGCCGCGGACGCCTGAAGCCGCCGCGCCGGGGGCCCGCAGGCCGGCCGACCCGAGGAGCAGTCACGCTCACCATCGACGTCCATCTCGAACCCGCGCACGCCGCCGACTCCCTCCGAGCCGACGCGCAACGCGGTCTCACGTCGTCACCGAAGGAGCTGCCGCCGAAGTGGTTCTACGACCACCGCGGCTCGCAGCTGTTCGAGGAGATCACCCGCCTCCCGGAGTACTACCCCACCCGCACCGAGCGCTCGATCCTCGAGCAGCGGTCGGCCGAGATCGCGCGGATCACGGGCGCCGACACGCTCGTCGAGCTCGGCTCCGGCACGTCGGAGAAGACGCGCCTGCTCCTCGACGCGTTGCGCGACGCGGGCACGCTCACGCGCTTCGTGCCCTTCGACGTGAGCGAGACGACGTTGCGCGAGGCGGCCGCCGCGGTGGTCGCGGAGTACCCGGGTGTCGCCGTGCACGCGGTCGCGGGCGACTTCGAGCGTCATCTCGATCGCATTCCGGGCGGTGGGCGGCGCCTGGTCGCGTTCCTCGGTGGCACGATCGGCAACCTGCTCCCCGACGCGCGCGCCCGATTCGTCGGCGAGATCGCGAAGGGGCTCGGGCCCGACGACTCGTTCCTGCTCGGCACCGATCTCGTGAAGGATCCCGCCCGGCTCGTCGCTGCGTACGACGACGCTTCGGGCGTCACCGCGGAGTTCAACCACAACGTGCTGCTCGTGCTCAACCGTGAGCTCGGCGCCGACTTCGACGTCGAGCGCTACGAGCACGTCGCGCGGTTCGATCCCGAGAACGAGTGGATCGAGATGCGGCTGCGCTCGACGCGCGCGCAGGTCGTGCACGTGCCCGCACTCGATCTGGTCGTCCCGTTCCGCGACGGCGAGGAGATGCGCACCGAGGTGAGCGCCAAGTTCCGGCGCGCCCGCGTCGAACGCGAGCTGGGCGCGGCCGGGCTGCGACTCGTGGAGTGGTGGACCGATCCCGCCGGCGACTTCGCGCTCTCCCTCTCGGTGCGCGCCTGACGGCCCGGAGAAATCCGGTTCAGGTCAGCTCGCCGAGCGCGTCGAGCAGCGCGTCGACGTCGTCGACGGTGGTGTGGCGCACGACGCCCGCGCGAACCGCACCGCCGCGCGCCCGCAGACCGAGCGCGTCGATCAGCTCGCACGCGTAGTTGTCGCCGCTCCACACCGCGATCCTGCGATCGGCGAGCGCGCCGGCCACCTGATCCGGCGCGCGCCCTTCGACATTGAAGATCGTGGTGGGCGCCCGACCGACCGGCGACTCGGGGCAGTGCACGGTCACGCCCCGCAACGCCCGCAACCCTCGCTCGAGTCGCTCGAGCAGCGCGGTCTCGGCTGCCGTCACCGCGTCCCATGGGTGCTCGACCATGAACGCGGCCGCGCCTCCGATGCCCGCGATGGTCTCGAACGCGGAGGTGCCCGTCTCCCAGCGCTCGGGGCCCGGATAGTCGGCCGGGCGCACGCGATACGGCTCGACGCCCGTGAGGATCTCGGGCTGGAGCACGAGGACCCCGGCGTGCGGCCCGTACCACTTGTAGGGCGACGTCACGAGCGAGTCGATGCGCCAGCCGTTCACGTCGGTCGGCAGGTGCGGCGCACGTGCGACGGCGTCGACGTGCAGGCGCGCGCCCGCCGCGTGGGCGAGCGCCGCCGCGGCCGGCAGGTCGGGCGCGAAGCCCGTGAGGTTCGATGCACCCGTGAGCGCGACCCACGCCACGCCTCCACCCCCGAGCGCGCGCTCGAGGTCGGCGAGGTCGAGCGAACCGTCGCGCGGGTCGACGGGCAGCATCGTGACCTCGGCGCCGGCATCGTGGGCGGCGAGCACCCACGGGGTGATGTTGGAGTCGTGGTCGAGCTGCGTGCAGACGATGCGCTCGCCGCCCGACCAGGTACGGGCGAGCGCGCGCGTGTAGGCGAACATCAGCGCCGTCGAGCTGGCGCCGAAGATCACCTGCGAACCCTCGGCTCCGAAGAGCATCCCCACGGACGCGCGCACCTCGTCGACCATCGCGGCCGTGCGGATGCTCGCTTCGAAGGCCCCGCCCACGTTCGCGGGTGCGGGGCTCGAGAAGTACCCGTGCATCGCGTCGATCGCGGTGTCGACCGGGAGGGTTCCGGCCGGCCCGTCGAAGCGCACCCAGCCGTCGACGAGGCCGGGGAAGCGGTGCCGCAGGTCGGGCCACGTCGACGTCACGGCGCTCCCTGCAACCGGCTCAGTACGTCGCGGGCCGGGGCACGCGGTCGATCGTGAGGCCCGGCGGCGCATCGAGCACTGCGAGATCCTCGCCGCGCATCTCGACCGTGAGGAAGCCGCCCATGATCGGGATGCGTTCGAGGCGCAGGAGGCCGATCCAGTCGGGGATCGCCGGCGCGAGGTGCAGGCGGGAGTTGCGGATGTCGGGCTCGAAGCGCAGCATCGTGCGCAGGAACAGCAACGGCGACGCGGCCGCCCACGCCTGTGGCGAGCACGACGTCGGGTAGCTCACCGGGAAGCCGAACGACCCGCGCCCGAGGCCGGCGAAGAGCTCGGGCAGCAGGTCGCCGAAGTGGCCCGACGCATCGACGAGCCCCTGCATCACGCGGTGCGCTTCCTCGACGAACCCGTAGCGCATGAGGCCGGCGACGCACAGCGCGTTGTCGTGCGGCCAGACACTCCCACAGTGGTAGCTGATCGGGTTGTAACCGACCATCGATTCGGAGAGCGTGCGGATCCCGAAGCCCGAGAACATCGGGTCGCCGATCAGGTGGCGCGCCACCGCCGGTGCCTTCTCGTCGTCGACGATGCCGGTCCAGAGGCAATGACCCATGTTCGACGTGACCGCATCGAGCGGGCGCTTGTCGCGATCGAGCCCCATCGCGAAGTACTCGCCGTCTTCGATCCAGAAGTCGCGGTTGAAGTTCTCCTTCAGGGTCTCGGCGCGCTTGCGCAGCGTCGCGGCCATCGCGGCATCGCCGGCTTCGGTCGCGCAGTGCGAACGGGCCACGAGCGCCGCGTACACGTAGCCCTGCACCTCGCAGAGGGCCACCGGCGACTGTGCGAGCGTGCCGTTCTTGAACCGGGTCGAGTCCCAGGAGTCCTTCCAGCCCTGGTTCTCGAGGCCACGATCGTTGGTGCGTTGGTACTCGACGTACCCGTCGCCGTCGCGATCGCCGTAGTTCGTGATCCAGTCGAGCGCGCGGTCGGCCGCCGGAAGGAGCGCGTCGACCTCTTCGCGCCGGTTGCCCCACCGCGACAGCTCGCCCAGCAGCATCACGAACAGCGGCGTGGCGTCGACGGTGCCGTAGTACACCCGGCCGCCGCCGAGCGACAGCGACGCCGTCTCGCCGAATCGCATCTCGTGCAGGATGCGGCCCGGCTCCTCCTCGGTGAGCGGGTTCACTTCCTTGCCCTGGAACCGGGCCAGCGTCTCGAGGGTTCCGAGCGCGAGGTCGGGATCGACGATCATCGTCATCCACGAGGTGAGCAGCGAGTCGCGACCGAAGAGCGTCATGAACCACGGCGCGCCGGCCGCGACGACCGCGCGGTCGGGATAGTCGGGGTCGAAGATGCGCAGGGCCGCGAGGTCTTCGGTCGAGCGCTCGAGCAACAGGCGGAACTGGTCGTGATCGCTCGTCACGGTGGGAAGCCGCCGGCGCCACTCGACGAGGCGCTCGACCGGAGTGGTGCGCTCCACCGATTGCCCGCACAGGTACCGCGGCGTGATCTCCTGCTCGTCGATGACGGGTGTCACCTGCACGCAGGCGGTCCAATCACCTCGCGCGGGCACGAGCACCTCGTAGCTCGCGGCGTTCTCACTGACGCGCGGCTCGACCGAGAAGTCGACGTGCGTCGCGCGGCGGAACGCGCCGCGGCGGTACTGGAAGGTCATCCGAGAACCCGACGCCTGCACCGAGAGGTCGCCGATCTTCTCGACGCGCCCCTCCTTCACCTCGAACAGGTCGGCGAAGTCGCAGCCGACGAGCAGCTCGATCGCGCAGAACGCGGGCTCCTCGGAGAAGTTGTGCACGACGATGTCTTCGCGCATCCCCCGCCCGACGTAGCGGTGACGGAACACCATGAGGTTCGAGTCGGCGCGCCCGGCCTTCGGGTGGTCGCGCAGCACGAACACGCCGCTGAACGGGTCGGGACTCGTGGCCGCGAGCGGTTCGGGTGCGGCCCCGTTCACCCGCAGGCGCAGCAGCGACAGGAACCGCGTGTCGCGGAAGAACAGGCCCTGGGGCAGGTCGGGCGCCATGTTGCCGGCGCGGTCGGAGATGCAGAACGCCGGACCCTCGACGAGTGTGATGGAGGAGCCCGAGATCGTCGCGCTGGCGCTCGTCGTCCACGGTTGGGCCACGGCGGCACGCTATCCCCGGCGGCGTAACCTCCCCCACAATGAGGATCGCGCAGGTTGCCCCCGTCTGGTTCCCGGTTCCCCCGAGCGGTTACGGCGGAATCGAGCTCGTCGTCTCGCTGCTCACCGACGGGCTCGCCGTGGCCGGTCACGATGTCACGCTCTTCGCGAGCGGCGGATCGCACAGCCCCGCACGCATCATCTCCCCGCTTCCCGAGCCGCCCGACCCGCGCCAGCTCGGGAACCCCTGGTACGACGCGTACCACGCGCTCTCGGCGTACCTCCACGAGGGCGAGTTCGACGTGATCCACGACCACGCGGGTGTCGTCGGCCCGGTGCTCGGTGCGTTGCTGCGCGGCAGGCCCCCCGTCGTCCACACGCTGCACGGTCCCTGGACCGACGAGACCCGCCTCCTCTACGAGCTCGTCGGCCAGTACGTGCACCTCGTCGCGATCAGCGACGCACAGCGCAACGACGGCGCGGGCATCCACCACCTCGGCACCGTCTACAACGGGATCGATCTCTCCGCCTACAAGTACCGCAATGCCGACGAGAAGGGCGACTCCCTCGTCTACATCGGACGCGCGAACCACGACAAGGGCCCGGTCGAGGCGATCGAGATCGCCCGCCGCGCGGGCTTCGAGCTCACCATGATCGTCAAGCACAACGAGCCCCTCGAGCAGGCCTACTTCGACCTCGAGGTCGCGCCCCGCCTCGGCGCCGACATCGAGATGCTCGAGAACGTGTCCCACGAGGTGAAGGTCGACCGCCTCGGCCGCGCCAAGGGCATGATCTTCCCGATCCGCTGGCCCGAGCCGTTCGGCCTGGTGATGGTCGAGGCGATGGCGTGCGGCACGCCCGTTGTCACCACCAACTGGGGCGCCGCGCCCGAGCTCGTCGACGACGGGGTCACGGGATTCCGGCGCGACGGCACCGACGAGCTGGTCGCCGCGGTGGGCCGGCTCGACGAGATCGACCCGATGGCGTGCCGGGCCCGGGTCGAGGAACGCTTCTCGGCCGAAGCGATGGTCCGGGGCTACACCGACCTCTACGAGCAGATCGCCGGGGCGTCGGCGTGAGCGCCTGACCGGATGCGTACGCCCGGAATCTCGCGGTCGGCGATTTACACTACCGGCGTAGTGTTATTACAATCATGGCCATGAATCCCGATCCCGTTCTGGCTCTGGAAGATCTCCACGTCCGCGTCGAAGACCGCGAGATCCTCCGCGGCGTGTCACTGGCGGTCGGTGCGGGCGAGATCCACGCCCTCATGGGCCCGAACGGCTCGGGCAAGTCGACGCTCGCCAGCACGCTCATGGCGAGCCCCGCCTACGAGGTCACCGCCGGCCGCATCTGGATCAAGGGCGAAGACGTCACCCACATGCCGGCCAACGAGCGGGCCGCTCGCGGCCTGTTCCTCGGCTTCCAGCACCCCGAGGCGATCCCCGGCGTGTCGGTGCTCAACTTCCTCCGCCAGGCCATGGCCACCCGCCGCGGCATCGACGACTTCTCCGTCCTCGAGGTGCGCATGTCGCTCCTCGACTGGGCGAAGCGGCTCGGCATGGACCTGCGCTTCACGGAGCGGTACCTCAACGAAGGTTTCTCGGGCGGCGAGAAGAAGCGCAACGAGATTCTCCAGATGGCGCTGCTCGCACCCGACATCGCCGTGCTCGACGAGACCGACTCGGGCCTCGACATCGACGCGCTCGGCGTCGTGAGCCGGGGCATCGAAGAGGTCCGGCGCGACCGACCCGAGCTCGGCATCCTGCTGATCACGCACTACCAGCGCATCCTCGAGCACCTCGTCCCCGATTTCGTGCACGTGCTGCTCGACGGGCGCATCGTCGCGAACGGCGGGCCCGAGCTCGCCCGTAGCGTCGAGGCCGAGGGTTTCGACTCGTTCCGCACCGCAGCCGCGGCGGGCGCGCCGTGACCGCCGAACCGACGACGAGCGCACACCTCGACGTCGAGCGCATCAAGAAGGACTTCCCGATCCTGCGCCGCGAGGTTGCGGGCAAGCGGCTCGTCTACCTCGATTCCGCGTCGTCGTCGCAGAAGCCCGAATCGGTGCTCGACGCAATGGAGCACTGCTACCGGCACTACTACGCCAACATCCACCGAGGCGTGTACACGATCGCCGAGGAGTCCACGAGCGCGTTCGAAGCCGCCCGGGCGCGGGTCGCCAAGTTCGTGCACGCGCCCAGCACGCGCGAGCTCGTCTTCGTCCGCAACGCGACGGAGGCGATCAACCTCGTCGCCTACAGCTGGGGCCGCGCGAACCTGCGCGAGGGCGACGTCGTCGTGCTCAGCCACATGGAGCACCACGCGAACGTGGTTCCGTGGCACATGCTCGCCGCCGAGCGCGGCATCGAGCTGCGCTGGATCCCGATGACGCCGGACTACCAGCTCGATCTGTCCGGCCTCGACGCGCTGCTCGACGGTGCGTCGTTGTTGGCGGTCAGCGCGATGTCGAACGTGCTCGGCACGATCAACGACATCCGGTTCCTCGCCGACGCCGCGCACGCGCGCGACGCGCTCGTGCTCGTCGACGCCTGCCAGTACGTCCCCCACGCCGCGACCGACGTGCAGGCCTGGGACGCCGATTTCGTTGCGTTCTCGGCCCACAAGCTGCTCGGTCCGAGCGGCATCGGTGCGTTGTGGGCGCGCGAGACGCTGCTCGACGCGATGCCCCCGTTCCTCGGCGGCGGCGAGATGATCCGCGACGTCCGCCTCGACGGCTTCACGACCAACGATCTGCCGTGGAAGTTCGAGGCCGGAACCGCGGCCATCGCGGAGGCGATCGGTTTCGGTGCCGCGATCGACTACCTCGAACGCCTCGGCATGGACGCCGTGCGCGAGCACGAGATGCGCCTCACCCGCTACATGCTCGACGCCCTCCGTGAGCGCTTTCCCGACACGCTCACCGTCTACGGGCCCCTCGACATCTCGGTGCGCGGCGGTGCGGTCTCGTTCCTCTTCGACGGCATCCACGCCCACGACGTGAGCCAGGTGCTCGACGGCGACGGCGTCTGCGTCCGCGCCGGTCACCACTGCGCGAAGCCGTTGATGCGCCAGCTCGGCGTACCGGCCACCACCCGCGCGTCCACCTACGTGTACAACGACGAGGACGACGTCGACATGCTCGTCGAATCGCTCGCCCGGGCCGAGCGATTCTTTCTCGGTTGACCGATCTCGCCACCACCAGCCCGCCGGATCCCCGAGCCTAGGATCGAAGAATGCCGGGTCTCGAAGACCTCTATCGAGAGATCATCCTCGACCACTACCGGTCGCCGCGGAACCGTGGCGAGCTGCCGGTCCCCCCGGCGCGCAAGGTCGAGGGGTTCAACCCGCTGTGCGGCGACGAGGTGGTCCTCTACGTCGACGTCGACGCCGACACGGGCACCGTCCGCGATCTCAAGATCGCCGGCCAGGGGTGCTCGATCTCCCAGGCCTCCACGTCGATGATGAGCGCGGCCGTGAAGGGCCGGACGATCGACGAGGCCCGCCGGCTCATCCGTGCGTTCAAGGCACTCATGTCGATCCACGAATCGAAGCTCGAAGGCGAGAGCGACGGATCCGACCTCGCGGCCGATCTCGAAGGCGTGCGCCTGGGCGATCTGGAAGCGCTCCAGGGCGTCGTGAAGTTCCCGGTGCGCATCAAATGCGCCACCCTGGGCTGGAACACCCTTCAGCAGGCCCTCGACGAAGCCGAGAACGCGACGGGATGAGACGGCGCGCCGTCTCTGTCGGTTCCGGAAGGTATCCGGGCCGGAGCGTGTTCACGATGGCGTAACCGTCGCGCGCGCGGTGCGACATGTACCAGCGGCTACGGTGAGTTGAAGCGATCGGAGGAAATTGATGGCTCAGAACCGTCTCGTCAATCTCATCGATGTGGCGCTCGAGCGGTTCGCCTCGCGAGATCTGATCGCGAGTAACGAGCTCCTCGACGTCCTTCTCGACCTTCGCATCGCGGCACTCGACGACGCCGCGCTGGAGCAGCTCCTCGAGGAAGAGTCGCAACCGACTCCCACCTGATCAGGGCCGGTCCACCACCCCGTCACGATTCGCGCGGGTTCCTCCGGTAAACTGGGGTTTCCCCCGGCCGTCTTCGGAAGCGCTGTTCTTGCACAAGCGCCTGCGTGTTCTCAGTGTGGTTGCCACCGTCGTCGCGATCAGCGTCGGCTTCATCGGCGCGTACGCCTACGTGTTCGGGCTGGGTGGGAGCGGCACCGCGAGCGCGGGCACGCTTCCCACGTTCGCGCCCGTGAGCACCTCCGCCGCGACCACCACGACGACGCGGCCGAAGCCGACGACCACCACCACTCCGGTGCAGCCCGAGCCGACCCCGGTGAAGATGCCCGACCCGGGGCACAGCCTCGGCATCGGCGCTCGCGGCCCGATCGTGCTCGCGTACGAGCAGCGCCTCGCCTCCCTGCACATCGACCCGGGCCCGGTCGACGGCGTGTACGACCAGCAGACGGCATACGCGATCGACGCCGTCGAGAAGATCTACGGCATCCAGCGCGACGGTCAGATCGGTGCGCAGGTGCGGTTGGCGCTGTCGGTCTTCCGATGGCCGAAGCCGCTGACCACGCACGCCGAGCCCGACCGCGTCGAGGTCTCGCTCGACAAGCAGTACATCGTGCTCTACGCGAACAACTGGGTGAAGCTCATCTCCACCACCTCCACCGGCGGTGGCTACGCGTTCTGCGGTGGCGACCAGGGCTGCCAGTACGCGGTCACGCCTCCCGGTCGCTTCGAGTTCCAGTGGTATTTCAACGGGTGGCGCACGAGCAAGCTCGGGCACCTCTACAAGCCGTACTACTTCGACGGCGGCATCGCGATCCACGGGTACCCCGAGGTTCCGAACTACCCGGCGTCGCACGGATGCGTGCGCATCCCGATGAAGACCGCCGACT
The DNA here is from genome assembly GCA_036787815.1 of Actinomycetota bacterium. Classification (GTDB taxonomy): domain Bacteria; phylum Actinomycetota; class Acidimicrobiia; order IMCC26256; family PALSA-610; genus DATBAK01. The sequence goes on from DAIQOP010000003.1 coordinate 33,588, forward strand.
ACTTCCACACGCTCGTGCACAACGGGTTCCCGGTCTACGTCGTCGGCACGCCGTCGCACGCGCTCGGTGTCACGCCGCCGACGCCGGCCACCACCACGACGACCAAGCCGAAGACCACCACCACCACGGCCAAGAAGTCGCCGCCCACCACCAAGCCGAAGACCACCACCACGACGGCAAAGAAGAAGCCGTAATCACTCAGGTTTTCGGCGCCACCCGGTAGTAGAGCTGCCCCGCATCGCTCCACGCTTCGGCCTGGCCGGCGTGGGCCAGGTGCTCGAGGTGGGCGAAGGTCTCGCTCTCGGCCATCGTGCCCCAGTGCTTCTTGGGGAAGACCTCGTGCGAGAGGTCGACCACGGTCGCGGGGCCGATCGCCAGCGACGCTTCGCGCAACATCTCCATGCGTTCCTCGTGGTGGCGCTTGATCGCCTCGACCCGACCGGGAACGTCGTCGAAGGCGACGCCGTGGGCGGGGAGTCCGAGCTTCACCCCTTCGAGCTGACCGACGAGATCGAGCGTCGCGAGGTACGACCGCAACGAGTCGCCGCGCCGCACCCCCGACACGTGCGGCGTGATCGTCGGCAGCACGTGGTCGCCCGAGAGCAGCGTGCCGGTCTCCGGGTCGAAGAGGCACAGGTGATCGACGGTGTGGCCGGGCGTGTGGAGCACCTGCCACTCGCGCCCGGCGAGGCGGAGGTGCTCACCGTGATGCACGCGCTTCGACGGCTCCGGTGGAGTGAACAGCAGCCGCAGCGCGCGGATCATCACGCGGCGCTTGAACGGCGGGCCCGGATTCGTCGTGCCCCACGGCGTCGGCGAGCCCCACGGGTTCGACGTCGTTTCCGTGTCGAGCGTGTCGTCGGGGATCACGCCGTCGGCGTGGTCGTAGCTGTGGCCGTGACCGTCGGCGGCGAGGTCGGCGACCGTGGGGATCTCCTCGGGCGGGACGTCGGCCGACTGCGCGGCGACGGCCGCCTCGTGCTCGAGCCGGCGGGCCTCGCCTTCGCTGAGCGCCCGCTGCGCGCTCGGCCCCTTGACCGTCCAAGTCGAGAACGCGTGGTGGGTGACGATCGGGGCGCCCGACTTCTCGGCCAGTCGCCCGGCGCCGCCGAAGTGGTCGGGGTGCGAATGGGTGACGATCACCGTGTGGACGTCGCGTATGCGGAACCCGGCGTCGGAGAGGCGCTTCTTCAGCGCCCGCCACGACTGCGGGCCCGGCAGGCCCGGGTCGACGATCGCGACGCCCTTCGCATCGACGAGGCCGTACATGTTCACGTGGCCCAGGCCGGGCATCCAGATCGGGAGCTGCATCCGCAGCACACCGGGCGCGACCTCGGTGATCTCCTCGGACGCCGGGTCCTGCTCCGACTTGTGCGGACGGGGAACGTTGCTCGTCGGCTTCGCCGCCACGTCGGTCACCCGGCGAGCCTACCGAGCCGCCCCACAGCGGCGACAAGTGGCGGCGACCGGCGTCGTGGGCCTTGGCTGTGAGCGCCGGCCGGCCGATCGGCGGCGGGCAGAATGCAACCGTGAAGATCGAAGCAATTCGCGGTGACATCACGGCCGAGCGCGTCGACGCGATCGTGAACGCCGCCAACGGCGCGCTGCGCCGTGGCGCAGGGGTGTGCGGTGCGATCTTCGCGGCCGCGGGCCCCGAGCTCGACGCCGCCTGCGCCGCGATCGGGGCCTGCGCGACGGGCGATGCCGTCGTCACACCCGGCTTCGCGCTTCCGGCGCGCTGGATCGTGCACACGGTCGGGCCGGTCTGGCACGGCGGCGACCGCGGGGAGCCCGCGCTGCTCGCATCGTGCTACCGGCGATCGATCGAAGTCGCTCGGTCCGCGGGGGCAACCTCCATCGCGTTTCCCGCCATCTCGACCGGCGTCTTCGGGTATCCACCCCGCGCCGCGGCCGAGATCGCGACGGCGACCGTGGCCGCGACCGAGCTCGCGGGTGCACTCGAGATCGTCCGCCTCGTCGCGTTCGACGAGGCGACGCTGCGAACGTACCGCGAGCTGCTCGACTCACCCGGTTGACGAAAGGCAGTTCGTCTCGGTGGCGCGCGCGGTGTCAGGTCGCGAGGAGGCCACGCAGGTACGCCGCCTGCCCGAGGTGCTGCAGACTGTCGTCGGCAATGCTCACCAGCCGCACGCCGAGCGTGACGGGCGGATCCCATCTTCGGTCCACGACGCGATCGAGGTCCTTCGGGGTGAGGCGTTCCAACAGCGTGCGCGTGCGCCCGTCGACGGCGTCCAGATACTCGATGAGCACCTGGGGGCTCTCCGGTCGAACCGCGGCGACATCCTGTGCAGCATGGCCGTAGCCGGTATTGCCTGGGTCCGGGTCGAGACCGAAGCGGCGAGCCCAGTCGCCGCCGATCCAGATCTGATCGGCATCAATGATCTCGGCGACGTGGTCGTCCTGCACGCGAGCGGCATGCCACACGAGCCACGCGATCGTGTTCGCACCGGGCGACGGCGCTTCCGTGAGCGTCGCGAGGTCGACGCCGTCGACGACGCTGCCGGCCAACGGCGGGATGCGGCTGTAGAGCTCGAGCAGCAGCGCGGCGACGTCCATCTCACGATTCCACCACGTCGGCGGTTGCCGCGCACGCAGTGCTCCGTCGGGGGTGGCCATCTAGCCTCGGCGCGATGGCACCTCGCACTCCCACCGCGCTGTGGCTCGTCGACGCGGCGCTGATCACCGCGCTCGACGCCCAGCTCGGGCCACCGATCGATTCGTACCTGAACGGCTCGCAGACCTGGCTCACGCCCGACGGTCCGGGCGAGGTCGAGCTGGAGTGGCGCCTGCACCCCGCACCCGCGTACGAGACCCCGGGCGGGCTGTCGCACTACGACGTGTGGGAGTCGGTGGTGAGCGCGCTCGCGGCGGGAGCCGACCCCGACGCGCTTCCCCTCGGCGACGCGAAGGTGGCGCTCACGCGGCTGTGGGAAGGGCTCGAATGCTTCGCGGCCTACGGCGACGAGATGGAACCGGCGACGCTCGCCGCGGCCGCGCGCGAGGCGCTCGGGCGCGCGCCCGACGCGAGCGGTATGGCCGACCACGACGCGATCGGTGACGCATGGGAACGCGCGAGCGGTCAGGTGTCGATCGTGGCGCTGCTCCTCGCGCAGCTTCGCCCCGAGCCTCAGGCCTGAGCGTCGCCGATCGTGCCCCGCCACGTCGGGGTGCGGGGCGCGTCGAAGCTGCACGGTCGCTGCTCGCCGTCGATCGCCGCGAACGCGAGGTCGACCCAACGATGCGCGCCGGCCAGCGGCTGCGGCAGCCGGTCCCGGGGATAGAAGCCCACCTGGCTCGTCTCGAGCGGGTGCCCGGTGAGCTCGCCCCCGAGCATCTTGCAGTGGAACACCATCGAGTACATCGGCACGCGCGCGAAGCCGAGGCGGAGGCCGTCGAGGACGGCGATGAGCGACACCGGCTCGCACTCGATCCCGGTCTCCTCGTACACCTCCTTCACCGCGACCTCCGAAGGCGAGTAGCCGACGTCGGCCCAGCCCACCGGATACAGCCACACCCCCGAATCGGCGCGTTGGGTCAGCAGCAGCTCACCCTTCTCGTTGCCGACGATCGCCGCCACCGCGCACTTGGGCGTGACGTATCCGGGCACACCGCTGCCGACGGTCTCCAGCCATTCGTCGAAGAGCTCGTCGGCTTCGGCTTCCTCGATCCCCGCATAGCGAATGTCGGCCGCGACGCGCAGCACCTCTTCGAAGCGCTCGCGCTCGTACAGGCTCTGGGTGAACCCGAGCCCGGTGCGCGCGATGCCCGAGAGCGCCTCGGCCCACCGCAGGAGATCGGAGGCCGAAGCGACGAACGGAAGGTCAGCCATGCACCGAGACTAGGGGCCTGCGGGCTCCTCGTTCCGGACGCGCGCCCGCAGCACCGCGGCCTTCGCGAGACCCCACGCGAGCAGGAGCGGCCCGAGATCGGGGTCGCCGAGATCGCCGAGGGTGCGCGGGGCGAGGTCGTAGTCGTCGTCGGGGAACGCCCGTTCCTCGAACGCGTCGCGCACGACCCCGGGTACCCCCGCGCTGCGCAGCACGGCCGTCGGCGCCGCGACCAGCCCGCGGACCACCTGGAGCGGCGTCGTCCGCTGCTCGGCCGCATCGCGGGCGAAGAGGTCGTGCAACGTCGCGACGACCCGTTCCGTCGCGGGGCCCGCCGTCGCTTCCGCGGCCGCGACCGCTGCCGCGCGTTGCTCGGGACCGAGCCGGCCCCACGCATCCACGATGCGCGTCACCGACGAGACGACCCAGCCCGGGCCGCACAGCGCGACACCCTCCACGATCGCGGAAGATGCTTCGGAGAGCGCGTCAGCCGGCGACGACGTCGCCTTCCATCGGGTTGACGGTGCATCCCTGCGCGGCGAGCCAGTCGATGGCGGCATCGCGCGCGCCGGGCGGCCCGTCGAGCTCGAGAATCATCCAGCCCGAGTGGGCCTCGACGTTCGCGCGCCGGATGTTGGGAACCACGTCGAAGCGCCGGATGATCTCGTAGATCATCGGCTTCGCCACGAGCTCCTCGGGGAACGCCACGAACAACCGTGCGCCACTCATGCGGATCCGTTCATGCGGGGTCGTTCATACGGGGCCGTCCGCCGGCAAGCCGAGGCGGGTGAGCGCATCGGCGGGATCGAGCACCAGACCGGTGAAGAACGGGCCGAACTCGGCGTACCGGGCCGACGCCTCGTCGAAGCGCATCTCGTTGACGATGTCCTTGAGCACGACCGGGTCGTCGGTGAGCAGGGTGACACCCCACTCCCAGTCGTCGAGCCCCGTCGATCCCGTGATGAGCTGGATGACGCGCCCGGCGTAGGTGCGGCCGACCTTGGCGTGGCCGCCCATCAGGCGCTTGCGCTCCTCGAACCGCAGCTCGTACCAGTTGGCGCCCGAGTCGCGGCGCTTCGACATCGGGTAGAAGCCGATGACCGCCTTCGCCGGGAGCTGCGGATGCAGTCGCGCGTCGACGTAGTGCTCCATGCGGGTCGCGAACGCGTCGACCTTCTCCTCGAGCTCCGCGCCGGCGACTCCTTCGGCCACGAGCCGCGCCCGCTCGTCGTCGGCGGTCGAGGTGTACTCCGACTTCTCCGTCAGCGACACGTACGACCAGGTCGGCACGAGCGGCGTGGCCGCGAGCTCGTGCTGGAAGGCCGCCAGGCGAGCGAGATCGGGACCGAGCACCATGATCCCGAGATCGGCCTTGTGACCGAGCACGGTGAACACGAGGGCCTGGTGGCCGTCGGCCTGCAGGGACGCCACGGCGTCGAGCACCCGCTTCGCGGCGCCCGGCTCGCGCGCCGCCCGCTCGTGGTCGACGCGGTAGAAGAGGTGCAGCACACCCCAACCGATCGACGGTGTCACCGGGTCCATGGATCGAGGGTACCGCGCACCTCGCGTTCAGCGGCACGCATGCGACCATGTGCGACGCGAACGGGCCGCCCCGAAGGGCGGCCCGTTGCACGGATTTCGGCGAGTGCCGGGTGACTAGAAGTCGCCCATGCCGCCCATGTCGGGCATGCCACCGCCGGCGCCACCGCCGGCACCCTTGGGCTCGGGCATGTCGGCGACGACGGCCTCGGTGGTGAGGAACAGTGCCGCGATCGATGCTGCGTTCTGCAGCGCCGAGCGGGTCACCTTGGCGGCGTCGATGACGCCCGCCTTCACGAGGTCTTCGTACTCACCGGTCGCGGCGTTGAGGCCGTTGGCGCCCTTCAGGCTCCGCACCTTCTCGACGATCACGCCACCCTCCATGCCGGCGTTGACCGCGATCTGCTTGAGCGGCTCCTCGAGCGCACGGGCCACCAGACGGGCACCCGTGGCCTCGTCACCGTCGAGCGTCGTGGCGAGCTCGAGCACCTTGGCCTGGGCACGGAGCAGCGCGACGCCGCCACCGGGCACCACACCTTCCTCGACCGCAGCCTTGGTGGTCTGCACCGCGTCCTCGATGCGGTGCTTCTTCTCCTTGAGCTCCACCTCGGTAGCCGCACCGACCTTGATGATCGCGACGCCGCCGGCGAGCTTCGCCAGCCGCTCCTGCAGCTTCTCGCGGTCGTAGTCGGAATCGGTGTTGTCGATCTCGGCGCGGATCTGGTTGATACGACCCTGCACCTCGCTCTTCACACCGGCGCCCTCGACGATCGTCGTCTCGTCCTTGGTGACGACGATCTTGCGGGCCTTGCCGAGCAGCTCGATGCCCACGTTGTCGAGCTTGAGGCCGACCTCTTCGGAGATGACCTGACCACCGGTGAGGATGGCCATGTCCTGGAGCATCGCCTTGCGGCGCTCACCGAAGCCGGGAGCCTTGATGGCGACCGACTTGAAGGTGCCGCGGATCTTGTTGACGACGAGCGTGGCGAGCGCCTCGCCCTCGACGTCCTCGGCGATGATGCAGAGAGGGCGACCCGACTGCATGACCTTCTCGAGGACGGGGAGGATGTCCTTGACCGCCGAGATCTTGCTGCTCACGTAGAGCACGAAGGCGTCGTCGAGGACGGCTTCCATGCGCTCGGGGTCGGTGACGAAATACGGGGAGATGTAGCCCTTGTCGAAGCGCATGCCCTCGACGAGGTCGAGCTCCATGCCGAAGGTCTGGCTCTCCTCGACGGTGATGACGCCGTCCTTGCCGACCTTCTCGAGCGACTCGGCGATCATCTGCCCGATCTCCTTGTCGGCGGCCGAGATGGCGGCGACGTTGGCGATCGCGGAGGGATCGGTCTCGACCTTCTTGGAGGCCGACTTGATCGAGTCGACGGCGACGACGACCGCAGCCTCGATGCCCTTCTTCAAGGTCATCGGATTGGCACCGGCGGCCACGTTGCGCAGGCCCTCACGGACCATCGCCCACGCCAGCACGGTCGCGGTCGTGGTGCCGTCACCGGCGACGTCGTCGGTCTTCTTGGCGACTTCCTTGACCAGCTCGGCGCCGATCTTCTCGTACGGGTCCTCGAGGTCGATCTCCTTGGCGATCGACACTCCGTCGTTCGTGATGGTGGGCGCACCCCACTTCTTCTCGAGCACGACGTTGCGGCCCTTCGGTCCGAGCGTGACCCGGACGGCATCCGCGAGCTTGTTCATACCCGCCTCGAGCGCCCTACGGGCATTCTCGCTATAGGCGATCTGCTTCGGCATCTTTCGACAACCCCCTGTGGCAGCGGCGGCGCTGCGATCGACGGGTGGGAGGACTGGAGCGGTAGCACGCAGTCGTTAGCACTCAACGGCTGAGAGTGCTAAGTCATGTTGGCACTCTCGGGGCGAGAGTGCAAGCCGGACGGGGTACCGAGAGACAGGCGCAGCGAACCGATCGGGCCGCTCGAGCGTCTTGTCTGTCGTGGGGGCACCGAACCGTCGCGGCCACGACCTCGCGACATTTCGTTGCCTGGGCCCGGATCACCACGTAACGTGACATTCCGACCGATCTTTGGGGGGAGCCAGATGACGGCGATGAGGTTGCGCCGCGTGGCGCTGGGCGCGCTCGCCGCGCTGACGATCAGTATCGGCCCGGCAACCGCGGGCTATGCCGGCCAGAACGCGACGCCCGCCGCCGACCCCGTGTTGAGCGCCTCGCCCGACGCCATGCTCGCCGACGGGCAGGCCGTCACGGTCACCGCCACGGGCTACCCGCTGAACCACTCGCTCGACCTGGTGCAGTGCGTACAAGACCAGGGATGCGACTTCTCGAACCTCCAGGTGCTGTTCTCCGGCGACACGGGCGGCTACACCACCACCTTCCTCGTCCGGCGCATCATGCGTCTCGACGGTGGCGTGCAGGTCGACTGCGCCGCCCTCCAGAACTGCATCCTCGTGTCGCTCGACATCACCGACCTGAGCACCGGAGCCCAGACCGGGATCGGCTTCGACCCCAACGCTCCCTTCCAGCCGCCGCTGCGGTTCCGGATCGCCCCCGACGCGACGGGTCACGTGCAGGTCGCCAAGGGCGTCGCGCGCATCACGGGAACGGTGCACTGCAACCAACCGGTCGACATCGGCGCCGACATGCTCCTCGAGCAGGTGTGGCAGGGGCACATCTTCACGTCCGAGGTGTTCACCGACATCCTGTGCACCCACGACGGCCGGTTCTCGGTCGTCTTCCGGCCGTTCAACGGGCTCTTCGGTGCCGGCACCGCGAAGGTGCGCATCAGCGCCTTCGGCAACACGACGTCGAGCTACGACCTCCAGAAGCACGCACAGATCACCCTCGTTCCGGGCAACTAGAAGGAGCAAGACCCATGCGACCGACCCGCCTCATCTCGTGCCTCGCCATCGTCGGCACGCTGGTCGTGGCCGCGGTGCCGGCCTCGGCCGAAACATGCGCGAGGCCGTGTCCGGCCATCGGCGTGATGATCACCGGCATGAATTCGTCCACGGTCATGATCGTGATGGGTCCGAGGTTGAGCGCGCGGATACGCGGC
>DAIQOP010000102.1:0-12889 GCA_036787815.1 Actinomycetota bacterium
GGTGGGCGCCAGCGCCGGCTTCGGCCTGCGCGATCTGCTGTCCATGTTCGCCCTCGACGAGGACCCTCGCTACGACGGGCTCGACGCGCGCATCGCCACGCGCGCCGACGTGCACGTCGCCACCGGCGACGAGCGGGGATTCGGCGGCCACGTGCGTGCGCTCGCGCGCGGACGCGTGACCACCGGGCTGGTGAAGCTGATCGGGGGCGGCGCGCTCGCCTTGGTGTTGGCCTCGGCACCCGGGCCGGAAAGCCGGCTACGGCTGCTCACCGACGCGGCCCTCATCGCGTTCGCCGCGAACCTCGGGAACCTGCTCGACCGCGCGCCCGGGCGGACGCTCAAGGTCGGGATCGTGGCGTGGATCCCACTCATCGTGCTCGCGGGTGGCGACGCGTTCGGAGTCGCGCTCGCGCCGGTGATGGGGGCCTTCGTCGCGATCGCGCCCGACGACCTCGGCGAGCGATTGATGCTCGGCGATGCGGGCGCCAACATCCTGGGCGCCGTCCTCGGGCTCGGGGTGGTGCTGGAGACCGGTTTCACGGTGCGGATCGTCGTGCTCGCGGTGCTGGTCGCGCTCAACCTCGTGTCGGAACGCGTGTCGTTCGGTCGCGTGATCGAGCGCGTGCGGGTGCTGCGCGACCTCGATCAGCTCGGCCGCCGCCCCGCCTGACCCCGCTCGCGCCCCAACCGCCCGCCGCCTGCCCGCGTCCGCGCGCGCGTGCGGCTACAGGTGGGGTCGGCAGGCCGGGGTCTGCTTGAGCCAGAAGGTGCGCGTGCCGCGGTAGCGGTGGGTGATCGAGTAGCCGTCGGCCCGCAACGCGGCGGGGAGACCGGGAAGATCGCGCCCGTAGCGCGACGTCCACACGACCACTGCGCACACGCGCGGGTCGGCGGCGGCACGGCCGACGACCGGGGTCGTGACGAGGTGCTCGAGCACCCGCAGCACCGACCCGTCGACGAGATCGGCCGGGACGCGGCGCCCGGCCCGCCACGCGAGGCCCGGTTCGTCGGTCACGATCCACGTGCCCCGCGGGAGGGTGCGCAGTTGCGCGACCACCGCGGCCTCCTCCCCCCGGTAGGGCGAGGGCCAGAGGATGTCGTGCAGGTGGATCCCCCACCACGGCACCAGGAACACGAGCGTGATCGCGAACCATCGCAGGGGCGGCGGCCGCGACGCGACGAGCAACGCGAGCGGCAACGCGACCGCGGCGATGTGCGGCCGCCACATGTTCTTCTCGAAGACGAGCAGCACCAGCAGGGGTGCCAGCCAGGCCAGCAGGATCCACACGTCGAGGTTGGCGGCCGAGACGGGGTCGGCGTGGGCGCCCGCAGGTCGGGCGCGGCGGGCCAGCGCGTCCGCGAGCAGGCCGACGACCACGGCGACGAGCAGCGGGAGGTCGCGGCTCGGCAGGGTGGAGACGAGCTTGTCGAACTGCTGGTGCACGGTCTCCAGCCGCGGTGCCTTGGTGTGGTAGCTCACCGATTGGTCGACGACCCGCGAGACACCCCACGGAAGTGTGCTCACGGCGAGCACGATCGCCGCCGCTCCGACCGCCGTGGCCAGGTCGCGTGCCCGCCGCGCGACCGGGTGCTGCGAAGCGGCGAGGAACACGAGCCCGATCGGGATCGCGGCGACCGCGACGAGCACCTTCACCGCGAGCGCCGCGCCCATGGCGACGCCCGTGAGGATCGCGCGACGCGTCGACGGCTCGTCGCGCCAGGCGAACGCGCCGAGCACCGCGAGCGCGGTGAGCGCGGCCGCCGGCCCGTCGCCGGTGAGCGGCGCGGTGGTCCAGAGGATCGAGCCGGTCGACGCGACGAGCGCGGCGGCGAGCAACGCGGACTGGCGCGTGCCGATCCGCCGGCCGGTCGCGTACACCGCGATCGTCACCACCAATCCCGACACGACCGCGAGCAGTCGAGGCGAGTCAAGGGTGCGCCCACCGAGCAGGTCGAACACGTAGACGAGCGGCAGGTGCAGCGGGCCCTGGGCCGAGAACACCTGGCGGTACGGCAGCGCACCGTCGCGCATCGCGAGTGCGGCCGACGAGTACACACCTTCGTCGACCACGAGCGTGCGCGTCGCGAAGTACGCGGGCACGCGCAGGGCGACCGCGCCCACCGTGAGCAGAAGGATGTCGCGGCGAGCGCGATTCGGGCCGGCCGTTCGGGCGGTGCTCGCCGAACGGGTTCGCTCCATCGGCCGCAAACTAACAGCGCGGCGCCAGGATGAACGATCAGGTGAGCTCCCCGTGGTACCTTCGCTCGTGCCCCGTGAAGCGCCGATGTGGACCCCGTTCCGGTGGTCCCAGCGTCGGCCGGGCGCCTCTGAAGTGCGCGGAGATCGGTGCTGTCGTGAGCGGTTCTGTATGAGCATGCAATGAGGAGGTCGAGCGCGTGGCCAAGCACGTCTTCGTGACCGGTGGGGTCGCTTCGAGCCTCGGCAAGGGGCTCACTGCGTCCTCGCTGGGCCGGCTCCTCAAGACCCGGGGCCTGCGGGTCACGATGCAGAAGCTCGATCCCTACATCAACGTCGATCCCGGCACGATGAACCCCTTCCAGCACGGTGAGGTGTTCGTCACCGACGACGGCGGCGAGACCGATCTCGACCTCGGCCACTACGAGCGCTTCGTCGACGTGCCGCTCACCCGCAAGTCCAACGCGACGACCGGATCCATCTACCAGTCGGTGCTGGCCAAGGAGCGACGCGGCGCCTACCTCGGCGAGACCGTGCAGGTGATCCCGCACATCACCAACGAGATCAAGGAACGGATCGTCAGCCTCGCCACCGAAGACGTCGACGTCGTGATCACCGAGGTCGGCGGCACCGTCGGCGACATCGAGATCCTTCCCTTCCTCGAGGCGATCCGCCAGTTCCGCAAGGACGTCGGCCGCGACAACGTCTTCTACGTGCACGTCACGCTCGTGCCGTTCATCGGCCCCGCGGGCGAGCAGAAGACCAAGCCGACGCAGCACTCGGTCACCGAGTTGCGCAGCCGCGGCATCCAGCCCGACGCGATCGTCTGCCGGAGCGACCGGCCGATCCACCGTCGCCTCAAGGAGAAGATCTCCCAGCTCTGCGACGTGCCCGAAGAGGGCATCGTCTCCGCGGTCGACGCGGGCAACCTCTACGAGATCCCGTTGGTGCTGCACGACGAGGGCCTCGACGACTACGTGTGCCGGGTGCTCCACCTCGACCGGGGCGAGCCCGACCTCACCGCGTGGAAGTCGCTGGTGCGCCGCGTCGAGGCGGCCGACGTCGACGTGACCATCGGTCTCGTCGGCAAGTACGTGAACCTGCCCGACGCGTACCTCTCGGTCGTCGAGGCGCTCAAGCACGGCGGCTACGGCTGCGGCGCGCGGGTGCTCATCGACTGGATCGCGGCCGACGAGGCCGAGGGGCTCCTCACCGAGGGTCGACTCCACGATCTCGACGGGATCGTCGTGCCCGGCGGCTTCGGATTCCGCGGCATCGAGGGCAAGATCGCGGCTGCCGGCTACGCACGTGAGCACCACGTGCCGTACCTCGGGCTCTGCCTCGGGCTCCAGTGCGCGGTCATCGAGTTCTCCCGCGACATGTGCGGTCTCGTGGGCGCGAACTCGAGCGAGTTCGATCCGAGCACGCCGCATCCGGTCATCGATCTCATGGACGAGCAGCGCGACGTCGTCGACATGGGCGGCACGATGCGACTCGGTGCGTGGCCGGCCCGGCTCCTGCCGGGCACCAAGGCTCGCGCCGCGTACGGCGACGAAGAGATCGTCTACGAGCGCCACCGCCACCGCTACGAGGTGAACAACCGGTACCGCGCGCAGCTCGAGGAGGCGGGATTGATCTGCTCGGGCACGTCGCCCGACGGGAGACTCGTCGAGTTCGTCGAGCTCGCGTCCGACCAGCATCCGTTCTTCGTCGCCACCCAGGCCCACCCGGAGTTCAAGAGCCGCCCCGACCGTCCGCACCCGTTGTTCGCGGCGTTCGTGGAGGCGAGCAAGTTCCGGGCGGAGGGTCGTGCGCCGAGGTTCCCGTTCTCGGAACGCCCCGTCGCCAACGTCTCCTGACCGGCCGGCGATGAGCGGGTTCCGCGTCGCGCGCTCGGAACGGGTCGCCGAGGCGGGGTTCCTCGCCATCGACGAGCTCACGGTCGAGGCCCCCGGTGGCGAGGTCGCGACGCGGGTGGTCGTCCGGCATCCGGGCGCCGTCGTGGTCGTGCCGATCGTGGCGGACGGCACCGGCGCGCTGCTGGTGCATCAGTACCGCGCCGCGACGGAGCGCGAGATGCTCGAGGTGCCGGCCGGCAAGCGCGACGTCGACGGCGAGGAACCGGCCACCACCGCGGCGCGCGAGCTCGAAGAGGAGATCGGTTTCGCGCCCGGGCGCCTGGTGAAGCTCGCCGAGTTCTTCAACACACCGGGCTTCTGCGACGAGTACACGCATCTCTACGCCGCGCTCGACCTCGTCGACGCGGGTGGGCCGCGTTCCACGAGCCCCGAGGAGCGGCACATGGTCGTCGAAGAGATCGCCTTCGCCGACATCGAGACGCTCATCGCACAACGCCGCCTCGTGGACGCGAAATCGATCATCGGGCTCCTGCTCGCGCGTCTGTACGTCGCCGGACACCATCCCGGTCTCGACGCGTAACCTCGCGCCATGGGTCCCGATCGGCTTCGCGTGTTGCTGGCCGAGCACGAGATGTGGCTCACCGTGGAGCGGGGCCTGGCCGCGAACTCTCTGGCGGCGTACCGGCGCGACCTCCGGCGCTACGAGCGGTTCCTACGTGCGGCCGGGATCGACGATCCCGCCGCGGTAGGGGAGGCGACGGTGTCGGCGTACGTCGAGTACCTCGGTCACCTGCCGATCGGGGACGGAGACGAACGCCTCGCGCCCGCATCGGTTGCCCGCGGGCTCGTCGCGGTGCGTTCGTTCCACCGCTTCTGCGCGGCCGAAGGACTGCTCGAGACCGATCCGAGCGAGCAGGTCGGCGCGCCGCGGGTGCCGCAGGGGATCCCGAAGGCGCTCGACGAGCCCGAGATCGACGCGATCCTGCACTCCGTGGTCGGCAACGACCCGCGGGCACAACGCGATCGCGCCATCCTCGAAGTGCTCTACGCGACGGGGGTGCGCATCAGTGAGCTGGTGGGGCTCGACCTCGCCGACATCGACCTCGACGACGGCATCGCCCGGGTGCTGGGCAAGGGCGACAAGGAACGCGTCGTGCCGATGGGACGCGCCGCGCGAGCGGAGCTGCGCACGTACTGCGCCGACGGCCGGCTCGCCCTGCGCTCGCCGCGCGCGGCCCGACGCGACGCCGATGCGGTGTTCCTCAACGCCCGGGGCGGGCGCCTGACGCGGCAGGGTTGCTGGCAGCTCGTGCGCCGGGCCGGCGAGCGGGTCGGGCTCGGCGAACGCCTCTCGCCGCACGTGCTGCGGCACTCCTGCGCGACCCACATGCTCGACCACGGCGCCGACATCCGCGTGGTGCAGGAGCTGCTCGGCCACGCCTCGGTCTCGACGACGCAGGTGTACACGAAGGTGTCTCCGGAGCGGCTGCGCGCCGTCTACGAGTCCGCGCACCCACGGGCCCGGGCGGACCGCCGAGCGTCGTGATCGCGCGGGTCGGCGAGTACACTCCGGGCATGGTGGAGGCGACCGCGGCGACCTATCGTGAGACGTTGAACGCGGAGCGAGAGCGGGTGCGCGAGCAGCTCCGGCAGCTCGGTCACGACGGCGATCGTGCGGGCTTCGACGAGAACTTCGCCGACTCCGGCCAGGTCACCGCGGAGCGCGGCGAGGTCGAAGCACTCGTCGGAAGCCTCCTCGAGGCCCTCGACGACGTCGACCACGCGCTGGCCAAGCTCGACACCGAGGCGTGGGGCGTCTGCGAGTCGTGCGGTGGCACGATCGCGCAACCGCGGCTCGAAGCGATGCCGACCGCGCGCATGTGCATCGCCTGCGCGTCGAAGCGACGCTGAGCCGGCGTTCACACTCGACGCGGCGCACGGTCGGTCGGGGAGCGGACGGTTGAGTGGTGGCCGTTCGAGTGGCGGTCGGTCCAGTGGCGGTCGGTCCAGTGGCGGTCGGTCCAGGCTCGCGCGGCCCACGCATCTCGTCGGCCGTTTCTTCACGTCGCTCGTGCCGCTCCCGGTGCGTGCCGACGACCGCGCGTGGGTCGAGGGCGTGCTCACACCGCCGGAGCTCGCGCTCTGGTCGCGTCAGTCGCGCGCCGATCGCCGTGAGTCCGTCAGGGTCGCGCGGCGCACCGAAGCCGCGCTCGCCGGCACCGCCTACGCCGGCGACCCCCGGTGGCTCGCCGCCGCGCTGCTGCACGACATCGGCAAGCTCGATGCCCGGTTCGGTCCGGTGCGGCGGTCGGTCGCGACGATCGCGGCCGCGGTGCTCGGACCGCGGGTCGTCGAAGGCTGGGTCGACAAGTCGGGGTTCGTGCGTCGCTGCGCGCTCTACGTCTTCCACGACCAGCTCGGCTCGGATCGGTTGCGGATGGCGGGTTGCCGCACCGAGGCCGCGTTGTGGGCCGACGCGCACCATCGGCCCGCCCTGTGGGCCGATACCGGTCTGCCGGCCGCCGTCGTGATCGCGCTGGCCGAGGCCGACGGTGAGCCCACCGACGGGTTCGTCGCCCCGGCCGACTGACCTTCCCCGCCCGCCGCGGCAGGCGGAGTGAAGTTCTGGGCTCCCGGATGCCGATACGAAGGTATCGAACGCGGCTATTACGTCAAATTGGGGTCGGAAGCGACCCCCGAGGTCGGGGGATGGCCGAGCGACAACGTCGACGGCGGCGTCCCACGGCGATACCGACCGCGCCGCGTGCCCTGGTTCCGATGGTGCCTCGCGGTCGCCGGGGTGGGCGCGCTGGGGTGGGCGATGCTCTCGCCCGGGGGCATCGGCGCCCGGCTGTCGGGGTTCGGGTCGTCGATCAGCGGCACCGTCTCCGAGCTGACCCAGAGCGGCCAGCTCGACAAGGCGACGAAGATGTTCGACCGGTGGTACGTCGAGCAGGGCCGCTACCCCCAGTACACGCAGTCGCAGCTCGACGAGCAGCCCGACGCGTCGTGGGGCGCGGGCATGGACGTGACCTGGTGCACGCCGCGCGACATCGTCCTGACGAGCCTCACGGCGGCGGGCACCGTGAGCCGGCTGCTCCTCGACGGCAAGGTGGTCGGAGACGTCCCCGGTCGGGTCGCGTGCCCCGTCGACCTGGTCGACCCCGTGCCCTGGAAGCGCTGATCGCCGGGCCGGTTACGCGGAACCGTGCCGGGGAAGCAGGCCGCACGCGGCGCGCACGCGGTCGAGCACGCCGGTCGCGATCGCTTCCGCGGCCTCGGCCCCCTGTGCGAGGAACCCGTCGACCGCGCCGGGATCGCGCGCGAGCTCGTCGTAGCGCTCGCGGACCGGGCGCAGGTACTCGACGACCGCCTCGGCGACCTCGCGCTTGAGCGCGCCGTAGCCGGAGCCCGCGAAGTGCTCGACCGCCGCATCGCGGCCCACCGCGGTGGCGGCGGCGTAGACGTCGAGCAGGTTGGAGACGCCCGGCTTCTCGTCGGGGTCGTACCGCACCTCGGAACCGCTGTCGGTGACCGCCGATCGCACCTTCTTGGCGATCACCTCGGGCGGGTCGAGCACGAGCACCGTGCCCTGGGGCGAGTCCGACGACTTGGACATCTTGTTGGTCGGTTGCTGCAGATCCATGATGCGGGCGCCGACGGTGGGGAAGGTGGCCTTCGGCACCACGAACGTGTCGCCGAAGCGGTGGTTGAACCGCAGGGCCAGGTCGCGGGTGAGCTCGACGTGCTGGCGCTGGTCGTCGCCGACCGGCACCTCCTCGGTGTCGTAGAGGAGGATGTCGGAGGCCATGAGCACCGGGTAGTCGAACAGGCCGGCACTCACGGATTCCTGGCCGTCGGACTTCTCCTTGAACTGGGTCATCCGTCTCAGCTCGCCGAACGTGGCCACGCAGTTGAGGATCCAGGTGCACTCGGCGTGGGCACCCACCTGGCTCTGGACGAAGACGAGCGACCGTTCCGGGTCGAGACCGGCCGCGAACAGCAGGGTCGCGACCTCACGCGTGCGTTCCCGCAACACCTTCAGGTCGTAGGCGACCGTCATCGCGTGCAGATCGACCACGCAGTAGATGGCATCGTGGCTGGCCGCGGCGGGCGAACCGGCCGGCGGCTGGCCGGAGACCCAGCGCCGGACCGCCCCCACGTAGTTGCCGAGCTGCATCTCGCCCGACGGCTTGATCCCGGAGAAGACTCGTGTCATGGCGGCGGCATCGTACCGGCGGGCGCAGCGTGACACCGATGTGATTCGGCAGCGAGTAGGGTGATCCCGATGGGCTACGAGGTCCAAACCCCGGTCTTCGAGGGTCCGTTCGACCTGCTGTTGCACCTCATCCTCAAGGAAGAGGTCGACCTCTTCGAAGTGAGCCTCTCGCTCATCGTCGATCGGTATCTCTCCGAGGTCGCACGGTTCGAACGGGTCGATCTCGAGATCGCGACCGAGTTCCTGCTGATCGCGGCGACGTTGATCGACCTGAAGGCCCGCCGCCTCCTCCCGGGCCGCGACGACCCCGATCTCGACGACGAGCTCTCTCGCTGGGACGAGCGCGACTACCTCATCGCCCGCCTCCTCGAGTGCAAGACGTTCCAGGACGCCTCTCACCACCTGCTCGCCTCGATGCGGGTCGCGCAGCGGTCGTTGCCGCGCATCGCCGGGCCCGAGGAGCCGTTCCGCTCGCTGGCACCCGACCCGCTCGAGCAGATCTCGCTTGCCGAGCTGGCGGAGGCGGCCTCCCGCGGTCTCGCTCCGAAGCCGGTGCCGGAGGTGCGGACCGATCACGTCGCTCCTGTGCGCGCGAGCGTGCGCGAAGCCGTGGAGACGGTGCTCGCGTTGCTGCCGTCGTCGGGTTCGGTGAGCTTCCGCGATCTGGTGTGCGGTGCGGGCGAGCGGCTGGAGATCGTCGTGCGCTTCCTCGCCTGCCTCGAGCTGTACAAGCAGGGGCTCGTCGACCTCGAGCAGGCCTCCACGTTCAGCGAGCTGCGCGTGCGGCCTCTGGCCATCGGGGAACGGGCCGACATCGATCTCATCGTCGCCGGCGAATGGGACGACGAGACGAGCGAGGTCGGCACGGCCGTGACCGATCTCTCCACGAACGACTTCAGCCCGGTCGAAGAGGCGCGCGCGTGAGCGACATGAACATCGGCGAAGACGCCACCGAGCTTGAAGCCGCGACGAGCGGCAGGGCGCAGACCGAATCGCGGCGAGCGATCGAAGCGGTCGTGATGGCGTCGCCCGAGCCGGTGGCGACCGATCTCCTCGCGCAGTTGGTGGAGATCTCCACCACCGCCGTCGAGGAGATCTGCGACTTGCTCGCTGCGGAGTACGAGCGCGAGGGGCGCGGCTTCGTGCTCGTGCGCGTCGCCGGCGGGTACCGGTTCCAGACCCATCCCGACCTCGCCCCGTACGTCGAACGCTTCGTGCTCGACGGTCAGCACGCCCGGCTTTCTCCCGCCGCGCTCGAGACCTTGGCGATCGTCGCCTACAAGCAGCCCATCGGGCGCGCGCAGCTCTCCGCGATCCGTGGTGTCAACGTCGACGCGACCTTGCGCACGCTCGTGCAGCGGGGATACGTCGACGAGGTCGACCACGAGCAGACGCCCGGGAATCCGGCCCGGTTCGGCACCACGAGCCGGTTCCTCGAGCGGCTCGGCATCGACAGCCTCGGCGATCTCCCCGCGCTCGGCGACTTCGTCCCGGAGGCCAACATCGTCGAGGCGCTCGAACGCGGGTTGCGGGTGCCGAACGACGTGGGGCGCGGCGCGACGGTCGAGCTCGACGACGAAGCCGAATCCGCGCCACCCGTCGCCGAGAGCGGTGCGCTCGAGGATGGTGCGCGCGAGGTCGATGCGCGCGATGTCGATGCGCGCGAGGTCGATGCGAACGATGCCGTCGTCGACGTGACCGATGTCGGCGAGGCCGCGGTGTTCGCGTCCGACCTCGCCGAGGGAATCGCGCCCGAGGCCTGAGCCGTGGTCGAAACCGACGGTGACCGTCTCCAGAAGGTGCTCGCGCGCGCCGGGATGGGCTCGCGGCGCACGTGCGAGGCGTTGATCGCCGAAGGCCGGGTGACGGTCGACGGTGAGGTCGCGGTGCTCGGCCGCCGGGTCGACGCCGAGCGCGTGCACATCGAGATCGACGGTGTCCCGGTTCCCGTGGCCGCCGACCTCGTGTCGTACCTCTTGAACAAGCCGCCGGGAGTGATCACGACCTTGAGCGATCCGCAGGGTCGGCGCACCGTCGTCGACCTCGTACCCACCGAGCCGCGCGTGTTCCCGGTCGGGCGCCTCGACTACGACAGCGAAGGGCTGCTCGTGCTCACCAACGACGGTGAGCTCACGCAGCTGCTCACCCATCCGAGCCACGGGGTGCCGAAGGCCTACCTCGCCGAGGTCGCCGGTGTGCCCACACCCGGCGCGGTGCGGCGCCTGCGCGAAGGCGTCGAGCTCGACGACGGGATCACGGCTGCCGCGCGCGTCTCGATCGTCGCGCAGCACGGCGACGGCGCCGCGCTCGAGATCGTGATCCACGAGGGCCGGAACCGCCAGGTGCGGCGGATGTGCGAGGCGATCGGCCATCCCGTCTCGCGGCTGGTGCGCACCCGCATCGGCCCGATCAGCGACGCGCGGCTCGCGCCGGGCGAGTGGCGGCCGTTGCGCTCCGACGAGGTGCGGGCGCTGTACGCGGCCGCGGTCGGCAAGCCGGTCGGGGGCGGTCGCGAGGCGCCGGGGTAACCTCCGCTCTCGTGAGGCTGCTGGCGCTCCGGGGCGCGATTACCTGTGACGAGAACACGAAAACCGAGATCGAGACCAAGACCCAGCGACTCGTCCGGGAGATGCTCGAGCGCAATGCACTGGAGCACGACGACATCGTCAGCATGATCTTCACCGCGACCGACGATCTCACCGCCGAGTTCCCCGCGACCGCGGCCCGGGCGCTCGGCTTGGGCGACGTGCCGCTGCTGTGCGCCCGTGAGCTCGGGATCGAGCACGGCAAGCCCCGCTGCATCCGGGTGATGATGCACCTCCAGCTCGAGCGCGATCGCGCGACCCTGCATCACGTCTACCTCGACGGCGCCCGAACGCTCCGCGACGACCTCCCCGAGTGAGCGCGACGGCCGGGAAGGCGGCACGCGGCGACGGGCCACGCGCAGATGTGCGGAGGGTCGCGGTGCTCGGCACCGGCCTCATCGGCGGGTCGATCGGCCTGGCCCTGGCTCGGCATGACATCGAGGTCGTCGGCTTCGACGGCTCGGCCGAGCGGGTGGCGCGGGCGCAGGAGCTGGGTGCCGTCGCGACGGTGGCGACCTCACTCGAAGCCGCGGTGCGCGGCGCGGAGGTGGTCGTCGTGGCGGTGCCGGTGGGCCACATCGCGGCACTCGCGGTCGCGGCCTTCGACGCGGGTGCGCCGATCGTGACCGACGTGGGCTCGGTGAAGGCGCCGGTGGTCGCGGGCGTCACCGCGGCGCGCGCCGATCGGGCACCGTGTTTCGTGGGCGGCCACCCGATGGCCGGATCCGAGCAGGACGGTGTCGAGGGCGCCGATGCCGACCTGTTCGTCGGCGCGGCGTGGGTGCTCACCCCCACCGCCACGACCGACGCGGACGCGTTCGCCGCGGTCCGCTCGCTCGTGCGCCTCGTCGGCGCGGAGGCGATCGAGGTCGAACCCGCACGCCACGACGCGCTCGTCGCGCTCGTGAGCCACGTGCCCCAGCTCGCCGCGTCCACCCTGATGGACGTCGCGGGGGCCGGGGGCGGGGAGCACCGCATCCTCATGCGGCTCGCGGCCGGCGGCTTTCGCGACATGACCCGCATCGCCGCCGGCAACCCGGGGATCTGGCCCGACATCCTCACCTCGAACCGCGACGCGGTGCTCCAGGCGCTCGACGCGTACCGGGACGCGCTCGGCGACGTGCGAGGGCTCGTGGCGTCCGGCGACCGCGAGGGCCTGCTCGACATGTTGAAGCGGACCCGCATCGCGCGCCGCAACCTGCCGGTCGGAACGCCTCCGGTTCAGGAGCTGGTCGAGCTCCGAATCCCCGTTCCGGACCGGCCGGGGGCGCTCGCCGAGGTGCTGACGCTCGCTCCGCCGCTGGGCGTGAACGTGTACGACTTCGAGATCGCCCACTCGTCGGAAGGCGGCTCGGGTGTGCTCGTCCTCGTCGTGACCGCCGGCGGCGCCGACGTGTTCGAGCCCGCGCTCGAGGAGCTCGGGTACCACGTGGCACGGGGAGCACTGGAATGAGCGGGATGTCGGAGGTCGTCGTCGGAGGCGCGCGGCCGTTGCGCGGCCGGTTGCGGGTGCCGGGCGACAAGTCGATCTCGCACCGGGCGTTGTTGTTCGCCGCGCTCGCCGACGGGCGGAGCACGATCACCGGCCTCGCCACGGGTGACGATGTCGCGTCGACGCGCCGCAGCCTCGAGCAGCTCGGGCTGCGCATCAAGGGATCGGCCGAGCAGCTCACGGTCACGGCGAACGGTGTCGCGGGATTCCGGGAGCCCGAGGGCGTCATCGACTGCGGCAACTCGGGCACGACGATGCGCGTGCTCACCGGCGTGCTGGCCGGCCGGGCGTTCCTCTCGGTGCTCGACGGCGACGCGTCGCTGCGCCGCCGCCCGATGGCTCGGGTCGTCGAGCCCTTGCGGGCCATGGGCGCGTCGATCGACGCCCGCGCCGACGGCACGCTCGCGCCACTCGTGGTGCGGGGCGGGGATCTCACCGGTTGCCGGCACGCGCCGAGCGTGGCGAGCGCGCAGGTGAAGAGCGCGCTCGTGTTGGCCGGGCTCCAATCGAGCGGCGCGACCGAGATCGTCGAGCCGA
>DAIQOP010000103.1:0-12853 GCA_036787815.1 Actinomycetota bacterium
ATGTTGGTGAGGCGGAGCACCTCTTCGTCGATCCAGAGCTTCATGAGCCGGTCGCGCATCGCGGGCTCGTGGTCGGCGCGGCGCTGCCAGATGTCGACCGCCTCCGCGATCGCGCCCGAGGCCCGCTTCGGGCCGGCGCTCCCACCGCCACCCCCGCCGATCGTCACCCGCTCGTTCATCAACGTGGTCATCGAGACCCGCCACCCGTCACCGACGTCGCCGATGCGGTCGGAGTCAGGGATGCGCACGTCGGTGAGGTACACCTCGTTGAACTCGGCCTCGCCGGTGATCTGGCGGAGTGGGCGCACCTCGACACCGGGCGTGCGCATGTCGAGCGCGAAGTACGTGAGGCCGCGGTGCTTGGGAACCTCGGGGTCGGTCCGCGCGACGAGCATGCCCCGGTCGCCGAGGTGGGCGAGCGTGTTCCAGACCTTCTGGCCGTTGACGACCCACTCGTCTCCGTCGCGCACCGCTCGCGTCGCCAGCGACGCGAGGTCGGATCCGGCACCCGGCTCGCTGAAGAGTTGGCACCACACGTCTTCGCCGGTGAACAGCGGTCGCAGGAGGCGCCGGCGGAGCTCCGCGGACCCGTGCGTGACGATCGTGGGTGCCGCGAGGAACATCCCGAAGAAGCGGCCGCTCGTCGGGGCAGGCGCGCCGGCCGCACGGAGGCGTTGGTCGACCGCGCGCTGCAGTGATCCGGCAAGCCCGAGCCCGCCGTTGCCCTCGGGGAACGACACCCAGGCGAGCCCGCGGTCGTACTGCGCGGCGCGGAACGCGATCGGGTCGGTGGTCGCCGGGTCCATCTCCGCGATCAGGTCGTCGAGGAGCGCGAAGACCCGTTGCTCGTCGGCCGTGTGCGCTCGTGCGTCGGTGGTCGTCATGTTCGCGAGCGTAATCTTCGGGCGCTCGAGGATCCTTCGGAGGCAGGCGATGGACGGTGCCGGCGTGGTGACCGCGGCGCTGCTGGGATACCTGCTCGGCTCCTTCCCTTCGGCCGATCTCGCGAGCCGCCTCGCCACCCGCGGCCGGGTCGATCTCCGTGCCGCCGGGAGCGGCAATCCCGGCGCGACGAACGCCGCTCAGGTGCTCGGTTCCCGATGGGGTGCCGCGGTGCTCGTCGCCGACGTCGCCAAGGGGGTCGTGACGGGATTCGCCGGCCGCGCGCTCGGCGGGGATGTGGGCGCGTACCTCGCCGCCACGCTGGTGATCGCCGGCCACATCGTCCCTCCGTGGAACGGCTTCAGAGGTGGGAAGGGTGTCGCGACCTCGGCCGGTGCGTGCCTGGCGGTGTTCCCGCTCTACTTCCCGGTCTACATCGGGCTGGCCGCGGCCGTCGCGGTCGCGTCGCGGTCGTCGAAGCTGGCCGCCCAGGTGTCGGGTACCGCGTGGATCGCCGCCGCGGTCGTGTGGTGGGCCGCGGCCCTGCCCAACGGTTGGGGGCCGAGCGCCGGGTTCGGCCTCGTCGCGTTCGTGGCGGCGGCGACGGCGATGATCCTCGTGAAGTTCGCGCTCACGCCCGCTACGCAGCTCGCGTAGTGGGTATCACGGTGGGCGTGGTGAAGGCACCCGACCTGCTGTACGCGCGCCAACAGATGGCGCTGTCGCTCGGATGGCACATCGTGATCGCGTGCACCGGGATGGCGTTCCCGTTCCTCGCGCTGTTCGCGGAGTGGCGCGGGCAACGCACGGGCGATCCCGTGTACACGGCGCTCGCTCGTCACTGGTCGAAGGTGCTCGCGGTGCTCTTCGCGATCGGCGCGGTCTCGGGCACGATCCTGTCGTTCGAGTTCGGCATCCTCTGGCCCCGGTGGATGGCGGCGTACGGCGACGTCATGGGCCTGCCGTTCGCCATCGAGGGCTTCGCCTTCTTCACCGAGGCGATTTTCGTCGGCATCTATCTCTACGGCTGGGATCGACTCCCGCCCCGGGTGCACCTGTGGAGCGGGGTGCCGATCGGGATCGCGGGAGTTGCCTCCGCGTTCTTCGTCGTCGCCGCGAACGGGTTCATGAACACGCCGACCGGGTTCCGCCTCGTCTCCGGGCGGGTCGTGGCCGTGCACCCGTGGGCTGCGCTCTTCAACACCTCGCTGTGGCCGGAAGCGACCCACATGATCCTCGCGGCGTTCATCGTCACCGGCTACCTGGTCGCGATGCCCCACGCGCTGGCCCTGCTGCGCGGCTCGCGCGATCGGTACCGGCGCATCGGGTTCCTGATCCCGTTCGTCGTCGCGAGCGCCGTCGTGCCGCTCCAGATCGTCGCGGGCGATTGGGCCGCGCGGCACGTGGCCGTGCACCAACCGGTGAAGCTCGCCGCGATGGAAGGCCTGGCGCGCACCGAACGCGGTGCGCCGATCCACATCGGCGGGGTCTACGTCGACGGTCACGTGCGCTTCGGGATCGAGATCCCGAAGGGGTTGTCGTTCCTGGCGTTTCATCACGCCGATGCCGTCGTGACCGGCCTCGAGTCGGTGCCCCCGGCCGATCGCCCGCCCGTCAACGTGGTGCGGTTCGCGTTCCAGATCATGGTCGCGATCGGTACCTCGATGCTCGGTCTGGGTCTGTGGCTCCTGCTCGCGTGGCGGCGCCGACGCGATCTGCCGCGATCGCGTTGGTTCTATCGGTGGGCGCTCGTCGCCGGGCCCGCCGCGGTGGTGGCGCTCGAGGCCGGGTGGGTCACGACCGAGGTCGGGCGTCAGCCGTGGATCGTCTACGGCGTGATGCGCACACGCGATGCCGTGAGCACCGCGTCGGGATTGCGCTACGGCTACTTCCTGCTGCTCGCGATCTACGCGGCGCTGACCGCTGCTTCGCTGTACGTGCTCAGGCACCTGGCACCGGAAGCGAACGAGCGATGACGCTCGCGACGGTCGTCGTGATCGCGATGTTCGTCGGTGTCACGTTGTACGCGCTGCTCGCCGGTGCCGACTTCGGTGGGGGATTCTGGGATCTTCTCGCCGGCGATGCGGAGCGTGGGGCCGGCCCGCGCGACCTGATCGAGCATTCGGTCGGACCGGTATGGGAAGCCAACCACGTGTGGTTGATCTTCGTGCTCGTGGTGCTCTGGACCGGGTTTCCGCGCGCGTTCGCGCCGATCATGTCGACTCTCGCGGTACCGCTCACGCTCGCGGCCGTCGGCATCATCCTGCGGGGCTCGGGCTTCGCGTTTCGCAAGGCGTCGATCACGCTGCCGACGCGACGCGTGTTCGGCGTCACGTTCGCTGCGTCATCGGTGCTCACCCCGTTCTTCCTCGGGAGCGTGGTCGGTGGCGTGGCTTCCGGGCGGGTGCCGGCGACCGGAACCGGATCGCTCGTGAGCAGTTGGGCGAACCCGACCTCGATGCTCGGCGGGGTGCTGGCCGTGGTGGCGTGCGCGTTTCTCGCCGCGGTCTACCTCACGGCCGACGCCGCGGCGCAGGGCCTCGACGACCTCACCGCGTATTTCCGCTCGCGCGCGATCGCGAGCGGTGTGGCGGCCGGCATCGTCGCGGCGGTCGGGGTCGCGGTGCTGCACGCCGACGCGTCGCGCCTCTTCGCGCACCTCACCGGGCGGGCACTCCCCCTGATCGTGCTCTCGGGTGTCGCCGGCGTCGTCACGCTCGTGCTGCTGAAGCGCGGGGGCTACGGCGTGGCCCGGATCACGGCGGCCCTCGCAGTGGTCGCGGTGATCTGGGGCTGGGCCGCGGGCCAGTACCCGTACCTGATCAGCGGACGCGTCACGATCGCCCAGGCGCAGGGCGCGCACGCGACGCTGCAGGCACTCCTCGCCACCGTGATCGCCGGTGCCGTGGTGATCGGTCCGGCGCTCGCCTGGTTGCTGCTGCTCGCGCGCCGCGGCGAGCTCGGCCGCAGCGAATCGGGCACCTGAACGGGGGACCGCTCCCGGATCAGATCTTGTCGGCGAAGCCGCCGATGTACGCGAGCACCCGGCCGCTGAGGTAGCCGTCCCAGTACGCGGTCAGCGCGTTGAGCTTGTCGCTCGCGGTGCCCTCGCGGTCGACACTCGCGACCTCGTTGTCGGCCACCGCGATCGTGGGGTTCACCGACTTCGAGCTGAGGAGGGCGACAGTGCCGGCGAGCTGGTTCTGCGCCAGCTCGATCGCCGCGCTGAACGCCTGGTCGTTCGCGATGCCGGTGACGTCGAGCGTCTTCGGGTCGACCTCGCCGAGCGAGTAGTACTTCGCGAGCAGGCCCGCGCTGCGGTTGTACAGGGAGACCGCACCGCCGATCTCGGCGTAGTCGCTCGAGGCCGCGGTGCCGAAGTAGCGCTGCAACCCGCCCATCACGTTGAGGCCGCTGACCGCGAGCGCGTAGTCGCTGTCGTTGTCGGCGAACCGGGCCTTGGCCGCCGCGACGCTGATGTTCGCGTTGTTGGCGGCCGGCTCGATGATGAGCGATTCGAACGCGTTGAGGTTCGCCTCCGCGGCCCGGCGGAAGAAGTCGGCGATGCCGTTGAGGTCGAGCTTCGCCCCCAGCTTGGCGCCGCCGAGGTCGCGGCCGACGTCGAGCACGTCTTTCGACGCCTCGACGAGGGTGCCGGCCAGGTCGTAGTACACGGCGCCGAGCGTGGCCTGCGTGGCCGCCTGCTCTGCGGTCGACGCGCTCGCGCCGAGGAGGCTCTGCCCCGACAACGAGAAGGAGACCGCGTCGATCGCGTTCCCGTACGCGGCGATGAGCGCGCCGGCATCGCTCACCGTTGCCGGCGTGAACGTCTTGAGCTCGTCGACGAGCCCGCCCACCTGGCCCGACACCGACTCGCTCGCCTTGATGCGCGACACGAACGCGCGCACCCCCTGCGTGAGCAGGATCTGCAAGTTCTGGCCCGTGTGCGCGGCGGCGTTGGCGAAGGCCGCCGCCGACACCGCCTTCTGGAAGGCGCCGGCCTGGAGACCCTCGTCACTGAGCTTCTTCGCCTGCTGATTGAGCGTGTTGGCCTGGTCGGCGATGCTCTGGAGGTCGCCGCGAATCGTGGGCGTCAGGCTGTTGAACTCGCCGACGGAGGTCGCGAAGCGCGCGTTCCAGGTCTCGACCTTGGCCTTCAGCTTCTGGTAACTGGCCTCGTCGAGCTTCACGACGGTCGCGGCCTGCGGGCGGGGCAGGTCTTTGCCGGTGAAGGCCTTGTACGCGTCGTAGATGTTGTCGACCTCGGTGACGGTGACGCCCTTGCGCTGGCCTTCCTGCACCACGTCGACGAGCTTGCCCGAGGAGTCGGCGCTGTTGCGCTGCCCCGCCGGGATCAACATCTTCGTCTTGTGCGCGAGGAGCACGCCGTCGACCTTGTACGGGATGCCACCGACCGGCCCGATGGTGCCGTCGGGGTTGATGGTGCCGGTCATCGTGATGTCGGGGAGCAACTTGTCGCCGCGCATGAGCGCCAGGGTCGCGACCGTCATCAGACCGCCGGCGCTCGGCCCGTCGATCTTGCCGGTGACGTCGAAGTCGACCTCGCGGTCGGTGAGCGGCGCGCCGATGAGGAGCGTCGCGACGGTGACGGCGGACCAACCCGCGGCCTGCCACTGGTCGCCCGTGCCCGCAACCTCGTCCTCGGTGAACCCGACGCGGAGCTTGTGGTCCGACGACGGGCCGACGCGCACCGTGACCGGGTTGGTGCCGCCGACCGACTTCCCGGTCGCGTCCGTGGAGACGAACAGGGGGTTGACGAGCAGGCTCCCGGTGCCGGCCCCGACCGCGGTCGTGGCGGTGTTGGCCTTCGAGGTGGTGGTCTTGGCTCCCTTGCTCGAACCTCCGCTGCATGCGGTGGCGACCAGCACGAGCGTGACGACCGCAGTGAGAGCCCGGAGGCTCGATCGGTAGCTCACGGCAACGACCCCGATTCCACCAGTTGGCTTCTCAAACCGGACACGCGAAGTATCGACCCCGATGGCGCGAAAGCGTAGTGTCGCACCCCGCCTCGTCCGGAGATCCTTCCGAGAAGTGGGTCCGTCGGAATCTTCTCGCCGCGGGTGATCCAAATCGGTCCGGCGCGGCGAACGGTCTCTGATGAGCGCCAGCTCGAAGGTGCCGGCGAGGGGGGGGCGGTGCGGACGATGGAAGGCTCGAACCGGGGCGACGAGTGGGAGCGGGGCCTGCGCGAACGGTTGATCGCCGGAGACGAGTCGGCCGTCGCCGACCTCTACGACCAGTTCAGCTCCTTCGTCTTCGGGCTGGCGCGTCGCGTCACCGGTGACCGCACCGCCGCCGAAGACGTGACCCAGGACGTGTTCGTCGCGTGCTGGGAGCGGCCCGCGGCGTTCGACCCCGACCGGGGCCGGCTCCGCACCTTCCTCGGCACGCTCGCGCATCGCCGCGCGGTCGACTGGGTGAGGCGCGAAGAAGCCCGCCGCCGGCGCGCCGCGCGCGACGCGGCGCTCGTGGTCCGGGTGCCCGACGTCGAGGAGATGGTGAGCGCGCTCGCCACGGCCGAACGCGTGCGCGCCGAGGTCGAGCGATTGCCCGTCGAGCAGGCGGAAGCGATCCGGCTCGCGTACTTCGGAGGCAAGACGTACCGGCAGGTCGCGGTGGAGCTGGGGGTCCCGGAGGGCACGGCGAAGTCGCGCCTGCGCCTCGGGCTCCGACGGATCGCCGCCGCGCTCGAAGGAACGTTCGAGGGAAACGGAGTCGAGCAGTGGACGTGATGAGGCGCGACGAGTTCGAGGAGCTACTCGGTGCCTTCGCGCTCGACGCGTGCGACGCCGCCGAGATGGCCGCGATGGAGCAGTTCGTGGCCGCGCACCCGGAGGTCGCGGCCGAGGTCGAACGGCTCCGTGCCGCCGCGGTCGGGTTGGGTGCGAGCGATGCGCTCGCGCCGCCGCGTGATGTGCGCACCAGCGTGTTCGAACGGGCGCGGGCGCGGCGGGCGCCGCGCGAGCAGACGGCGATCGAGGTGCACGCCGAGGTCGAGGCGACCCTCGTCGAGTTGCTCGGCGACGTGCCGGAGTCGGCGTGGGGTCTCGCCACCCTCAACGGTCTGACCGTGCGCGAGCTGGTCGCGCACCTCGCGGCGACGGAGAGCCTCGTCGCCATGTGGATGGGCGCGCCCACACTCCCCGAGGTGACCGAGGAACACGTGGAATCACGTACCGCGGGAGTCGTGCACATGACGAGCGCATGGAGCCCGGCCGAGGTCGTCGCGTTGTGGCGCCGCTCGGTCTCGGCGATCCGAGACGCGGCGCCCGGCACGCAGACGTGCTCGTGGTTCGGATCGGAGATGCCGACCGATCTCGTGCTGCTCGTGCGTGCGTTCGAGACGTGGACGCACACCGACGACATCCGTCGCGCGCTCGGCCGCGCGCTCGACGTGCCGTCGGCGGCCGCATTGCACACGATGGCCGAGGGTTCGATGACGATGGTGCCCTCCGCGTTGGGCGCGAGCGGGCTCGCCCGCCCCGGTCGCACCGCCCGCATCGTGCTCACCGGTGCCGGCGGCGGCGACTGGACACTGCCGATGCACGTCGACGGCGCCGCCGGTGTGCCCGATGTCACGCTCACGCTTCCGGTCGTCGATTGGTGTCGCCGGTTCAGTGACCGTCTGCGCGCCGACGACCTCGATGTGCTCGTGCACGGCGACCGCAGCCTGGCCGCCGACGTGGTCGCGGCGGCACCGGTATTCGCGGGCCTGTAGCGAGGTCAGTGAGCCGAGCCGACCGGTACGGCCCGACGCTCGGGAACGGCGATGTTCGCGTCCCGGCGCGCGGTGCTCGCGTCGATCGCGCGCCGGACGAGCAGTCGCGTGGTCGCGTCGGCGCCTTCGTGCGCGAGCTCGAAGTACTGACGGATGCGCCGGCTGCGCCAGCGTTCCGGGTGCGCCGCGACCGGGCGCATCTCGAGCGCGCTCGCGTCGGGTGACCACATCGAGACCTCGAGCTCGACCGTCGCGACCACACGCCGGCGCGGGGTGAGCAGATGCGCACGACCGCACCACGTCGGTGTGGGCTGCACCGGGCTGTACCGGGCGACGGGACGAAGCGGCTCGTCGAAGTACATCGAGCCGGCCCGGCCGAGGTCGAGCACCCTCGCGGCGACGAGCTCGCTTCGGTCGGCCAGGCCCTGCTGGAGCTCGGTGAGCCGATGGTTGACGCGACGTTGAACGACGAACGTCGGTGTGCTGAGCGACATGTTGCTCCGTCCGGGGTCGGGGGGAACGCCGGTTGTGTCGATGCCTACTCTCGTCGCTCGTCGTTACCCGGGCGCGACGAACGAACGACGACGCGGTGACAGCTGGCTGAGGAACCGATGACGGTCGGCTCCGCGGCTCACACCCCGGAGAGCAGCCTCGCGAACGCTTCGGGGTGGGTCACCGGCGGGAGATGCCCGGTGTCGAGCCGGATCACCGTGGTGGGGCCGGGGATGCGGGCGACCATCACCTCTTGGGTCGCCGACGGGACGGGCCGGTCGCGCGTGTTGAGCGCGTACGTGACCGGAACCTGAGCGGCCAGCGACCAGTGGATCGGTTGGAAGTAGTGGTGCACGGTGTCTTCGACGCACCGCGCCGGGTCGAGCATGAAGGCGAGGGTGTCGTCGTCGAGCGGATCGCCGCCGTACGCGTTGCGGAAGCTCTCGGGATCGGCCGGTGGCCCCGGCAGGGTGATGACGGTGCCGTCGCGACGTGCCTGCTCGACCGCGGCGACGAGGCCCTCGCGATGGTTCGGCTTCATGCAGTCGATGCCACACCCGCCCTCGTCGGGCACGAGCGCAGCGCTGAGCACCACGTGCGCGACGCGGCCGTCGAGTCCGGCGACCACGCCGGGCACCACCAGGCCCCCCGACGAGTGCGCCACGAGGACGATCGGTTCGGTGATGCCGGCGGCGTCGATGTCGGCGAGCACGGAGGCGACCTCGAGGTCGACGCTCAATGTCGCCAGGTCGGCCGGCTTGCCGTTGCGGCCCGGCAGGTCGACGGCCAGCGCGGGCGCGTCGAGGCGGGGCAACAACCGATCCCAGAATCTCGCGGTCGAGCCACCGCCGTGGATGAGGACGTAGGTCATCGGATCGGTCGTCGTCGCGCCGGGAACGCTCCCGGCGAGCGCTGGATCAGCCCGCGGGCGGCGTGTCGGTCGTGCCGGCGGTGCCGGCGGTGCCGGTCGCGCCGGCGGTGTCGGTTGCGCCGCCTTCGGTCTCGGCCGCGACGTTGTTGGCCTCGATCTGCTGCTCGAGGTCGGTGATCTCGACGATCTTGGCGGTGATCTGCGCGTCGGCATCGGCTGCGGCCGTGCCCCGGCGCTGCGCCACCACGATCTCGCCGATCTCGGCGAGCAGCGTCTCCATCTGCTTCGTGAGCTTGCGGTCCTCGAGCTTCTCCTTGCCGACTTCGGTGGCGTGCTTGGCCTGTTCGGCGGCCTTGCCCGCGACGTCCTTGACCTTGTCGAGCAGACCCATGGTGAACCTCCGTGCGCCGACCGTGACGGTCGTTGGCTGGTGTTGCGAGCGTAGCGGTGTCGCCGCCCGCGGTCCCGAGCCGAAGCTCAGGAGCGCAGCGTGAGACCGCGGTAGCCGTCGACGAATCCCGCGGCGCGCAGCGCGGGGGCGAGGGCCGATTGCCGCGCCGGGCCGTCGTCGATCCGTTGGAGTTGCAGGGTGCCCAGGCGGCCCTCCTTGTGGGCCGCGACGAGCGCCTCGATCCACGTCTCGGGAGGGGTGTCGGTGCTCGACGCGAAGGTGATCAGGCCGCGCGCGCCGCGCTCGAGATAGGCGGCGAGCTCACCGTCGACGAGCACCGCGTACGCGCCGGCCGCCCGCGCCGGACGGCCACCACTCTCGGGCCACGCCAGCGCGGCGCCGTACGGTTGCGCGGGATCGGTGGCGGCGAGCACCAACGCCCGCGATTCCTCCGGAGACGGCCGCTCGGCCCGCAGCCGTTCGACCGCGCCGCCGAGCGCGAACTGGGCGGCGCCGAGTGTCGCGACGAACCACCCGCGACGGATGCGTCCGGAATCTTCCAGGGCGCGCAACACCGGGTACACCGCCGAGTAGCCACCGGCGATCCCTTCCGATTTCACGCCCTCGCGGGTGACGACGCCGTGACGTTCGAGGAGCTGGAGCGCGAGCGCGTGCGCGGCCTCGGTCGCGGTGGGGCGCGGTTCGAGCAGCGGCGCGACCAGCGACCAGCGGCCCGAGGCCGCGGGAGGGCCGAGGCGGGTGAGCCGCCCGACCTGCGGGCGTCGTGCGGCCGCCGCCGCGGTGGCGCGGCGCTTGGCCCGGCGTGGCGCGCGCACGGGGCCGAAGGTGTCGTTGGTGACCTCGCCCGCCCACACGAGGTCCCACAGGGCGTCGAGCAGGAGTTGTTGGTCGGGGTTCCCCGCGGCCGCGAGCAGCTCGGGCCAGAACGACGCGCCGGCCGTGCCGAGGCGGGCCCGGATCGCGTCGTGGATCGGTTCGGTCGGGACGTCGACCCCGCCGCGGTCGGGGATGAGCAGCCGCACGCGATCACGGAAGCAGAGGCGCACCCGGCCGTCGTCGTCGCCGATCGGGCCCGCACCGACCCACACCAGCTCGCCCGCCGCGCAGAGCTCGTCGAGCATTGCGGGTCGGTAGCCGTCGACGCGCGCCGGGAGCACGTCGCGTTCGAGCACCGACGCGGGGATCGCCGCGCCCTGCAACTGCTCGATCGCCACGACGAGCGCGTCGAGCCCGCGGCGGGTCTGGCCGATGCCGTGCCACGCCGGGAGGAACCGACCGAATGTCGACGGGTCGACCGGCTCCACCTCGCGCCGGAGCGCGGCGAGCGACCGCCGGCGCAGCACGCGCAGCACTCCGTCGTCGCACCACTCCGACGTGACCCCGCCCGGTCGGAAGTCGCCGATGACGACGCGCCCGTTGGCTTCGAGTCGCCGGAGCGCCTCGAGCACGCGTTCGGCCGGAGTTCCGAGGCGGCCCGCGGCCTCCTCGACGGTGAACGGTCCGTGCGTGCGCGCGTAGCGGGCGACGAGCTCGTCGAGCGGGAAGGCGACCGGTTCGGTGAACGCGATCGGGAGGCCCGGGCCGATCGCGACTCCGAGCCCGTCGCGCAGGCGGGCCGCGTCTTCGGCGGCCGCGACGCGTTCGGCGCCCGCCACGCGCACGCGGATCGCCCGGCGCTGCGCGACGAGGGTGTCGACCCACTCGTGCAGGGCGGCCGGTTCTACCGCGGGTTCGGTGCGGGCCGCGATCTCGGTGTCGGAGAGGTCGCCGACGTCGCGCAGCAGGTCGTGCAGCCCGTCGAGGCTGCGAACCTGACGCGACGGCGCGAGGTGTTGGAGCTCGAGCTCGAGCTGGGCCAGCGCTTCGGGATCGAGCAGCTCGCGCAGCTCTTCGGCGCCGAGCAGCTCGCGCAGCAGATCGCGGTCGAGTGCGAGTGCGGTCGCGCGGCGTTCGGCCAGCGGCGCGTCGCCGTCGTACATGCCGACCGCGATCCACGCGAACAGCAACGACTGCGCGAACGGCGACGCCCGGCGGGTCTCGACCGACACCACGTGCACGCGGCGCCCGGCGATCCCTGCGAGCACCTCCCGCAGGCCCGCGAGGTCGAACACGTCGCGGAGGCACTCGCGCGTGGTCTCGAGCAGCATCGGGAACGCGGGGTACCCCGCCGAGACCGCGAGGAGATCGGCCGCGCGCTGGCGTTGCTGCCAGAGCGGCGTGCGTTCGCCCGGTCGGCGGCGTGGGAGCAGCAACGCGCGAGCCGAGTTCTCGCGAAAGCGCGACGCGAACAGCGATGTCGCCGGGAGGCGCTCGACCACGAGGTCCTCGACCTCGTCGGGGGGCACGAGGATCGCGTCGAGCGGGATGTCGTCGACCGCCTCGGGCAGGCGGATCACGATCCCGTCGTCGCTCCACATCGCCGCGGCGCCGAGATCGAGGCGCTCGAGGCGGGCTTCGATCGCGAGCGCCCACGGTGCGTGCACCCGCGATCCGAACGGCGTGAGGATGCAGAGACGCCAGTCGCCGATCTCGTCGGGAAAGCGCTCGACGACGATGGTCCGGTCGTCGGGAACCGCGCCCGTCGCCTCCGCCTGGTCGTCGAGGTACGCGAACAGGTTCTTGCGGGCACGCTCGTCGAGGCCGTCGGCGGTGAGGCGCTCCTCGGCATCCGCGCGGGGGAGCGCCCGCAGCTCGCGCACCATGGTGCCGAGGGCGCGGCCGAGCTCGAGCGGGCGGCCGGGTTTGTCGCCCTTCCAGAACGGCATCTTGCCGGGCTGGCCGGGCGCGGGTGTGACCACGACGCGGTCGTGGGTGATCTCCTCGATGCGCCACGTCGACGCGCCCAACAGGAACGTCTCGCCGGTGCGCGACTCGTAGACCATCTCCTCGTCGAGCTCGCCGACGCGGCCGCCGTCGGGAAGGAACACCCCGAACAGGCCGCGGTCGGGGATCGTGCCGCCGCTCGTGACGGCCAGCCGCTTCGAGCCCTCACGCGCCGTGAGCACTCCTTCGATCCGGTCCCACACGATCCTGGGCCGCAGGCCCGCGAACTGATCGGACGGGTACCGGCCCGAGAGCATGTCGAGCACGGCTTCGAACGCGTCGCGCGAGAGATCGGCGAAGTTCGCGCTGCGCCGGACGAGCGCGAGCAGATCGTCGACCGCCCAGTCGTCGACCGAGCACGCGGCCACGATCTGTTGGGCGAGCACGTCGAGCGGTCGGCGCGGATAGCGCATCTCCTCGACCAGGCCTTCGCGCATGCGCCGCACGACGACCGTGGCTTCGAGCAGGTCACCGCGCCACTTCGGGAAGATCTTGCCGGTGCTCGGCTCGCCCACGTGGTGCCCGGCCCGCCCGACCCGCTGCATCCCGCGCGCGACCGAGCCCGGGGACTCGACGAGCACGACGAGGTCGACCGCGCCCATGTCGATGCCGAGCTCGAGCGACGATGTCGCGA
>DAIQOP010000104.1:0-9417 GCA_036787815.1 Actinomycetota bacterium
GCAAGGTCAAGCCCGCCGACAACTACACGTTCACGTGACCTCGTGGCGGGTGACGGTCCCGCGGGACCGTCACTCGCCGAACTGATTGCGATTTGACCCCTCTACGCCGGGGAAACGTCATCACTTCTGACCGCGGGCGCGGCACCGGCGAGACGCGCGACGACGTTAGGTGCGCGAGCGGCGGGCGATGCGGCCCGACAACCGCCAGGGGCCGCGCTGGAGGCCGGCGCGCTGCGCGGCCCGGCGCGACGCGTCGACCCACACGCTGAGCCGCTCGGGTGCCGGTGCGTGCGCGAGCGCCGCGGCGCGCTGTTGCTCATCGAGCACCACGATCGCAGCGGCGATGGCGGCCGCCTCCGCGTCGGTGGGGCTCGGAGAGATCGCGCCGATGATCGGAGCGGCCGCCGGCCGACCGGTCACAGGGGCCCGTTGCCGTGCTTGCGCGAGGGAAGGTTCTCGCGCTTCGTGCGCAGCATGCTCAACGACGAGATGAGCACCCGCCGCGTGTCGCGCGGGTCGATCACGTCGTCGACGTAGCCGCGCTCCGCCGCGTTGTACGGGTTCGCGAAGCGCTCGGTGTACTCCTCGACCAACTCGGCTCGGCGGGTCTCGGGGTCGGCGGCCTGCTCGATCTCGCGGCGGAAGATGATGCTGACCGCGCCGTTCGGGCCCATCACCGCGATCTCCGCCGACGGCCACGCGAACGCGAGGTCGGCGCCGATCGACTTGGAGTTCATGACCACGTACGCGCCGCCATAGCCCTTGCGGGTGATGATCTGCACGCGCGGCACCGTCGACTCGCAGTACGCGTAGAGCAGCTTGGCGCCGTGGCGGATGATCCCGCCGTACTCCTGGTCGGTTCCGGGCAGGAAGCCGGGCACGTCGACGAAGGTCACGAGCGGCACGTTGAACGCGTCGCAGGTGCGCACGAAACGGGCGGCCTTCTCCGACGCGTCGATGTCGAGGGTGCCCGCGAGCACCGCCGGCTGGTTGCCGACGACCCCCACGACGTAGCCGTCGATGCGGGCGAACCCGCACACGATGTTGCCGGCCCAGAACGGGAACACCTCGAAGAACTCACCGTCGTCGGCGACCGACGCGATGACCTTCTTCATGTCGTAGGGCTTGTTGGGCGAGTCCGGGATGATGCCGAGGAGATCGTCGCAGTAGCGCTCGGGATCGTCGGCCGGCTCGAAGTACGGCGGATCCTCGAGGTTGTTCGACGGCAGGAACGAGATCAGGTAGCGCACCTGCTCGAGGCACTGCTCCTCGTCGTCGCACACGAAGGTCGCGACGCCGGACTTCGACGCGTGGGTCATCGCGCCGCCGAGCTCCTCTTGGGTGACGTCTTCGCCGGTGACCGTCTTCACCACGTCGGGGCCGGTGATGAACATGTGCGACGTGCCCTTCACCATGAAGATGAAGTCGGTCATCGCGGGCGAGTACACCGCACCGCCCGCGCACGGCCCGAGGATCACGCTGATCTGCGGGATCACACCCGACGCCTTCACGTTGCGGTAGAAGATCCCGCCGTAGGAGTCGAGGGAGACGACGCCTTCCTGGATGCGCGCACCGGCCCCGTCGTTGAGGCCGATCACGGGTGCGCCGACCGATTCGGCGAGGTCCATGACCTTGTGGATCTTCTCGGCGAACACCTCGCCGAGCGCGCCGCCGAACACGGTGAAGTCCTGGGAGAAGAGGAACACCTTGCGGCCGTCGACGGTGCCCCAACCCGTGACGACACCGTCGGTGAGGGGACGGTTGTGCTCGATGCCGAACCCGTGGGCGCGGTGGCGGGCGAGCATGTCGAGCTCGACGAAGGAGCCGGGGTCGAGGAGCTTCTCGATGCGCTCCCGGGCGGTGA
This sequence comes from Actinomycetota bacterium, assembly GCA_036787815.1. Classification (GTDB taxonomy): domain Bacteria; phylum Actinomycetota; class Acidimicrobiia; order IMCC26256; family PALSA-610; genus DATBAK01. Next base: position 1,865 of record DAIQOP010000104.1, read on the forward strand.
GCTTGCCGCGGGCGTGCTGGCGCTCGACGGCGGCCGGATTGCCCGCGTGAAGCGCCTCGTCGCGCAGCTTGAGGAGCTGATCGATGCGCTCCTCGATCGGGTGGGGGCGGGGTGCGGGCTCGGAGCCAGAGACGTCGGCCATGGCCCACAAGGCTAGTGGCCCGCCGTTCGCGCCACGATCGGGCGGTCAGGCCTCCGGGGCGACCACACCGGCGAGCACCTCGGCCCACTTCGCCACGATCCCGAGGTGACCCGCGTCGTCCCACACCACGAGCTCGGCTCCGGGGATGCACGACGCGTAGCACTGCGCATCCTCGTGGTTGTGGCGATCGTGCACGCCCTCGAAGACCGTCGTCGGCGTCGTGACCGCCGCGAGGCGGAAGCCCCAGTCGAGCCAGATGGCCACGAGGTCGGCGGCGATGCCCTCGGCCCCCTGCCGGAGCGCCTCGTGCACCTGCTCGACGAGCATCGGGTACGCCGGGCCGCGCAGCACCTCGCCGTCGGGGCCGCGGCCGCGTCCGAGGAACGACGGCGGATCGGCGAGGAACGGGGTCATGTGGCGGGCGATCGCCCGCACCGACCGGTGCGGTTCGCGGCGCGCCATCTCCGCGGTCGGGCGCCGGTAGTCGCCGAGCGCGTCCCAACCTCCGGGTACCTCGTCGAGCGGGCCCGGAGCGCTCACGAGCGCGAGGCGGTCGACGCGGTCGGCCGCGTGATGCGCGGTCGCGACCGCGAACGGCCCGCCACCCGACCATCCGACGAGCGACGCGCGCTCGATGTCGAGATGGTCGAGCAACGCGGTCACGTCGGGCGCCGAGTCGGCGACGCGGCGGTCGACCAGCGGATCGGACCGGCCGTAGCCCGGCCGGTCGAAGGTGACGAGCCGCACGCCCGCGGCAACGGTTGCCGCCGGGTCGGGGCTGAACAGTCGCGAGCCGGGCGCGCCGTGGAACAGCACGACCGGTCGGCCGTCGGGGGCGCCGGCAGTCTCGTAGGCCAGCGCGCGCCCGTCGGCGAGCGCGATCGCGGGCAAGCGCTACTCCTGCACGAGCTCGATCAAGGTGCCGAACGCGGTCTTCGGGTGCACGAACGCGACGGTCGTGCCCCGACTCCCCGGCCGCGGTGCCTCGTCGATCACGCGGTGGCCCTGCTCCTTCACCGACGCGAGCGCCGCCGCGCAGTCGGCGACGCGGTAGCCGACGTGGTGGATGCCCTCGCCCTTGGTGACGAGGTACTTGGCCACGGGCGAGTCGTCACGCGTGGGCGTGAGGAGCTGGATGTAGGAGTCGGCGACCTTGAGCAACGCCTCCTCGACGCCGTCGCGCTCGACGACCTCGCGGTGGTCGACCTCGCAACCGAACGTGGCGCGGTAGTAGTCGATCGCGGCCTCGAGGTCGCGCACGGCGATGGCGACGTGGTCGATCTCGGTCAACAGGGGCGGGCTGGTCGGCGCAGTCATGGTCACGCGTCCTCGAAGCGACGGAACAGGGTGATCTGATCGATGTGCTGCTCTCGCAACGCCGGGTCGGTGACACCGAGCCCTTCGTCGGGCGCGAGGCACAGCACGCCGAGCTTGCCCTCGGTGAGGTTGTGCTGCACCGCGTAGGCCGCGTCAGCGGTCTGGTCGAGGGTGAACACCTTCGACAGCGTGGGGTGGATGCGCCCTTCGCACACGAGCCGGTTGGCTTCCCACGCCTCGCGGTAGTTGGCGAAGTGGCAACCCTTGAGGGTCTTCAGGTTCATCCAGAGATAGCGGTTGTCGTACTCGATCATGAACCCCGACGTCGCCGCGCAGGTGATGATCAACCCGCCGCGCTTGGCGACGAACACCGACGCGCCCATGGTGGAGCGACCGGGGTGCTCGAACACGATGTCGACGTCGCGGCCGATCTTGCCGCGGATCGCCTTGCCGAGCCGCAGCCATTCCTTCGGATCCTGGGTCGTGTCGTCGGACCAGAACTTGAAGCCCTCTTCCTTGCGGTCGATCACGTGCTCGACACCCATCTCGTGCAGCAACGCCGCGCGCTTCGGCGACGACACCACCCCGACGGGAGTGCCTCCCCCGTTGAGCACGTACTGGCACGCGTACGCGCCGATGCCGCCGCTCGCACCCCACACGAGCACCGACTGGCCCTGCGACATGCCCGAGCCGTTGGGGCTCACGATCATGCGGTAGCTCGTGGAGTTGCAGAGGCCGTTGCACGCGGCTTCTTCCCACGTGAGGTGCGCGGCCTTCGGCATGAGCTGGTTGGCCTTCACGACCGCGATCTCCGCGAGCCCGCCGTAGTTGGTCTCGAAGCCCCAGATGCGCTGGTTCGTCGCCATCATCGAGTCGTCGTGCGCCGACGGATCCTGGTCGTCGACGTGGTTGCACTGCACCGTGACCTTGTCGCCCGGCTTCCAGTTGCGCACCGCGGAACCGACGCGCAGCACCACCCCGGCGGCGTCGCTCCCGATCACGTGGAACGGTTGGTCGTGGCGCGCGCCCCACACGCTCTCCTTGCCGAGGCGCTTGAGGAAGCCGAAGGTGGGAAGCGGCTCGAAGATCGACGTCCACACGGTGTTGAAGTTGATCGCCGAGGCCATGACCGCGACGAACGCCTCGTCGGGTGCGAGCTCGGGGAGCGGGAACTGCTCGACGTGCACCGAGCGGTGGGGGTCCTTGTCGTCGGACTCGAGGCCGCTGAACATCTCCTGCTCGTCGGCCTTCACGAGCGCGCCGCGCACCGTTTGGGGCAGCGCCAACGCGCCGATCTCCGCGGCGGGGGCGTCTTCGAGAATTGCGGTGCGAATGGCGTCGATCTCGGCAGGCATGGAGCGGACGCTACTTTCATGGTCGCGCTCGCTGCGAGGCGGCGGGCGAGACCGAGAACCCACGGTCACGTGTGCGGATTGCGAGGTGCACGCCTCGCGGTCGCTCGCCGCTCCGGCGCCTCAGCCGCCGAGCCGGTCTCCGCGCAACTCCTCCGGTAGTGCAGCCGGCGGGACGTCCTGGAAGGTGACGGGGCGCAGGAACCGGCGGACCGACGCCTGCCCCACCGAGGTGAAGCCCGAGTGGGTGGTGGCCGGGTACGGGCCGCCGTGGTGCATCGCCGGCGCGATCGCGACACCGGTCGGATAGCCGTTCCACACGAGCCGCCCGATCCGTTCGACGAGCGCGTCGCGCAGGCCGAGCACCGCGTCGCTCCCAGCTTCGTCGGCCTCGGCGTGGATCGTGCCGGTGAGGCTGCCCTCGATGGCCGCCGCGATCGCGGGCATCGCCCCGGCTTCGCTGCGCACGACGATGGTGACCGGTCCGAAGTGCTCGTCGCACAGCTCGGGTGAGCTCACGAACGTCGCCGCATCGGTCTGCAGGGCGGTCGCGGCGACACCGAACCCGTCGTCGGCCGCGAGCACGCCGCGCGCCACGACCTCGACACCCGCGAGCCGCTCGGTGCTCGCGAGCTGCGCAACCAGCCCGTCGCGGATCGTCGCGTTGAGCATGTAGCCGGGGGGCGCGGCTTCGATCGCCGCGACGAGGCGCGCGACGAACCGGTCGCCGGCCTCTCCCACCGGAACCACCACGACACCCGGGCTCGTGCAGAACTGGCCGGTGCCGTTGAGCATCGACGCGGCGAGCCCGTCGGCGATCGCGTCGCCGCGGGCCGCGAGCGCGGCGGGCGTGACGAAGACCGGGTTGACGCTTCCCATCTCCGCGTAGACCGGGATCGGGACCGGGCGGGTCGCCGCGAGGTCGTAGAGCGCGCGACCGCCGCGACGCGAACCGGTGAACGCGACCGCGTTGATCCCCGACGCGACGACGAGCGCGCGGCCGACATCGACACTCGCGCCTTCGATCAACGAGAACGTGCCTGCGGGCGCGCCGGCGGCAGCGAGCGCGTCGGCGATCAACGCCGCGCACGGCGCGACGTCTCGGGGTGCGACGGATGCGCCTTCACCACGACGGGGCACCGGCCGCGAGCGCGGCGATCGTGTCGCCGCCGGGAACCGAGAACGCGAAGGGGAAGTTGCTCGCCGCGAAGTTCGCGACCGGGCCGATCGGCACGAGCATGCGCCGGAGATCGCCCCGCGGCGGGACCGAATCGGGATCGGGCAGGTCGATGACGGGCTCGACGTAGGAGCCGTCGTCGACGAGCTGCGCGAAGAGCCGAACCTGCGCGCGCGTGCGCGCCCACTCACCGGTAAGCCGCGCGCTGCCGAGCGCGGTCTCGCGATCGGCCACCTCGAGCAGGTCGACAGGCGCGGCGTCGAACGCGTCGGCGATCGCCCTCAACCACCCGGCGCGGACGCGGCGCGGCCCGTGCCGGGTCGCCGCGAAGGCCTGCTCCGCTGCCGCGACCGCGTCGGCCACCGCGCCCACGTCGGTCTCCCGGTACTCCCCGATTGCCACACCCGTCCTCGGATCGACCGCCTCGAACGTCGTCATCCGTGAAGCCTCCCACCCCGGCAACTGATCGAGCTCGGCGACACAATGCGTCACCTTGGTCGATCAGTTCGCCGGGGCGCGCGCATCGGGGCAGGTCAGGGGGGCGGGAGGGCTTGTTACCGGTGGGTAGCATCGGCGCCGGCCGGGCGAAATAGGATGGCGGTCCTTCACATCACAGGGGGATACGCCATGTCAGGCTCGGTGATCGTCTCGTCGGCCCGTACGCCGATCGGCAAGCTCTCGGGCGGCTTCGCGTCGCTGCCGGCAACCGAACTCGGGGGGCGCGCCATCGCCGCCGCCCTCGCCCGGGCGGGCATCTCGCCCGACAAGATCGACGCCGTCATCATGGGCCAGGTGCTCCAGGCCGGAGCCGGCCAGATGACCGCCCGCCAGGCCGCGGTCGCCGGCGGGCTCCCGCTGACGGTGCCCGCGCTCACGATCAACAAGGTCTGCCTCTCGGGCATCAACGCGATCTACCTCGCCGACCAGATGATCCAGGCCGGCGACGCCGATGTCGTGGTGGCCGGCGGCATGGAGTCGATGACGAACGCGCCCTACCTCCTGCCCCAGGCCCGCGCGGGCTACCGCATGGGCAACGGCGAGCTCGTCGACTCGATGATCTACGACGGGTTGTGGTGCGCGTTCGACGCGGTCCACATGGGCGCGGGCACCGACAACTACATCGGCCAGGTCGGCGGCATCACCCGCGAAGCCCAGGACGACCTCGCGGCGAAGAGCCACGAGCGCGCGGCCGCGGCCCAGAAGGAAGGTCGCTTCACCGAGGAGATCGCGCCGGTCGAGATCGCGCAGCGCAAGGGCGACCCGATCGTGATCGACACCGACGAAGGTGTGCGCCCCGGCACCACCACCGACTCGCTCTCGAAGCTGCGCCCCGCGTTCAGCAAGGACGGCACGATCACCGCGGGGAACGCGTCGCAGATCTCCGACGGTGGCGCGGCGGTCATCGTCGCCAGCCGCGCGGCCGCCGAGAAGCTCGGCCTCACGCCGCTGGCCGAGCTCCTCGGCTTCGGCATGGTCGCCGGGCCCAGCCCGTCGTTGCTGCACCAGCCGTCGAACGCCATCCGCCACGCGCTCGGGCGCGCGAACCTCTCGGTCACCGACGTCGACCTCTTCGAGATCAACGAGGCGTTCGCCGCGGTCGGCCTCGCCTCGATGAAGGATCTGGGAATCAGCGACGATGTCGTCAACGTGAACGGCGGCGCCATCGCGCTCGGCCACCCGGTCGGCATGTCGGGCACGCGCATCGTCATCACGATCATCAACGAGCTGCGACGGCGGGGCGGCGGCACCGGCGCGGTCGCGTTGTGCGGCGGCGGCGGGCAGGGCGATGCCGCGATCGTGCGCACCCTGTAACAGGCGCCCGCCTATCGTTCGGCGGTGATGCAACCCCCGCCGTACGGATCGGTCCCGACGTACGGCGGGCTCCGGCCCCTCGGGGTCGGCGAGATCCTCGACAACGCGATCCAGGTCTATCGCCGGAACTTCCGCGCCTTCATCACGATGACGGCCGTCGCGGTGGTGCCGATCGAGATCATCACCGTGCTCGTGAACCTGTCGGCGCGCCCGTCGTCGCACACCCAGGAGTCGACGATCGGCGGGATCCAGTTCGGCGCGTCGTCGACCGGGCACGAGGAGGCGGTGAGACTCGGCGCATCGTTCGTCGTCATCATCCTCACGATGATCGCCGGACGCCTCGCGATCGGCGCGTGCACGCGCGGCGTCGCCGACGCGTACCTCGGTGGAGCGAAGGCCGACGCCCGCGCGTCGCTCCGCGTCGCGTTCCGATCGCTCGGGTCGTTGCTCTGGCTCGAGCTGCTCGCGGCCCCGGCGATCGGCGTCGGCCTGCTCTTCTGCCTCGCCCCCGGCGTCTGGTTGTGGGTCTCGTGGATCGTTGCGACGCCCGTGCTCCTCGTCGAGGGTGTTCGAGGCACGCACGCGCTCCGGCGATCGTTCCAGCTCGTGAACGGGCGCCGGTGGCCGATCCTCGGCCTCGCGATCATCGCGGCCCTGCTCGCGGGCGTGGTGTCGACGGCGCTGCGCCTCGTGCTCGTCGGCGTGATCCTCGCGACCCGCGACGCAACGAGCACCGCGTACATCGTGAGCAGTGGCGTGATCGCCGCGGTGTCGAGCCTGCTGACGACGCCGCTCGTGGCGTCGGCGTACGTGATCCTCTACTTCGACCTGCGGGTGCGTCGCGAAGGTCTCGACATGCAGATCGTGCTCAACAATCTCGACAGCACGGCCACGCCGAACGTCACACCTCCGTGGACCGGTGGACCGGCCGCACCACCCGCGTGGGGTGCGCCGACCCCGCCGCCGCCTCCCGGTTTCTCTCCCCCTCCACCGCCGCCGCCCCCTCCTCCACCGCCCGCACCGCCCGCGCCGCCCGCACCGCCACCAGGGGACCCGGGCACTGCGCCTCCACCCCAATCAACTCCACCCCAGTCGCCCCCAACGGAATCGACTCCACCCGACTCGCCGCCGCCGGAACCGGACCGGTGAGCGCCGCGATCGATCCCACGCAGGCGCGCCACGACGCGCAGAAGATCCTCGACGGGCGCCGCTACAAGGGCGCCCCCGTGCCGCGACCGCTCCACGGCCTCCTGCGCTGGGTCGGCGATCGCGTCTCGACCGCGACCCGCTGGATCAGCGCCCGGTTCTCGTGGCTCCCCGCTCCGGCGCGCCCGGTTCTCGGGGCCATCGTGATCGCCGTGGTCATCGCGTTCGCGGTGAGGGCGATCGTGCAGGCGCGGGCTCGCACGCGCGCCACGCGCCCCGGAACCGACCACGGCGTGCGCCGCGACGCGCGACCCGACGACCCCGCGGCGCTCGAGGCGGCCGCGACCGACGCCGAACGGCGGGGCGACCTGGCGCTCGCAGTGCGGCTGCGGTTCCGCGCCGGGCTCCTGCGCCTCGACCGCGACGCGCACGCGATCACGTACCGACCCTCGATCCCGACCGTCGAGGTGCGCTCGGAGCTCGGGTCGCCCGCGTTCGACGAGCTCGCCGACACGTTCGAAGAGATCACCTACGGCGCCAAGCTCGCCGAACCGGCCGACCCCGTCGACGCGAAACGCGAGTGGCCCCGCGTGCTCGACGCCGCGCG
>DAIQOP010000104.1:9517-12820 GCA_036787815.1 Actinomycetota bacterium
AGCGGGCGCCCGTCGTCGGCCTACGGAACCCAGACCGACGGGCTCGCCGCGTACGCCGATCTCCTCGGCCACGACGGTCACCCCGTCGACCGCACCCGCGGGCCGCTGAAGGCGGGCACGCTCGACCCATCGACCACGGTCGTGGTGCTCGACCCCGACACGATCAGCCGCGCCGACGCCGACACGCTGCTCACGTTCCTCGTCAACGGCGGACGCCTGGTGATCGGCGGCGCGAACCCGGCCTACTTCAGCGCGCTGCACGACGAGCCTCCCCGTTGGCGCTCGGGCGGACCCACCTCGTGGTCGCAGATCGACGGGTCGCTCTCGCCCATCGCGAAGGTCGTGAGCGCGGGGAACGCGCGCTTCGCGGCGATCGGCGCGACCCACGTGCTCGTGGGCGACCCGGCCGACGCGCTCGTCACCGAGGCTCCCGTCGGGCAGGGCACGATCGTGTTCGTCGCCGATCCGGCGCCGCTACAGAACCGCCTGCTGGCAACGGCCGACAACGCCGCGCTCGGCCTCGCGCTCGCCGGCGAGCCCGGCCGCACCGTCGTGTTCCCCGAAGGCGTGCACGGGTACGGACCGTCGCGTGGCATCGCGGCGATCCCGACCGGTTGGAAGATCTCGCTGGTCGGCCTCGCGCTTGCCGGGCTCGTGCTCATGTGGGCGCGCGGGCACCGGCTCGGCCCGCCCGAAGACACCAGCCGGCCACTTCCCCCGCCGCGCGCCGCCTACGTCGACGCGGTGGGATCCACGCTGTCCCGCACGGGCCGGCCCGACGCCGCGCTGCAGATCGTGGCGCGCAGAGTGCGCGCCCAGATCGACGCGCGCGCGATGCCGGGCGCCGACGGCCCGCAGGGCGCGACGGGCGATCTCGACCGCGCCGAGTTCGATCGCCGAGCGCACGCAGCCGGGCTGTCCGACGACGAGATCGACGCCGTGCTGTCACCGATCACCGATGAGTCCGTGCTCGCCCTCGGGCGCGCGTTGAGCCGGGTCGTGGAATCGACCGGGAGGGAACGGCAGTGAGAGAGCTCCGGGACCGTGTCGTCGCCGAGGTCGCGAAGGTGGTGGTCGGGCAGGATCACGTCGTCGACGTGCTGCTCGCCGCGACGACCGTCGGTGGGCACGTGCTGCTCGAAGGTGTGCCGGGAGTCGCCAAGACGTTGCTCGCGAACGCGTTCGCGCGGGCGCTCGGCGTCGACTTCCGGCGCGTGCAGTTCACCCCCGACATGCTGCCGTCGGATCTCACCGGCACGATGACCCTGCGCACCACGGCGAACGGCACCGAGCTCGCGTTCCGCCCCGGGCCCGTGTTCACCAACCTCGTGCTCGCCGACGAGATCAACCGCACTCCTCCGAAGACGCAGTCCGCGTTGCTCGAAGCGATGCAGGAACGGCAGGTGACCGTCGACGGCGTCGGCCATCAGCTCCCGAGCCCGTTCCTCGTGGTCGCGACCCAGAACCCGATCGAGTACGAAGGCACGTACCCGCTGCCCGAGGCCCAGCTGGACCGCTTCCTCGCCAAGGTCGATGTCGGCTACCCGAGCGGCGCCGACGAGGTCTCGATGCTCCGCCTGCTGCATCGCGGGGTCGCGCCGGCGACGCTCACCGATGTTCGCCCGGTCGTGAGCGCCGAGGAGCTGCGCGACGCCGCGAACCGCGTCGACGCGGTGACCGTGTCTGACGACGTCATCACCTACGTCGCCGCGGTCGTGCGCCGGACCCGCGAGGTCCCCAGCGTCGCGCTCGGCGCGAGCCCGCGTGCGGCGGTGCACCTGCTGGCCGCGTCGAAGGCCGCGGCGTGCATGGTCGACCGTGCGTACGTCGTGCCCGACGACGTGCAGGCCGTGGCGCGCGCCGTGCTCCGGCACCGCCTGCTGATCCGCCCCGAAGCCGAGCTCGAGCGTTACACGGCCGACGACGCGATCGCGAGCGCGTTGGCGTCGATACCCGTGCCGCGGTGAGCCCCACCGCCCGAGCGGCGTACGCCTTGGGCGTCGTGGCGTTGCTCGCGCTCGCGCTACCGAGCGAGATCGCGCTCGCGCTGGGTGCCGTCGTGGTGATCGCGACCGTCGCCGACGCGCTGCTCGCCCGCAAGACTCCGCGGCTCTCGCGGTCGATTCCGCCGGTGCTCGTGCGCGGTGTCGCGGCCCCGCTCGTCGTGAGCGCGGTTGGCGCCCTGCAGACGCGCGTGCGGGTGCGCCAGCCCGCGGTGCCCGACATCACGATCGACCCCCCGGAAGCGAACGGACGCCTCGAGGCCACGGTCACCGCGCGCCGCCGCGGTCGTCACCTGCTCCCGGCCGTCGCGGCGCGGCGGGTGGGTCCGCTCGGGCTGGGGAGCTGGCAGTTCGCGGGCGGCGGCGACGCCCAGGTGATCGTGTATCCCGACGTGCCCGCGGCGCGGCGCATCGTCACCGCGCTCCGCCGCGGGCGCTTCCGCGACCCCGGGCTGTTGACGCGCGGCCCGCTCGGGCTGGGCACCGAGTTCGAGACGGTGCGCGACTACCAACCCGACGACGACATCCGCCAGGTGAACTGGACGGCGACCGCGCGCACCGGACGCTCGATGAGCAACCAGTACCGCATCGAGCAGGATCGCGACGTCGTGTGCGTGCTCGACTCCGGGCGCTTGATGTCGGCGCCCATCGGCGATCGCACCCGCCTCGATGCCGCGCTCGACGCGCTCGCCGCCGTGGTGCTGGTGGCCGACGAGCTCGGCGACCGCAGCGGTGTGATCGCGTTCGACTCCGAGATCCGGCGCCGGGTCGCGACCGGTCGGCGCAACAGCGACGCGGTGATCGGCGCCGTGTTCGACCTCGAGCCGCGCGCGCTCGACAGCGACTACGAGCTCGCCTTCCGCTCCGTCGGTTCGGCCAAGCGCGCGCTCGTCGTGGTCTTCACCGATCTGCTCGACGAGTCGGCCGCCCGTTCGCTGCTCGCCGCGCTGCCACTGCTCGCCCGTCGCCACGCGGTCGTCGTGGCGTCGGTGCGCGACCCCGACGTCGATCGCGCGGTGCGGACCGCACCCCACGATCGCGGTGACGTGTACCGCGCCGCGGTCGCGCTCGATCTTCTCGACGGCCGCGCCCGCGTCGTCGCCGAGCTGCGCCGGGCGGGCGCCGAAGTGGTCGACGCGCCACCCGTCAACCTCGCTTCGGCGTGCGTCCGCGCCTACCTCCACCTCAAATCGCGTGCCCGTATCTGACGCGTAGACGTTCTTGGTACTGCATCGGTGTCGTGTGCGACGCCCATGCAGTACCAAGACGGGGCGAGCGGGCCGTTAGCATCGCCGGGCAG
>DAIQOP010000323.1:0-3034 GCA_036787815.1 Actinomycetota bacterium
CGCTCGCGGTGAAGCTGAGCCCGTACTACTCGGCGATGGCCAATTTCGCGCAGCAGGCGGTCGATGCCGGCGCCGACGGGTTGGTGCTGTTCAACCGCTTCTACCAACCGGATCTCGATCTCGACACGCTCGACGTGGTCGCGCGTGCGGAGCTCTCGCAGCCGTGGGAGCTGCGGCTCCCGCTGCGGTGGCTCGCCATCCTGCACTCGCAGCTCGGAGGCTCGGCGTCGCTGGCCGCGACCTCGGGTATCGCCTCGGGAACCGACGTCGCCAAGGCGCTGCTCGTCGGCGCCGACGTGGCGATGATGACCTCGGCGGTGCTGCGCGACGGCCCGGGCCACATCGCCGTCGTGGAGGCTGAGCTGCGGTCCTGGATGAGCGAGCGGGAGTACGAGTCGGTCGCCCAGATGCGTGGGAGCGCGAGCCGGACGAATGTCGAAGACCCGTCCGCGTACGAGCGCGCGAACTACATGAAGACCCTCCGCTCCTGGACGGCTCCCCAACCGGCTCCCGGTCGGTAATTCGGTACGTATCCGCTGCCGGATTGCGGGGCAACCGCGGGGATCCTCGGCCTGCCGCGCGTCCACGTTCGCGGTCGGTTCGCCGCGAATCCTCGCAGGGGGAACAGCGACTTCGGCGCAGACCTGACAAGTGGGTCGCGGCGTCTACGAACCGGGGCGACCCTCGGCCAGGTTGCCTTCGATCCCGCCCAATCCGCTAGACGCCCTCAGGGTCCCGCATCAGCACGTTGTCATAGACCGCCACCTTGGCGAGCCGGTAGGTGAGCAATAGAACGATGAGCACCCCGTCGACCGCGACGACGACGCTGGCGTTGGTGGGCTTCGCTATCAGCGTGCACGCAGCAAGCACGACCGTCAGGACGAGGAACCCGACCGTGACCCAGCGGCGGGCGCCGAATTTCGGGTCGGGTTCGCGAGCCTTCTCGAGGCGCAACGAGTACTCGCGGTCGTTGAAGAGACGAAACCCCAGCCAGTCCGACGCGAAGTAGAGCACGAAGACGAATGCAACCAGGCACGCCTCCGGTCGGGCGTCGGGCACCGAGTTCGCGATGCCGTGCTTCTCGGCGGTCGCGACGACCAGGTAATAGGCGATGACCATCGTCACGTCGAGCACGAAGTACCAAAGTGGGATGTTGAAGAACTTGATGAGGAACGGCGGGTAGTTCTGGCTCTGGTGGTAGCCGATCCAGCTCAGGGTCGTGACGGCGATCGCGACCGCGAGATGCGAGAGCCGGGTTTCGGCAACGGCCTTCCAGGTACCGCTGTCATAGCGGCGGACGAGTTCGTTCGTGAGCGCCAGCACGGCTTGGGTCACGACGAGACCGAACAGGATGTTGATGAACGCGAGGTTCGACCGGTTCGGTCCGGTCTCCAGCTCGGGGACCGACTTGGTGATGCGATCGAGGTCGAACTTCTTCGTGCTCCTTCGGTCGTTCAAGGTCATGCTTCGACCGCCGGGAGGGAGCCGGTCAGGGTCGAAAGCACGATGTCGGGCACGGCGCGAAGGTCGTCGAGAATCACAAGGTCGGGATGTTCGAGCGCGGCCTCCCGGCGTTCGTACTCCCACACGTGTGCATCTATCCAGATCGCACGAAGACCGGCTCGCAGCGCAGGGTTGATGTCGGAGGCGAGGCTGTTGCCGATCGACCAAGCCTCGTCGGGCCGGACGTCGAATCTCGCGGCGAGTTGCACGAACATCGCTTCGGACTTTGCGTCGACGATCTCGATCCGGTCGAAGAGTTCTGCGAGCCCGGACGACTCGATACGCCGTTCCTGCACTGCGCGGTCGCCCTTGGTCAGCAGTGCGAGATGACAATGCGGGTGGAGGCGTCGAAGCACCGCCTCGGCCGCTGGTGCGAGTGGTGCAGTCGCGGTGAACACCGAACGCGACTCTTTGGCGACGTCGTCGCGGAGCTCGGTCGCGAGAAGCAGTTGATGTCGGCGCGCCACTTCCTCGACCGCCATCGCAGAGGAGAGGGGGAAGCGTTCCGGCGACATTCCCATCGTCAGAACGTGCTCGAGGTCCATCTGGCGCTGGAGTACCCGCCACTCATCGGGTGGAAGGCCGGCCGCTGCGACCAGCTCTGCCGCGCGATCGAGAGCCGCGTCGTAGAGGCGTTCAACCTCCCAGAGTGTGTCGTCTCCATCGAAGATGGCGAGCAGGTCCTTGGCGGTCACGCTTCCAAGATACCGAAGCGGTAAGACATTCCGAACCCGCCGCGCCGCACGCGACTCTGCCTCGTCGCCGCGCCGCTCATCACCGCCAGACTCATCGACTGGCGCGACCGCTGGAACCCCGGCTCACGCCCTGTCCGCCAGGCCCCAAGATGGGTTCCACATCCGCGTCGTCAACGCCGCCACCGGCGAACTCCTCCGAGAGCTCACCATCAACACAACCCGCGACTACCAACCCCACGGGCAAGCCCATAGGACCAACCCGACCCAACAACAAGCGGCCCGAACCCAACTGAGGGTTCAGGCCGTCCTCGATGTCCCGAGACATCACACGGTGGAGACGATGGGATTCGAACCCACGACCCCCTGCTTGCAAAGCAGGTGCTCTGCCAACTGAGCTACGTCCCCGCAACTGACGATCGTAGGGCGTGCTACCCGACGGGAGCGCCCTCGAAGGTGGCGACCCGCACCCCGCGCTCGGAGAGCTCGGCGAGGAACGGCACCGGATCGACCAGTGCGGCGAGGCCGTGCACGCCCGGCCGGTGGATCGTCGCGCCGGCCGCGCCACAGAGCTGCGCGACGGTGAGCGCGAGCACCGTGCCCGCGGCGACCGCGGTGTGCTCGATCACGCCGTACACCACGACATCGCGCTCACGCCCACGCCGCCCGTAGACCTCGACGCGCGTCGCACCCCACTCGCCTTCGTCGCCGACTCGCCGGCGGGCCGGGAACCGGCGTCGGTTCGCTTCGCCGACTCGCACCCCGATCGACGGAACCCCGGGGAACGCGTCGACGAGCAACGCGACGTCGTTCCAAGAGCCCGCTTCGACAACGTGTCG
>DAIQOP010000323.1:3044-3473 GCA_036787815.1 Actinomycetota bacterium
TCGGAACCGGGCACGGCGAGTAACGCCCTTCCCGCGACGAGCAGCGCGACACCCGAGCTCACCGTGCGGCAATCGCGCGCACCGATCGGCTCCGGGAACCACACGATCTCTTCGGCCGGACGCGCGTTGGAGCGCCAGGCGCCGTCGTACCAATCGCGCGCCGGGGCACTGCGCTCGGCCCGCACCGCGGCAACGCTCGCCGGGCCCGCACAACCGAATCGTGCGACCGAGATCTCGTCGACCTCGTCGAACGCCTCGGCACCGTGCCGGGCGAGCACGTCGGACAATCCCGGAGCGAGCCCGCACCCCAGCGCGACCGTGACCCCGCGCGACCGCGCCGTGCTCGAGAGCGAGCGCAAACGGTCGATGGTGGGCGCGGCATCGGCACACGACGCCACCGCGATGCCCTGCTCGACGGCCGCGGTCACG
>DAIQOP010000324.1:0-3460 GCA_036787815.1 Actinomycetota bacterium
GCCGACTCGTTCTGCACGGCGTGTCTCTCCGGGGTCTACCCGGTGCCGATCCCCCTCACCGACTCGAAGCTCGCCCTCGAGCAGGTGACCGAGAACGCCGCGCCCGCGCCCGCGGGCGAGAGCACACGATGAGCTCGCCCGGATGAGCCGACGCAACGAGCCCGGTGACGACCCGCTCACCTACGCGGGTGCCGGAGTCGACATCGCGGCCGGCGAGCTCGCGGTGGAGCGCATCAAGAAGCACGTTCGCTCCACGTTCCGCCCCGAGGTCGTCGGCGACATCGGCGGGTTCGGCGGATTGTTCTCGATCGACCCTTCGAGACTGCGCGACCCACTGCTCGTGTCTTCCACCGATGGTGTCGGCACGAAGTCGATGGTGGCGCGCCTGAGTGGTCGCTACGACACCATCGGGATCGACCTCGTCGCGATGTCGGTCGACGACATCGCGGTGCAGGGCGCCGAGCCGCTCTTCTTCCTCGACTACATCTCGACCGGCAGCGTCGTGCCCGATGAGATCGAGGAGATCGTCGCGGGGGTCAGCGACGGCTGCGTGCAAGCCGGGTGTGCGCTGCTCGGTGGCGAGATCTCGGAGCACGGCGACCTCATGGCTCCGGGCGAGTTCGACCTCGTCGGGTTCGTCGTCGGTGTCGTCGAACGCTCGCGTGTGTTGCCCGCAGGCGTGCGCACGGGTGACCGGATCGTGGGCATCGCGAGCCCCGGGCTGCGGTGCAACGGCTACGCGCTCGCGCGGCGCGCCCTGCTCGATCGGGGCGGCCGTTCGCTCGACGTTGCGGCGTGGCCGGGAGCGCCGCGCACGCTGGGTGAAGAGCTCCTGCTCGAGAGCGTCATCTACTCGCCGTCGATGCGGAAGCTCACCGCGCGCGTGGGCGTGCACGCGTTCGCGCACATCACCGGTGGCGGGTTGCCCGGCAACGTGAACCGTGCCCTCCCCGACGACTGCGATGCCGTCGTGTACCGCGGCCGGTGGCCCGAGCCGCGCATCTTCTCCGAGATCCAAGCCGACGGCGACATCGCGCCCGACGAGATGGAGCACGTCTTCAATCTCGGTGTCGGCATGGTCGCGGTGGTCGCGCCCGAAGACGTGGCGCGCACGATCGAGACCGTGGGCGCCGACGGGCACGACGCGTGGGAGATCGGTGAGATCGTCGACGGTGCCGGCCGGGTGACGATCGAGCGTTCGTAGCCGGGTCTATTCGAGCCAGCCGGCGCGGAGCCACGCGAACCGGTGGCACGCCGGGCACCGCAACCAGTGCCGATGCGATCGCGTGGGCGACGGAACCCACGCCCACACCGGGAAGTGCAGCGCCGCGAACTCCGCGTACGTCACGCGCGTGCGGCGGCCACAGCTCGAGCAGTCGACGACCAGGGTTCCGGCGCGGGCTTCGGTGCGCGAGAACAGCTGGGTCGCGCCTCGGCCTTCGTCGTCGGTCGGGGTCGCGGCCGGGGGCGCGCCGCTTGCCGACGGCGCGTCGGTGAACAACGCGGCCTTGCCGAGCGGGTCGCGCGTGCGGGGTGTGCGCGTGCTGCGGGTGCGGGTGAAGTCGGTGCTGCGCGTCGCCCGGTCGCTCATCGCGGCGGTGTGTCGTCGTGGAGCGTGCGGGCGATCGCTCGGTAGGCCTCGGCGCCGCGCGATCCCGACGCGTGATCGAGGATCGACAGACCGCGACCGGGGGCTTCCGCGAACCGCACCGACTTGGGGACGGGCGGCTGCAACACCGTCAGCCCGAAGCGCTGCTGCGCGTCTTCGATGACTTCGCGCCCGTGGCGCGTGCGACTGTCGAACATCGTCGCGACGACGCCGCGCACACCGAGGTTCGGGTTGGTGTACGAACGCACGTCGTCCATCGTGTCGAGGAGCTGCCCGACACCGCGGTGGGCGAGCGCTTCGCACTGGAGCGGGATCAGTACCTCGTGCGCCGCGGTGAGCCCGTTGACGGTGAGCACGCCGAGCGAGGGCGGGCAGTCGATGAGGACGGTGTCGAACTGCTCGAGCACCGGCTCGATCGCGCGTGCGAGCGCGTGCTCGCGGCCGGTGCGCCCGAGCAGGAAGAGCTCGGTGCCGGCGAGGTCGATCGACGACGGGATGATCGCGAGCTCGCCGATGTCGACCACCGCGTCGGCAACCTTGTTGCGCCCGACCAGCACGTCGTGCAGCGAGACGGTGAGCGCGTCCGGGTCGAGGCCGACCGAGAAGGTGAGGCACGCCTGCGGGTCGAGGTCGACGAGGAGCACGCGATCGCCGAGCCGGGCCAGTGCGACCCCGAGGGCGTGGACCGTCGTGGTCTTCGCCACTCCGCCCTTCTGGTTCGCCACCGCGAGGACCCGGGCCATGGACGTGAGTGTACGAGCACCTTCCGGCACGTACCCGTGCCGACCTGGGAGGTTGCCGCGCGGACATGTCCACTTTGCGACACCTCGGGCGGCATCGACTATTGTGGGAACTTCACGGATCTGCCCAGCCCGCAGGATCCCGTTGTCGTCGCCTCACCATTTCGGCGACGAGATCCCGTCATACCGTTGCGATTCGCCGCGGGTGGGGCGCCATCTCAGACTCATGAGCTAGGGAGCCACGATGGACAAGCCGAACCCCCGCGACGACGATGCGTTGCTCACGCCTTCGGAGGTTGCCGCGATGTTCCGCGTCAACCCCAAGACCGTCACCCGCTGGGCCCGGGCGGGAAAGATCTCCGCGATCCGCACGCTCGGTGGTCACCGCCGGTTCCGCGCCAGCGAGATCCGGTCGTTCCTCGAGCAGGTCGAAGAGGGCCACGCGCTCTGAGCGAGGGCGCTCCCTACGGGTAGAGCTCCGCGAGGCCGGGGTTCTGCGTGTCCTTGGCCGACAGCTTGAGGCGGTGGTCGGTGATCGGCCAGTCGACCGCGAGGTCGGGGTCGTCGTAGCGCACCGCGGTGTAGGCCAGCCCGGCCTGCCAGTGCTCGCTCGTGAGATACGTGTAGACGACGAGCTCGGAGATCGCCTGGAACGAGTTGGCCAGGCCGCGGGTCACGAAGATCGCGTTTGCCCGGTCAAGCTCGCCCGTCCACACCTTCTTGTAGGTGGGTGAGTCGGGCCGGATGTCGGCGATCGCCGAGAACGCGGTGCCCGACACCACGTGGATGAACTTCTCCCACGGCTCGGCGTGGAAGCCCCGCAACGTGCCGAGTGGCGATTCCGACACGTTCAGCTGCACGGGGTGGAGCTCGGGCAGGCCCAGCGCGCCCATCTTCTCGGCCTGGTACGCCTCACGGAACGACGCGCCGACGCGGTCGGGGTCGTCGTGGACGTCGAGCTCGACGACCCAGAGCCCGCCGATCTCGGTTTCGTGAACCGCGAGGGCCATCTCTTGCGCACTCCTCGGTGTCCGCGGTGGCCGGGACCGGCGTCGATCCGGTGACCTCGCGCTTTTCAGGCGCGCGCTCTGCCAACTGAGCTACCCGGCCT
>DAIQOP010000325.1:0-1658 GCA_036787815.1 Actinomycetota bacterium
AAGATACCGACCACCACGATCGCGATGAGCAACTCGATGAGGGTGAAGCCACCCTCCCGCCCGTTTCTCTTGTTCTCCTGAGTTTCCATGTTCTCCCGTTCCTCCGATGAGTGTCCCGTTCTGGGACCTTCTCCCTATGTGCCCGCCCCGCTAGGGACGCCCTGATTGCTCAGACCTTTACTTGGCTGTAGATGCTGTACATCGCGGAGATCTGCGCGATCGCCACGAACGCCACCATCCCGCCGACGATGAGGAGGATGGTCGGCTCGAACATGTCGGTGAACCGCTTCAAGCGAAACGTCAGCTCGCGCTCGTAGAAGACGGCTGCGTTGTGAAGCTGCGTGTCGAGCGATCCGGTGCTCTCGCCGACGCGGATCATCTGACGGGCCGCCGGCGGGAACATGCCGGAGGCCATGATCGGACGTGCGAGGCCCTCGCCGCGCATCATCGCCTCGCGAACCGTGGCCAGCTTGCCCTGGAACACCCGGTTGTTCGTGCTGTCGGCCGCCACCTGCACCGCGTCGGGCAGGGGCACGCCGGTCTGCACCAGGGCGGCGAGCACGCGGCAGAACCGCTCGATCGCGGCGAGCTTCACAAGCGGGCCGATCGCCGGCAGGCGCAGCAGGAGCGTGTCGCGCCGGGCCTTGCCGTGCTTCCCGCCGAGGACCGCGAAGCCGATCACGACCGCCACCGCAAAGCCACCGAGTATCACGGGCCACCAGTTGGTCATGAAGTTGGTGATCCAGAGCAGCATGCGGGTGGGGAGCGGCAACTTCGCGCCGAGGCTCGTGTAGAAGGTCTTGAACTTCGGCAACACGAAGGCCGCCATGATGACGACCGCGACGATCGCCAAGCAGAAGACGATCACGGGATAGGTCAACGCGCTCTTGAGCTCGCGCCGCGCCGCGACCTCGCGTTCGAGGTAACCCGAGAGCTGTTCGAGCGCGTCGTCGAGGTTTCCGGTGAGCTCCGAAGCACGCACAACCGCGATGTAGTAGCCGGGGAACACGTTCGCATGCGTCGAGATAGCGTCTCCGAAGCTGGAGCCGGCGCGCAGCCGCCGCTGGATGTCGGCGACCACCTCTTGCATCTTCTTCGAGGCGTTCTCCTCGGCGACGACACCGAGCGAGTCGAGGATCGGCACGCCCGCGCGCAGGAACGACGAGAGCTGCCGCGAGAAGTTCATCACCTCGTCGAGATTCACCGCTCGCCCGACGTAGAAGTCGCGCTTGTACCAGGGTTTCGCGATCGATCCGTCGGGCGCCAGGTTGGGCGCGGGCGGTGGGGGCGGCGGGGGGGCCAGTGTCGTACTCATGCGAATTCACCCACGACGACTTGTTTGACGACTTCTTCCATGGTGGTGACGTTGTCCTCGACCATGCGGACCGCCTCATGCTGGAGCGTGTGTAATCCCTGCTGAAGGGCGAGCTCACGCGCGTACCGCGGCGGGCGCCCGTCGACCACGCACTGGCGGAGCTCGTCGGTGATCGCGAGCACCTCGTAAACGCCGACGCGCTCGAAGTAGCCGGTACCGGAGCAGAACTGGCAGCCCTTGCCGTGCAGCCACACGCGCTTCTCGTGCCCGCCGAGCTTCTGGAAGAGCATGACGTCGGAGAGCGAAGGCTCGAACGGGGTCGCGCACGCCTGGCAGATGCGCC
>DAIQOP010000325.1:1668-3459 GCA_036787815.1 Actinomycetota bacterium
GAGCCGCTGGGCGACGACGCCGACGATGGCCGACGTGATGAGGAACGGCTCGATGCCCATGTCGAGCAGCCGGTAGAGCGAGGAGACCGCGTCGATCGCGTGCACCGACGAGAACACGCGGTGCCCGGTGAGCGCCGACTGCACGGCGATGCGTGCCGTCTCGACGTCGCGTACTTCGCCCACGAGGATCACGTCGGGGTCCTGGCGGAGGATCGACTTCAATCCGGTGGCGAACGTCATGCCCGCCTTCTCACTGATCTGGATCTGGTTGACCCGAGGGAAGATGTACTCCACCGGGTCTTCGATCGTCATCACGTTGATGTCGGGCCGGTTGATCTCCGACAAGGTCGCGTAGAGGGTCGTGGTCTTGCCGCTCCCGGTGGGGCCGCCAACGATGATCATTCCGTAGGGCGAGTTGACGAGGCGTGAGTAGAGCTCACCCGAGTCGGCCGGCATGCCGAGGTCGGCGAGCCGGTAGAGCGACCGCGTGCGGTCGAGGAGCCGGAGCACCGTCTTCTCGCCCCAGATGGTCGTGGTGGTCGAGACGCGGACGTCGAGGTCGCGGTTGTCGATGTTCATCTCGAACTGGCCGTCTTGAGGACGCCTGCGTTCGACGATGTTCATGTCGGCCATGATCTTGATCCGGCTCACCAGCGCATCGCCCATCTCGGATGGGAGCTCGACGACCTCGTGCAGCGAGCCGTCGACGCGGAACCGAACGCGCACGCAGTTCTCGGCCGGCTCGATGTGCACGTCGGAGGCGCGGTCGCGCAGGGCCTGGGTGACGATCTTGTTCACGACCTGCACGACCGGCGCGTGCGAATCGACGACCGCTTCGATCGTCGACGTGGGTTCGGCCGCGGCGTCGGTCGCCTGGAAGGCCTCGATGTCGCTCGTGACCGCCGAGAGCGCGCTGTAGGTGCGGTTGACGCGGTTGCGGAGCAGGGTCGGCACGCCGAGGGCGAGGCGCACCTCGCCCACCGGGAGCGAACGCAACAGCGACACCATGCCCGGGTCGAGCGGGTCGGCAACCGCGACGGTGAGCGCGCCGTCGGCGAACAGCAACGGCAGCACATCGAAGCGATGGGCGTCGGCCGCATCGACGAGCGCGGTCGCGGTGGGCTCGGGCTTCGCGTTGCTCAAATCGACGACGGGTACGTGCAACTGCTCGCTGAGCGCGCGCGTGACGCCGTACTCGTCGACCAGACCGAGGTCGATCAGGACCGTGCCGATCCGGTCGTTGCTGCCGGCCCGCGCCGCCGTCTCGACCGCGTCGCGGGTGACGGCTCCGGATTGCACGAGGAGATCTCCGAGGCGGATCCGCGCCTCGAGGATCGAGACGTTCGGCACGAGCGTCGCGGTCGTTGCCGTGACCGCCGCGTCGTTCGACCGCCCGCGTCTCACGCCGAAGTCCCCGCCACGCGGAAGGTCCCGCTTGGGACGATGAAGTACATCTTGGTGTTCGCTCCCAGTGCCCACGTGGAGCGCGAAATGCGCCGCCCGTACGCGTGAAGTTATCACGATCCGCAGGCGATGTCGACGCTCTCCGTGGTAATTGCGGCAGAATGGCCGGTCGGGCCATCGCCCAGTGCGCGCCGAACGCGCGAATTTCGGGTCCGCCGAGCGGTCACGCGCCGAGCGCTCGCCTCACCCAGTACCCGAAGGGAACCCCGCCGACGCTCCACGTGAACTCGACGTCGGCGCCGTCGGCAAACACGTCGCGCAGGAACGACTCGTTGGCGGTGTTTTCGAGCAGGCGCCGCACGAAGTAGGCCATGCCGGGGATGATCT
>DAIQOP010000105.1:0-12712 GCA_036787815.1 Actinomycetota bacterium
TTGGTTCCGTGCCTTTCGAGCGGCGAGCGAAGCGAGCACAGCGACCCAGCTCACTCCCATCCCGCGTCAGGAGCGGCGAGCGCAGCGAGTGCGACCAGAAGAAAGGACCGTCATGACTGTCATCCCGCGAGAGCAGTTGCCCACGAGCGAGAGCGAGTGGCGGGCCCGGCTCACGCCCGAGCAGTACGAGGTCACCCGGCGGGCCGGCACGGAGCGGGCCTTCACCGGCGAGTACTGGGACTGCCACGAGGACGGCACGTACGTGTGCGTCTGCTGCGGCGCCCCGCTCTTCAGCTCGGAGCACAAGTTCGAGTCGGGCTCCGGCTGGCCGAGCTTCTGGCAACCGGCCGCCGAGGGTTCGATCGACGAGGCGACCGATGCGAGCCACGGCATGGTCCGCACCGAGGTGCGGTGCGACAACTGCGGCGCGCATCTCGGCCACCTGTTCCCCGACGGGCCCCGGCCGACCGGCCGGCGCTACTGCATCAACTCGGCGTCGTTGCGGCTCCACGAGGAGCTCTCCGCGAGAGATCTCGACGCAGAGTGATCAGATGCGCGGCAATTGCGCGCGCAACGCGAACACTTGGGGGAATGTCGACGCCGGGGTTGCGCACTGCGCGCTCAGGGGTCAGTATCTCACCGTTGTAATTCCATCGGCGGCATTCACTAGAGGGGAGCAGCCGATGCGGGACATCGTCGAGATGCTCGACACCGTGCACGTCCAAGAAGATCGACGCTGGCAGGAGCGAGCCAACTGCCTCGGCGTCGATCCCGATCTGTTCTTCCCGGAGCGCGGCGCCTCCACCAAGGAGGCGAAGGGCGTGTGCCACGGATGCGAGGTGCGTCCCGAGTGCCTCGAGTACGCGTTGCGTCACGGCGAGAAGTTCGGCATCTGGGGCGGCATGTCGGAGCGTGAGCGCCGCCGGCTGCGGCGCCAGCGCGCCCTGGCGCGCCGCGGCATCGCGTCGGCCTGACGCCCGCGGCCCTCGCGGAGCCGAGGGCCCGACCGCTACGCGCCGGCGCTCGCGCTCTTCACGACCGAGGGCATCCGGCCTTCGATCGTGCGGAGGTCGTCGAGGTGCGCCGCGGCCCGCAGCTCCGGGCCACAACGCGCCAGCTCGGCGGCGGGGAGCAGCCCCACGAGCTCGATCTCGGTGACCGATCGGCCGCGCGCCCGTGCGAGCTTCGCGATCTGCGTCCACGCCCGCTCGACTCCTGTGCGTTCGAGGTCGACGAGGTTCATCGAGACCTGCGGACGCTCACGGCTCTGGAGCCAGAAGCCGAGCGCCCGCACGCCGGGCAGTCCGCCGTCGCGCTCCCGCGCCGCGCGCGCGATGGCCTGCGCGTCCTCCACGAGTCCTCCGTCGAGCACGCAGTTGAGCGCGACGAGCGGAGGGCGCGCACCGACCGCCGTCGCTCCGAGCCGCGGATGCGCGTGCGGCGGACCGAAGTCGGGGTTCCGGCCGTGGAACGCCGTGCGGCGGACCGAGGGAAGGTTGCGCCGCCGCTCGTCGGCGTGGTCGTAGAGGAAGCACGGGACCCCGTACACGCCGGCCCACCAGGTCGAGAAGGCGCGTGCCGCCGCGACCGCGGCGCCGGCGGGCGTTTCGCCGAGCGCGACGAACGGCACCACGTCGAGCACCCCGAGGCGTGGGTGCACACCACGATGGGTCGAGATGTCGAGCGTTCTTGCCGTCGCGGCGGCGAGGCGGCGCACCGCCGTCAACGTCGCGTGCGGGTTCCCAGCGATGGTGAACACGCTGCGGTTGTGGTCGGGATCGCGGTGCACGTCGAGCAGCGCCGGCCCGGCCGCGCCGGCGAGCGCGTCGATCGCGCCGGTGATGCGACCCTCGGAGACGTTCACCACGCACTCGAGCACGAACAATGCTTATTCGCTCGCTCGTACCTTGTCGATTCGCGTAGGTGATGCGTCTTCGCTCGCGCGCGCGGAATGCTTCGTTCGCGCGGGCGCCACGCCCGTAGCCTGCCGGCATGGAGATCGGGTTTGCGCTTCCTCAGTACGACTACTCGGTGGCCGGCGAGAACCCGTTGCGTTTCGAGACGATCGTCGCGCACGCACAGGCCGCGGCCGGCGCGGGTTACTCGTCGTTGTGGCTCAGCGATCACCTCTTCCTCGACATCGCGAAGTACGGCGGTTCGCCCGAACGGCACGGCGTCTACGAACCGCTCGTCACCCTGGCTGCGCTCAGCCGCGTCGTTCCCGACGTGCGGTTGGGCACGCTCGTGCTCCTCGAGGCACTGCGCCCCGCGGCAGTGCTCGCGAAAGCGCTCGCATCGCTCGATCGCATCTCCGGCGGCCGTCTCGACGTCGGCCTCGGCGCGGGGTGGTACGAACCCGAGTACCTCGCGATCGGTCAACCGATGCCATCACCGGGTGAGCGCCTCGATCGGCTGCGCGAAGCCGTGCAGGTCGTCGTCGGGCTGCTCGGTGGCGGACCGCTCGACTTCGACGGGCGTCATCACCGCGCCGTCGGTGCCGTCAACCTGCCGGCCGCGCTGCAGCAACCGCGCCCTCGCGTGTTCGTCGGCGGCAAGGGCGACCGGCTGCTTCGGCTCGTCGCCGAGCACTGCGACGGCTGGAACACCTGTTGGGCCTGGACCTTCGACGACTACCGCGAGCGTCTCGCGGTACTCGAAGCCGAATGCGAACGGATCGGCCGCGATCCGGCATCCGTGTGGCGCACACTCGGCCTCTACGCCCTCTGCGGCGAAGATCAGGCCGACCTCGAGCGCCGCTTCGAGCGCCTCAAGGCGAACACCCCCGCCGGGGTGCTCGACGGGGTCCCGCTCGACGAGTGGCGGCGGGGCCGGCTCGTCGGCACGGTTCAGGAAGTCCGTGAGCAGGTCGAAGAGTGGGAGAGCCTGGGCGTGGCGACCATCATCGTCGGCGCCGGCGCGCTCCCGTTCCAGGTCGGGCACCTCGACGACGTCGTGATGCTCGGCCGGGCGCTGCGGCCGTCGTCGTGATCCCCGGAGCTTGGTACCCTTCGTCGACGTAGGCCACCGGAAAGGTGCCACACATGAACCTCGGCCCTCCTGAGCTGCTCATCATCCTGCTCATCGTGCTCCTGCTCTTCGGCGGCGCCAAGCTGCCGAAGCTCGCCCGCTCGCTCGGCGAGGCCTCGCGTGAGTTCAAGAAGGGCATCGGCGACAAGGACAAGGACAAGGACGAGAAGACCGACGACGGCAAGCCCGCGGCCTCGTAGTCGTCTGCGCCGGTCTTCTCTAGGTCGGGTTGAGCTGACGGCGGCGGCGCAGGATCCGGCGCCGCTCGCGCTCGGAGGCGCCGCCCCACACCCCGTGCTCGATGCGGAACTTCAGCGCGTACTCGAGGCACTCGACGCGTACCGGGCAATTGCCGCAGATGCGTTGCGCGAACTCGACCCCCACGCCGTCGGAAGGGAAGAACTCGGCCGGGTTCGCCCCGCGGCACTTCGAGCGGAGCATCCAGCCGTAGTCGTCCGGGGACTCTTCCATGCGCTCGCCTCCAAGGCCAGGTACGGATCTTCTGTTCCCCGAGTTCACCGTGTCGAACTCCTGAAACGGATTCTTTCAGTCGGCGCTCAGCCGCAGGGCACACTCTCAGCACCTTCTCAGACGTCACCGGAATGTCTTCGGTGCCGCGCGGTTACCTAGATCGTTCACACGGACGGAGGCAGCATGTCGGAGTACGACGATCCTTCTTCGGAGTCCGATCCCCTGATCGGCTCCGGGAATGTCGACCCCGGGCCGCCCGTTGATCAGAGCGACGTCCCCCCCGACGTCGGGGTCGCACCGTCGTCGGTCTACCGATCGACGTGGTCGTCGGCCTCAGAACCCCCCGGGTCGTCAACCGCCCCCCCGGTCGACTCGGGTGCCGCCTCGGCTGGTTCGCCGGTGCCCCCGCCCGGCGAACCGCCGGGGTCGGCTGTCCCTCCCGCCCCGGCGAGTCCGTGGGCGCCACCCGGATGGACGCCCGCTCCCGCGCCGCCCGCGAGCGAGTGGGCCCCACCCGCCGCCGAGTGGTCCGCGACCCAGCAGAGCCCCGCAGTCGGCTGGGCACCTCCCGCCGATGTCGCCGCACCGCCGGCCCGCCAGGGCAACGGGCGCTCCGCCCTCGTGGGTGGCCTGGTCGGCGCACTCGTCGCCGCGCTCGTCACTTCGGGCGCGTTCCTCGCCTTCGGGCGCGACCGCGTCACGACGTCGTCTCCCTCCACCTCCGCCGCGCGCCCGGCTTCGGTCATCGTCCACAACGGCGACATCCAGGCGATCCTGCGCAAGGTGCAACCCGCGGTCGTGCGCATCGACGTGAGCGGCTCGGACGGGAGCCAGGGCACCGGAACCGGCTTCATCATCGACAGCACCGGGGTGATCGTCACCAATGCCCACGTCGCCGCGAACGCGTTCCGGATCAAGGTGACGCTCGCGGATTCCCGCACGGCCACGGCGTCGGTCATCGGCATCGACAAGCCCCACGATCTCGCGGTCGTGAAGATCCCGCTCACGAACCTGCCGGTGGTGCAGATCGGCGACTCCAGCACGATCGAGGTCGGCGATTCGGTCGTCGCCATCGGCAACGCGCTCGCGCTCGAGGGCACACCCACCGTCACGTCGGGCATCGTCTCGGCGTTGCACCGCACGATCTCGACCGAGAACAGCACGCTGAAGGACGTCATCCAGACCGACGCCGCGATCAACCCCGGCAACTCCGGCGGCCCGCTACTGGACTCCGCCGGTCGCGTGATCGGCATCAACACCGCGATCGCGTCGCCGGCCGACGCGAACAACATCGGCTTCGCGATCGCGATCTCCTCGGCGCAGCCGTACCTCAAGAACCTCGAGTCCGGGAAGAACACACCCGACCAGACCGGATTCCTCGGGGTCCAGGTCGAGTCGGTCGATGCGTCGCTCGCGGCGTCCGAAGGGCTCCAGGTCGATCGGGGCGCCCTGGTCGTGGCCGTCACCGCGGGCTCGCCCGCCGATCACGCCGGGATCAAGGTCGGCGACGTGATCCAGCGGCTCGACACCACCGTCATCGACACCGCACCCGAGCTCACCAGCGCCGTCGGGGGCCATCGGCCCGGCGACAAGGTGGTCGTCGTGGCCAACCGCAACGGCGCGACGCGCTCGTTCCGGGTCACCCTCGCGACCCGCCCGGTGAGCTGACCGCGCAAATGCGCGTATCGGTCGCGAACTCGCCGTCCCGATAGTCTCGGGCGATGGCCATGGAACCCGAGGAGCTCGAGAACGTCCCTCCCCAGGGGCACGTGCGCGTCGTCTACCTCGGCCCGGTCGCACCCCACTGGGAGATCCACCGGGTGTTCGGCGACCCGAAGTCCATCGAGGAGTTCGCGCAGCGAGCGCAGGCCCGTTTGCAGTTGCTGCCGCCCCACGACCCGCAGTTCCGCCGCAATCGCGAGCGGGTCGCACGCGATGCCGAGCGTGAGCACCTGATCCTCGAGTGGGATCTCGGCTACGACGAAGGCGAATAGCCGGAGCCTCGCCGACCGGGCGCGGCCGGCTGGGGCGCTCCCGGTTCAGGCGTCGGCGGGCAGGTCCTCGTTCTGGCGGGGGAGCTCGCCGGTCACCATGAACGCGACCCAGCGGCCGATCCCGACCGCGTGGTCGGCGACCCGCTCGTAGTAGCGGCCGACCAACGCCATCTGCACGGCGCGCTGCAGGGTGCCGTCGTCGGGCGCCTCGGGGGCGAGGATGGCCCGGAACAGGTCTTTCTGGAGGTCGTCCATGACGTCGTCCATGTCGGGCAGCGCCGAGGCCAGCGCGAGGTCGCCGTCGGCGAAGGCGTCGATGGCGGCGCGCATCTGCACCTGCGCCTGCTGGCCCATGCGCTCGACGATCCCGCGGACCTTGGGTGGGAGGTCGCGGGGGTAGAGCCGGCGCGCGGCCTTCGCGGTCGTGACCATGAGATCGGCGCTCAGCTCGATCTCGTGGAGGATCCGCAGCACCGCGAGCACCGCCCGCAGGTCGCCCGCCGTCGGCTGCTGCATCGCGAGCAGCTTGTACGCCCCGAGCTCGATCTGGTGGTTCAGCTCGTCGATGTGGCGGTCGGCCGCCACGACCTGGTCGACGAGGGCGAGGTCGGCGTCGAGCAGGGCGTGCGTGCCCGCACCGATCGCCTCGGTCGCGAGCGCGGCCACGCGGATCACGTCGTTGCGCAGATCGTCGAGCGCCTCCTGGAATCCGTGGCGTCCTCCCGACTCAGTCGTCACTGCGTTCTCCGATCGTGATGGCGGTGTCGCCCTGCCCTCCATCATGCGTCGCGGCGCAACCCGGCGTGAACGACGCCGGCCCATCCGCGGCGAAGTTCTCCGCCCGTTCGCCTCGATGTCACCTCGCGTCCACTTCGAGAGTGCGTTTCCCCTGGTCGCGGGGCAGTTACGGAGATGTCGCCGGTTGTTCACCTGTTGGCCACCCCACGGACAGCGGGTCGCCGCCCGCATGTCGCAAGCTGTCCCCGTCACCCGCCCCCTGAGGAGGCCCCTCCCGATGACGCCCACCACCGCCCGCCGCTGTCTCGCCCCGCTCGCTGTCGTCATGCTCGTCGCCGTCGGCGCGTGCGGGAGCAGCAAGAAGTCGGGAGGCAGCAGCACCACCCCCGTCGGCGGGGCGCAGCTCCCGGCGACCACCTTGTCGGGATCGGGGTCGTCGTTCCAGGACGCCTTCGACGAGCAGGTGTTCCGCGACTTCACGAGCGACGCACAGAAGAACGTCACCGTGAACTACAGCCCGACCGGTTCCGGGCAGGGGCAGACCGACCTCCAGGGCGGCCTCGTCGACTTCGCCGGCTCCGACAGCCTGGTGAAGGCCGCAGACGTCTCGAAGTTCAAGGGCGCGCTCCTCTACGTGCCGATCGTGTCGGCTCCGATCACGATCTCGTACAAGCTGAGCGGCGTGACGAGCCTCACGCTGTCGGCCTCGACGATCGCCAAGATCTTCTCGAGCAAGATCACCACGTGGGACGCGCCGGAGATCAAGGCCGACAACCCCTCGGCAAGCCTGCCGTCGACACCGATCGTGGTCGTGCACCGCAGCGACGGCTCGGGCACCACGGCCAACTTCACGAAGTACCTCACCGAGGCGGCGCCGAGCGACTGGACGCTCGGGACCGACAAGGTCGTGAACTGGGCGAGCAACACCATCGGCGCCGCGAAGAACACCGGCGTGGCCGAGAAGATCTCGAGCACCGACGGCGCCATTGGCTACGTCGACTTCTCCGACGCCAAGGCCGCGAACCTCACGTTCGCGTCGATCAAGAACGCCGCCGGCAAGGTCGTCGCACCCACGCTCGCCGGCGCCACGGCGGCGATGGCGTCGGCGCCGGTCACCGCCGACGTCACCGTCTCACCCATGAACGCCCCGGGTACCGACGCCTACCCGATCACCTCGCCCACGTACATGATCGTGTACGAGAACCAGACCGATCACAACAAGGGCACGGCGCTCAAGGCGCTGCTCGAGTACGTGCTGGGCGCCGGGCAGGCGAAAGCCGAGTCGCTCGACTTCGCCAAGCTTCCCGACGCGCTGCTGGCCAAGGCCAAGGCGCAACTCGACAAGATCCAGATCCCCTAGCATGCAGCCGGACCGGGCGACTGATCTCGTCACCGCCCGGTCCGCCACCACCTGATGGTCGCCGACTCACCGCCCGTCGCCCACCTTTCCGACGGCCACCGTCCCCCGGGGCGCTTTGCCGACCTCGCGTTCCGGTGGGTTGCGCTCCTCGCCGGGCTCTCGGTGCTCGTCGTGCTCGCTCTGATCGCGTTCTCGACGACCCACGAGGCGTGGCCCGCGTTCTCGAAGGAGGGCATCCACTTCTTCACGTCGAAGAGGTGGGACGTGCCCGGCCAGCACTTCGGTGCGCTCGCGTTCATCGCCGGCACCCTGCTCGTCTCCGCGATCGCGTTGTTCTTCGCGGTGCCGGTGAGCATCGGGATCGCGCTCTTCATCACCGAGGTGGTGCCCCGCCGGTTGCGCCGCTCGATCGTGTACGTGGTCGACCTGCTCGCCGCGGTGCCGTCGGTCGTCTACGGGCTCTGGGGCGCGACGGTGCTGGCACCGAAGAGCACCGGGTTCTACGACAACGTCGCCCGCACCTTCCGGTCCGTGCCGATCCTGCACACGTTGCTCTCGGGCCAACCGGTGAGTGGGGTCAGCTACATGACCGCCGGGGTCATCGTGGCGCTGATGATCACGCCGATCATCACGTCGATCACGCGGGAGGTCTTCGCGACGGTGCCCACCTCCCAGAAGGAGGCGGCGACCGCGCTCGGTGCGACGCGGTGGGAGATGATCCGAGGCTCGGTGTTCCCGCACAGCCGGGGCGGGATCGTCGGCGCCGTGCTCATCGGGCTCGGGCGCGCGATGGGCGAGACGATCGCGGTCGCGTTGGTCGTCGGCTCGGCGACCTCGCTCACCGGCCGCCTGTTCTCCCCGGGCGACACGATGGCCGCGGTGATCGCCAACCAGTTCGGTGAGGCCACTGACACGTATCGCGCCGCGCTGGTCGGTCTCGGGGTCGTGCTGTTCGCGATCACCATCGTCATCGGTGTGATCGCGCGGGCCTTCGTGGCGCGGGCCGACGCACGGAGCGCGGGCGCATGACCGCCGTCGCCACCGTGCCGGGCACCACGCGCCTCGGGCCGGCGGCGAAGCACCGTTCGCGCGCGATCCGCAACGGTCTCGCCACCGCGTTCATCACGCTCTCGTTCGTCGTCGTGCTGGTGCCGCTCGCGCTGGTCATCGGTTACGTCGTCTCCCGTGGGCACCAGGTGTTCGGGGTCGCGTTCCTCACGAAGGAGATCCCGACGCCGCGTGACCCGGGGCCCGGGATGGGTCCGGCGGTGCTCGGCACGTTGCTCGTCACCGGGGCCGCCACCCTCATGGCGGTGCCGCTCGGTGTGCTCGGGGGTGTGTACCTGAGCGAGTACGGCAAGCGCGGGTTCGTCGCGCGGGTGTTGCGGTTCTTCGCCGAGGTGATGACCGGTGTGCCATCGATCGTGATGGGTCTCTTCGTCTACACGGCCGTCGTGCTGCGCACGCACAACCCGAACGCGTTCGCCGGATCACTGGCCCTCGCGTGCCTGATGCTCCCGATCGTCATCCGCACCACCGACGAGATGCTGCGGTTGGTCCCCTCCGACCTGCGGGAGGGCAGCGTCGCGCTCGGCAGCCGCCAGGCCCGCACCATCGTGCGCATCGTGCTCCCGGCCGCGGCGCCGGGCATCGTGAGCGGCGCCCTGCTCGCGGTCGCACGCGCCGCGGGGGAGACGGCACCGCTGTTGTTCGTGATCGGCTCCGCGTACCGCACGAACCGATCGCTGTTCAACGGATCGAACACCACACTCTCCGTTCAGATCTTCAACAACGCACGATCACCGTTCCTCGCATCCCAGCAGCGGGCGTGGGCGGCGGCGTTGACGCTCATCGGCATCGTCTTCATCTTCACTGTGCTCGCCCGGTTGGTGACCGCGCTCTACTCCCGTCGGTCGACCGCCCAATGACGTCGGAGAAACCCGTGCCCGAGACCGCGACGATGATTCCTCGACTCCACCCGACCGCCGCGTCGGCGCCTGCGGGCGACGAGCCCCGCGTGACCGTGTTCGAGCTTTCGCACCTGTCGGTGCGGTACGGCCAGCTCCTCGCGGTCGAAGACGTCGACCTCGACGTCTCCGCGCGCGAGATCACCGCGTTCATCGGCCCGTCGGGGTGCGGCAAGACGACGGTGCTGCGCTGCCTCAACCGGATGCACGACCTCACGCCGGAGGCCCGGATCACCGGCACCGTCCGGTACCACGGCGAAGACCTCTACGGACCGGGCGTCGATCCGGCCGAGGTGAGGCGCCGCATCGGCATGGTGTTCCAGAAGCCCAACCCGTTCCCCAAGTCGGTGTACGACAACGTCGCGTTCGGCCCCCGGATCAACGGGGTGAAGCGGGGTGAGCTCGATGACGTGGTCGAAGCCGCGTTGACCTCGGCCGCGCTGTGGGACGAGGTCAAGGGCAAGCTCAAGAAGAGCGCGCTCGCGCTCTCGGGCGGGCAGCAGCAGCGACTCTGCATCGCCCGCGCGATCGCGGTGAAGCCCGACGTGATCCTGATGGACGAACCGTGCTCGGCCCTTGACCCGATCGCGACCGCACGCATCGAAGACCTGATGACCGACCTCAAGCGTGAGTACACGATCGTGATCGTGACCCACAACATGCAGCAGGCGGCGCGGGTGTCGGATCGCACCGGGTTCTTCACCGCCGAGGTCGTCGACGGGCACCGGCGCGGCCGGCTCGTCGAGTACGACCGCACCGAGGTCATCTTCACGCGACCCACCGATTCGCGTACCGAGGGTTACATCACCGGCAGGTTCGGATGACGAACCGGGTGGGGCGATGACGGCGTTGGCGCTGGCGTTCTTCGGTTGCGCCGTGGTGTTGCTGGTCGCGGTGTTGATGAGCGCGCGCCGGCTCGACCGTCGCGTCGCGGCGCTCGCGGCACCGCGTGAGACGGACGCGACGGGTGCGTCTCCGACGGAGCGGATCGACGCCATGCTCGCCGAGCTCGAGCGCGACGCTGCACGGCTCCGCGTCGACGGCGACCGGCTCACCGCCGTGCTCCAGGCGGTGAGCGACGGCGTGATGGTGGTGGACGCCGAGGGCCAGGTGCTCGTGTGCAATGCCGCCGCGAGCCGATTCAGCGGCGCCCGCCACTCCGACGCCGTCGCCGAGCAGGCGATCAACGAGCTGCTCGAGCAGGCCCTGGCCGGGCAGGCCGTGGAACGTGAGCTCATCCTCTTCGGCCCACCCAGGCAGACACTGCATCTCCGCGCGTTCCCGCTGCCGGAGCTCGGCAACCCGAACGGGGCGGTCGCGTTCGTGCGCGACGTCACCGAGGCCCGGCGCACCGAGAACATGCGCCGCGACTTCGTCGCCAACGTGAGTCACGAGCTGCGGACTCCGATCGGTGCGCTCGCGGTGCTGGCCGAGGCGATCGCGGGTGGAAGCGAGAGCGAGGTGACCGCACAGCTCGCCGAGCGCATGGTGCGTGAGAGCGAGCGGCTCGCGCTCATCGTCGAAGACCTCCTCGATCTGAGCCTGCTCGAAGCGCAGGAGCGCGGCGGGCGCGAGCCGCTGCCGGTCGCGGCGCTCGTCGGCGACGCGATCGACCAGGTGCGGGGCGCGGCCGAGACCTCGGGGATCGCCATCGACGCGTCGAGCCTGCCGCCCGACCTGCGGATCGAGTGCGACCGGCGCCAGGTTGTGAGCGCGATCTTCAACCTGCTCGACAACGCGGTGAAGTACTCCGAGCCCGGCCAGCCGGTGGAGGTCACCGCGGAGCGACGCGGCGATCGCGCCGCGATCGCGGTGCGCGATCACGGGATGGGGATCCCGTCGCGCGACCTCGAACGCATCTTCGAGCGCTTCTACCGCGTCGATCGGGCGCGGAGTCGCCAGACCGGGGGCACGGGGCTCGGCCTCGCGATCGTCCGCCACACCGCGCAGGCGCACGGTGGGGAGGTGACGGTCGAGTCGCACGAAGGTGAGGGCACGACCTTCACGCTCATGCTTCCCGCCTCGCCGCCGGCCGCGCACGACCTCTCCGAGGCTTCCTGATGGCAGACGATCCACCTCTCGTGCTCGTCGTCGACGACGAGCAGTCGTACCGCGACGCGCTGTCGGTCACCCTGCAGCGCGAAGGCTTCCTGGTGGTGACGGCGGCCGACGGTGCCGAAGCCCTCGAGCGGTTCGACGCGACGAAGCCGGCCCTGGTGCTGCTCGACGTGATGCTGCCGAAGATCTCGGGGATCGACGTGTGCCGCGAGATCCGGTCGCGCTCGCGGGTGCCGATCATCATGGTCACGGCCCGCAACGGCGAGATCGACGCGGTGGTGGGGCTCGAGGTCGGCGCCGACGACTACGTGTCGAAGCCCTTCCGCCTCCGCGAGCTCATCGCTCGCGTGCGCGCGGCGCTGCGCCGCGTGCCCACCGACACGGAGGTCGAGCAGCTCGACCGGCCCGATCAGCTCGAGGTCGGCGACGTGCGCGTCGACACCGCACGGCACGAGGTGTGGGTGCGGGGCGAGATCGCAGCGCTGCCTCTGAAGGAGTTCGAGCTGCTCGAGTTCCTGTTGACGAACGCGGGCCGGGTGCTCACGCGCGACGTGCTCATCGACCGGATCTGGGGTCCGAACTACTTCGGTGACACGAAGACGCTCGACGTGCACATCAAGCGGCTGCGGGCCAAGGTCGAGAGCGACCCGGCCGCACCCACGCGCATCGTGACGGTGCGTGGGGTGGGGTACCGCTACGAGAGGCCGCGGCCGGCCTGAGTCGCGCTCCCGCGCGCGTCAGCGGCGGTGCGGCAGGAGATCGTCGGAGAGCGGCGTGAAGTCGGCGATCGGCTCGGGAGCCGCGCTCGCCACCAGTGCCTCGGCGGGTGGTGCTGCGGGCAACGGCCGTTCGACGGGCCAGGCGCGCCGCGCCGGCGCGGGGTCGAGCGGGATCGCGACGTCGAGCGGAGCGGAGATCGGTGCGAGCGAGGCGGCGGCCGGGACGACCGGTTCGGTCGTCCCGGGCGTTGCCCCTGGCATCTCTGCCGCGACGGTCGCGACGGGCTCGCTCGCGACCGTCGCCGCGTCGAGGTACGGCGACAAGGCCTCGGCGACGGCCGTATCGGCGGTGCCGGCGTCGGTCTCCGACCGGGTGCG
>DAIQOP010000106.1:0-12654 GCA_036787815.1 Actinomycetota bacterium
GACCCGAGCTGGTGATGCGCGGAAATCTGTACGTCATCGGGGTTCCTTCCGGCCGAACGGTCAGGACATGGAGCGGTCGAGGACGACGGAACGGGTGAGGTTGCGGGGCCGATCGGGATCGAGGCCGAGCCGGGCTGCTCGCTCAACTGCGACCCGATGTACGCGCACGAGGTCGATCATCGGGTCGAGCGCGTCGTCGACGACGTTCGCACCGGTCGCCTGCACTTGCGCGACCAACCCGTTCGGGGCGTCGCCGAAGATCCATACC
The DNA here is from genome assembly GCA_036787815.1 of Actinomycetota bacterium. Lineage (GTDB taxonomy): Bacteria > Actinomycetota > Acidimicrobiia > IMCC26256 > PALSA-610 > DATBAK01. The sequence continues at coordinate 269 of DAIQOP010000106.1, forward strand.
AGCGTCCCTGGTTCGGCCCCGGCAATGGGGCCGTGCCGGTATTCCATGGCCGGGTAGCTCTCGCTCCACGCCTGCGTGGCCTCGCGCAACTTCAGCGCGGCCTCGTGAGCCAGGCCGATCGACCAGCCGGTACCGAGGAAGACGGTCTGGCGCGCGTCGCTCGCTCCCGGCGGAAGGGGGCTCGACAGTGCAGCCTCCGCCGATCGAGCGAGCGCGGCGACGTCTTCGCCCAAGGCCGCGCGAGCCGCAGCCAGAACGGAAGTCGCAAACCGGGTCTGGACCACGGACTCCTCGTTGGCGTAGTCGAGCACGACGACTTCGTCTGCCGCGTGGGCGACCGGCGTGTCGGCCACGCCGACGATCGCCGTTGCTCGAGTGCCTGCAGGCCGTCCGCGGAGCAGGTTGCCGACTTCCGTCGTTGTTCCGGATCGCGAGATGACCAGCAATTCGGCGTAGCCGCGCTCCAGGCGCGCCTCGGTCGCCGTGTTCGCATCGGTGGGCCCGTATCCGGCGGATTCCCGCAGCGCGGCAATCGCCTGCGCGACGAACCATGACGTCCCGCACCCGACAACCGCCAGCGGTCCGTGGGTGGTCAGGACGCGAAGCAGTTCCGGTGCCGTCTGCCTCGCCGCGATGCGCCACATCCGGGGCTGCGAAGCGACCTCTCGCTCCGTCGCGGTTTCGGCTGTCCTGGTCACGCCGGGGACGATACGGGTCAAACGATCAGGCGGCAAGTGTTGTTGTATGCGTATCTGGCAGTATTCGATCACAAGCGAGCACATCTAGCGCCGAGAGCGCGCCGGGAGGGTGTCGGGAGTGATGACCAACCATCCGTTGGACGACATCGTCGAAGCCAAGGACCGCGGAGAAGCGTGGGGGGTGGCCTCGATCTGTTCAGCGCACCCGGTCGTCCTCCAGGAGACGCTCCGACATGCGCGCGCGCACGACACCCTGGCCCTGATCGAAGCGACCTGCAATCAGGTCAATCAGGAGGGTGGGTACACGGGCATGCGTCCGGTCGAGTTCCACGCGCAGGTCACCGAGATGGCTCGAGTGGCCGGCCTCGAACCCGATCGCTTGCTCCTCGGAGGCGATCACCTTGGCCCCAATCCGTGGCGCGGCGAGAACGCCGCTGATGCGATGGGCAAGGCTGAGGTGCTCGTCGAACAGTTCGCGAGTGCCGGCTACGGCAAGCTCCATTTGGATGCGTCGATGCGATGCGCCGACGACGACTCGTCGCAGCCGCTTGCTCCCGCCATGATCGCCGAGCGCACCGCGCGTCTCGCGTGCGTGGCAGAGAAGGCGGCCGGCGATGCGTCGGCGTCCGGTTCATCCGGTCGTCTGGCGATTCGCTACGTCATTGGTACTGAGGTGCCTGTGCCCGGCGGCGCCGGCGTCGACGAAGAAGCGATGCACGTCACCACCGCGGCCGACGTCGCGCAGACGCTGGAGCTGATTCGAACCGCCTTCGTCGAGCACGGCGTCGCGGATGCGTGGGAACGGGTGCGGTTGGTCGTGACCCAGCCGGGTGTCGAGTTCTCCGATGCCGGCGTTCACGACTACGAGCGCAGCGCGACCGCGCCGCTGGTGCGGTTCATCGAGGACCAGCCCTCCCTGGCGTTCGAAGCGCACAGCACCGACTACCAGACGGTGAAGGGCTTGCGTGCTCTCGTCGAAGACCATTTCGCGGTGCTGAAGGTTGGCCCGGCGCTGACGAATGCGTTTCGGGAAGGCGTGTTCGCACTGTCGTACATCGAAGATGTGCTTGTTGAGCCGTCGACTGTTTCCGGCGTCCGCGGAGTCCTCGACGCCGCCATGTGCGCGAACCCCACGTACTGGTCGGAGTTCTACGGCGGCGACATTGCCGCACAGCATCGAGCACGGCAGTTCTCTCGCAGCGACCGGTCCCGCTACTACTGGCCGGTGAGGTCGGTTGTGTCCGCGGTCGCAACGATGAAAGCGAACCTCCGGGCCGCGGTGATCCCCGAGGAGTTGCTCGCCCAGTTCATGCCCGCCCAGTACCGGCGCGTTCGCGAAGGAAGTCTGACGAACGACCCGGACGCAGTGCTGCGGAGCAAGGTCGAAGAGGTGCTCGACGATTACCTCGCCGCTTGCGTGCCGACGTGAACTGGAGCTGACCCGCGATCTGGCGAGCTCGGTGAACGCGGTCGTGACGCGCCGATGCGTCCGGGCTTCGACTGCGAGTTCGCAGTCGTCCGCGAATGGCTAGTGTCCGCGGAATGCGGGTGAGGTTCGGTCACGCCGTCGCGGCAGTGTGCGTGCTCGCGGTCGGCGCGTGTGCGTCAGCATCGTCGAAGCCGACGAGTGCCGGCCTGAAGTCCACCACGACCGTCCGGCCGCGCGTCGTCGACCATCGGCCGTTCGGCTTCACGGTGCGCCACGAGGTCTTCGTCGACACGACTCGTCCGACTGCGACTCCGGGCAATGCCGCGTACTCGGCCACGCGTGTGCTGCCGACAGATCTGTACGTCCCGGAGGCCATGACCCCGCGCCCGCTCATCATGTTCTCGCACGGCTATCACGGTGCGCCGGCGAAGTTCTCGCAGTTGTTCGGCGCCTGGGCCCGTGCCGGCTACATCGTCGCCGCGCCACAGTTCCCGCTGACGAGCACTCGCGGGGCTCCGTACGACATCGTCAGCGACTACGTCGACCAACCCGCCGATATCAGCTTCGTGCTCACGCAGCTCCTGCACGGGCCCCTCCGATCACAGATCGATGCCACGCGCATCGCGGCGGCGGGACTGTCGCTCGGCGGCGCCACGACCTACGGGTTGGTCTACGACCCGTGCTGCGTCGACGCACGACTCCGCTCGGCCGCCATCTTCGACGGTGTCCGCCTCCCGTTCTCCCAGCCGTTCGGCCGGAACACCATCCCCGTGCTGATCGCCCACATCGACACCGATCTCGCGGCGCCCTACGCCGTCGCGAAGCAGGCCTTTGTCGGCAGCGCGTCACCGAAGTGGTTGCTGACGTTCCACACCGGCATCCATCCCGAGGCCTACGAGAACACGCCCTCGCCTCACGACCACACCGCGATCCAGACGTCGATCGACTTCTTCGACCTCACGCTGCTCGGCGACACCGCGGCCCGCGCCCGCCTCGTGCATGACGGCGACAATCGCGGAGAGTCGACCATTGTCGCGGGGTGAGTGTCGGTAGCAGCGTTGCGTGCCCCGTGCCGTGGATCAGCTGCGGGACTTGGCCTTGGCCTTGGACTGGTTCAGGGTCACGGCGGCGCGAACGAGGGTCTTCAACGCCTTCTCGTTGATCTTCTCGCCCTCGTGGAAGTCGATGGCACGCCTCGTGTTCCCGTCGAGACTGGAGTTGAAGAGGCCCGAAGGATCCTTCACAGCCGCCCCTTTGGCGAACGTCATCTTCACGACGTTCTTGTACGTCTCGCCGGTGCAGATGATTCCGTCGTGCGACCACACCGGAACCCCTCTCCACTTCCACTCCTCGACGACTTCGGGATCGGCTTCCTTGACCAGGGAACGGAGCCGGCTGAGCGTCTCGCCCCGCCAGTCGGCAAGCTCCTCGATCCTCTCGTCGATCAGCGCAGACGGAGACTTGCTGTCCTGCGACCCGCTCTTCGTCATTCCGATGTCTCTTCCTTGGTCCCGAGGCTTTGACAAGTGAGGCCACCGTCACCGCGCCGATTTTACCCGGAGCCCCGGTGCACCGAAGATCGTCGTACACGTCAGTAGCTTGGGAGCCGCGCACCGGGTCTTGAGGCCCTTTCCGGCCGGGGGCATCTCCGTAGGGGCCTTTCGGCACTGGGCGGAGGCGACACGGAACGGATAGAAGGGAGATGCGAATCAGTCGTCTCGCGGAAGCGCCGGTCGATGTTCGCGTATCGGACGATGGTTCTTGCCGTGCCCGCGGCGATGGCAGAGACAGGTTTGGCGATGCTTGGCGAGGCTCCCCGCACCGTTGTGATCGATCGTGACGGGCTACAGGCACTCCTGGAAGCGCTCGGTGCTCGCGGCTACACGCTGATCGCGCCGACGGTGCGCGACGGCGCGATCGTGTACGACGAGGTCGAGGCCGTCGACGACCTTCCTGCGGGCGTCACCGAGGTGCAGGGACCTGGTTCGTACCGTCTGTCGAAGCGCGACGATGCGGCGCTGTTCGGATACGCGGTCGGACCGCATTCGTGGAAGAAGTACCTGTTCCGGCCGGAGACGGTGCTCTTCCGAGCGCGGCTCGACCCCGACGGCGGCTTCGTCTCGTCGAGAGCGGACGACGGGGTCGCGCCTCGTTACGCGTTTCTTGGTGTGCGCGCGTGCGAGATCGCGGCGATCGACATCCAGGATCAGGTGTTTCTCCGCGGTTCGTACCGTGATCCCGACTACGGGTCGCGTCGTGACGGTGCGTTCGTCATCGCGGTGCAGTGTGGCGAGCCGGGCGGCACCTGCTTTTGCGTGTCGATGCACACTGGGCCACGCGCCGAGTCCGGTTTCGATCTCGCGCTCACCGAGCTCATCGATGCGCAGCGCCATGAGTTGCTCGTCGAGGTCGGCTCCGAGCGCGGCGAGCAGATCCTGGGCGATGTTCCTTCGCGGCCGGCTCTCCCGGGGGATCTCAGCGCGGCGCGGGCCGTCACCGACGATGCAGCGAGCCGCATGGGTCGGACGCTCGAAGCCGACGGGCTGCCACAGCGGCTGGCAGAAGTGCTCGAGCATCCGCAGTGGGACGACGTCGCAAGCCGCTGCCTCGCGTGCACGAACTGCACCCTCGTCTGCCCGACGTGCTTCTGCAGCAGCGTCGAGGATACGACCGACCTGACCGGCACCGAAGCAACGCGGACGCGCAAGTGGGATTCATGCTTCACGCTCGGCCACTCGTACATCCACGGCGGAAGTATCCGCGCGTCGACTCGCGACCGGTACCGGCAGTGGCTGACACACAAGCTGTCGACGTGGGTAGACCAGTTCGGCACGTCGGGCTGTGTCGGATGTGGTCGATGCATCACGTGGTGTCCCGTCGGTATCGACCTCACGGCGGAGGTCCGCGCGTTGCTCACCCCGGCCGGAGCATCGGAGGTGCTGCCATGACGGAACGTTCGATACGCGACCTGCTCGGTGATCACCCGTTCTTCGCCGACATGGCGCCGGAGCACCTCGACCTGCTCGCAGGTTGCGGTCGCAACGAGATGTTCCCGGCCGGAGCGGCGCTGGCTCGTGAGGGCGATTCGGCCGAGCGTTTCCACGTGTTGCGCGCCGGGCGCGTGGCCGTGGGCATCCACGTCCCGCAGCACGAGCCACTCGTGATCGCGACGCTTGGACCGGGGGACGTGCTCGGCTGGTCGTGGCTCTTCCCGCCGTACGCCTGGCGATTCGATGCAGAGGCGACGCAGGAGACGCATGCGATCGGCCTCGACGGTGTGTGTCTGCGGGAGAAGTGCGAAGCGGATCCTGCGCTCGGCTACGCGCTGATGCGGCGGTTCGCGCAGATCCTCGTACAACGACTCGAGGCGACCCGTATGCAGCTCGTCGACGTGTACGGCAAGGCCCGTGATGGCTGAGGATCCGGTAGCCGAACCCATGCTGCCGCGGCCGTATCGCGTGCTCGAGGTGAAGGCCGAGACGGCCGACGTGACGACCCTCGTGGTCGCGCCGATCGCCGAGCGACCGATCATCGACGCGCCGACGGACCCGCGGCCCGGTCAGTTCAACATGCTCTGGGTGTTCGGCGTCGGCGAGGTGCCGATCTCCCTCAGTGGGTTGCGCGCGGACGGCACGCTCGTGCACACCGTCCGGTCCGTCGGCGCAGTGACGGACGCCCTCTCGCACCTCGCTGTGGGTGGAGTGGTCGGCGTGCGGGGGCCGTTCGGCACCGGGTGGGGGGTCGAATCGGCCGCCGGCAACGACGTGGTGGTTGTCGGTGGCGGGATCGGCCTGGCACCGCTCAAACCGGTGGTCGAGCAACTGCTCGAGAACCGCGACGACTACGGCCATATCAACGTGCTCGTCGGCGCGCGTACCCCCGGCGACATCGTGTTCACCGACAACCTCGAGCAGTGGTCGCGTCTCGGGGCCGGCATCGACGTCGAGATCACCGTCGACGCGGCCGGACCGGGCTGGCACGGTCACGTCGGCGTGGTGACCGACCTCGTCGCGCGCGCACAGGTCGACGCGTCGCGCACGGTCGCGTTCGTGTGCGGCCCCGAGGTGATGATGCGTTTCGCGACGCGCGCGCTGCGCGAGCAGGGTGTCCCGCTCGATCGCATCAGGTTGTCGGCGGAACGCAACATGCAATGCGCCGTGGCGCATTGCGGACACTGCCAGCTCGGCGACGTCTTCGTGTGCCGTGAGGGTCCGGTGCTCGACGCGGCCCGACTCCTGCCACTGCTCGGGGTTCGGGGCCGATGAGCGAGCCGAGCGGTCTCCGGAAGCCGTCACTCGCCGTGTGGAAGTTCGCGTCGTGCGACGGTTGTCAGCTCACGCTGCTCGACTGCGAAGACGAACTCCTCGCGCTGACCGGCGAGGTGGAGCTGTCGTACTTCCTCGAGGCCGGCCGCGCGACCGCCGCGGGGCCGTACGACCTCTCGCTCGTCGAGGGCTCGATCACGACCGCGGCCGACGCGGTGCGCATCCGCGAGGTGCGCGCCGCGTCGAAGCGGCTCGTGACGATCGGCGCGTGCGCGACGGCCGGCGGCATCCAGGCCTTGCGCAACTTCGCCGACGTCGAGGAGTTCCTCGCGATCGTGTACGCACAGCCGCAGTTCATCTCCACCCTGGCCGACTCGACGCCGATCTCCGCGCACGTACCCGTCGACTTCGAGCTGCGCGGCTGTCCGATCACGAAGACCCAGTTGCTCGAGGTGATCAGTGCGTTCCTGCACGGACGACCTCCGAGCATCTCCCCTCACAGCGTGTGCGTCGAGTGCAAGACCGCGGGGAACGTGTGCGTCACCGTGGCCCACGGGACGCCGTGTCTCGGACCGGTCACCCAGGCAGGATGCGGCGCGCTCTGCCCGTCGTACAATCGCGGCTGCTACGGGTGCTTCGGGCCGATGGAGACGCCGAACCTCCCGTCGATGGTGCAGGCGCTCCGCGATCACGGAATCGACGACGGCGGGGTCGTTCGTATGCTCCGAACCTTCAACGCAGGCAGCCCTCCGTTCCGTGAGGCCGGCGACGCGATCGCGGCCGAGACGAGCGAGCGGCGACCATGACCCATCGCAGCCCCGCGAGCCGAACCCTCAAGGTCGACGCGATCGCGCGCGTCGAGGGCGAGGGGGCGATGTACGTCGAGATCCACGACGGCCGGGTGCACGACCTGCAGCTTCGCATCTACGAGCCACCGAGGTTCTTCGAGGCCTTCTTGCGCGGACGCCGGTTCACGGAGCCCCCCGACATCACGGCGCGTATCTGCGGGATCTGCCCGGTCGCCTACCAGATGAGCGCGTGCAACGCGATCGAAGCGGCGTGCGGCGTCACCGTCGACGGACCGCTGCACGAGCTCCGGCGTCTCCTGTATTGCGGAGAGTGGATCGAGAGTCATGCCCTGCACGTGTACTTGCTCCACGCTCCCGACTTCCTCGGCTACGAGAACGCCATCGACCTCGCCGCCGATCACGCGGCCATCGTCGAGCGCGGGCTGCAGCTCAAGAAGGTCGGCAACGAGATCCTCGAGCTGATCGGCGGGCGCGCGATCCACCCCGTGAACGTGCGCGTCGGCGGGTTCTACCGCGTGCCCACCAGGCGTGAGCTCAAACCTCTACGCGAACGGCTCCTGATGGCGCTCGAGGCCGCGCTCGAGACGGTTCGCTGGGTCTCGGGATTCGAGTTCCCGGAGTTCGCCCACGAGCTCGAGCTCGTCGCCCTGCGTTCGGCCGACACCTACGCGGTGCTCGGCGGCCGCCTCGTGTCGACGCGAGGCCTCGACATCGCCGTCGACGACTTCGACGCCCACGTCGTCGAGGAGCACATCGCGCACTCGACCGCGCTCCACGCGCACCTGCTCGAGCGGGGCGAGTATCTCGTGGGGCCGCTCGCCCGGTATGCCCTGAACGCCTCACAGCTTGCTCCCGAGGCACGGGACGCGGCGACCACCGCCGGGCTCTCACCCGCCGAGCGCAACCCGTTCCGCAGCATCGTCGTGCGCGCCGTCGAGATCGTGCACGCCTGCGCCGACGCGCTCAGCATCATCGACGCGTACGAGCAACCCGATCACCCGGCGGTCGCGGTCGAGCCGAGGGCGGGCGTGGGGTGCGGGTGGACCGAGGCACCTCGCGGGACACTGTGGCATCGCTACGAGCTTGCGGCCGACGGCACGATCGTCGACGCCCGCATCGTGCCGCCGACCTCGCAGAACCAGCCGGCGATCGAGCACGACCTCTTCCATTTCGTCGAAGCCAACGCCACGCTCGACGACGACGCTTTGCGGCACCGATGCGAACAGCTGATCCGCAACTACGACCCGTGCATCTCCTGCGCGACGCACTTCCTCGACATGCGGGTGGAACGCACGTGAGCGGGGTGGTCGTCATCGGGGTCGGTAACCGCTACCGGCGCGACGACGGCGCCGGCCCCGCCGTGCTCGATGCGCTCGCCACCGATGTGGTGGCCCGCGCCGTGCGCCTGGTCGAGCTCGACGGTGAACCGGCACGCCTCGTCGACGCGTGGGCCGGTGTCGACCTCGCGATCGTCGTCGACGCGCTTCGCTCCGATCGCACCGCGCCCGGCACGGTACGGCGAGTCGACGTTGGCGACGACGTCGGGGTACTCGGTGATTCGTCGGGCGCGGCCGCCGGCAGCCACGCGTTGGGAATCGGCACGGCCGCGGCGCTGGGCCGCGCGCTCGGCCGGATGCCGACGCGGCTCATCGTGTTCGGAGTCGAAGGCGCGGACTTTGGTCACGGCGAAGAGCTGTCGCAACCGGTTCGTCGCGCCGTGACCGACGTCGCGGAGCGGATCGCCGCCGAGATCGCCGGTATCGGCTGATGTGCCTGTCCATGCCCGCGCGGGTGCTCTCCGTCGACGGCGCGGGGCGCGAGGCCGTCGTCGACGTCGACGGCGCGGAGCGACGCGTGTCGCTCGCCGTGCTCACGCTCGACGGGCGAACCGTCGAGCCCGGCGTCTGGCTTCTCGTGCACACGGGCCTCGCGGTCGAGACTCTCGACCCGGCCGACGCGGCCGAGCTCGTCGCCCTTCATCGTTCGTTGCATGCTGCGCAGGAGGACTCATGATGGTGCCGCGGACTCGCACAGCGGGGATCGTGCTCGCGTTCGTCACGGCCGCGATCAGCGGCGTATCGGTGTTCGTGAACGGCTACGGCACGAAGCATTTCCATGACGCGACCGTGTACACGACGAGCAAGAACTTGGTTGCCGCCGTCCTCCTCGCCTCGCTGGCGGTCGGCGTCACGCGTCTGCGCCCCTCGAGCGAGGCACGTGTGCCGTTCACGTCGCGTGAGCGGTTGGGCTTCCTCGCGGTCGGCGTCATCGGCGGTGCCATCCCGTTCGTGTTGTTCTTCGAGGGACTCAAGCGTGCGAGCTCGACCGACGCCGCGTTCCTGCAGAAGACGCTCGTGGTGTGGGTCGCGCTGCTCGCGGTGCCGCTGCTCCGCGAGCGGCTCAACGCCGGGCATGTCGGCGCGATTGCGCTGCTGGTGGTCGGCCAGGCGAAGCTCACCAGTGGTTGGCCCTCGCTGCGGGCGGACGCCGCGTCGACCCTGATCCTCGCGGCGACGCTGTGCTGGGCGGTCGAGGTCGTGATCGCCAAGCGGCTGCTCGCTCGGCGATCCGCGCTGACGCTCGGCGCCGCGCGCATGGGCATCGGTGTCGCCGCGTTGGTCATGTGGGTCGCGGTCACCGGCCGCCTTCACGTGCTTGTGGGTCTCGGCGCCGACGCGTGGGGCTGGGCTCTGCTCACCGGCGTGCTCCTCTGCGCGTACGTCGTGTGCTGGTTCGCGGCCCTCGCACGGGCGCAAGCAGTCGACGTCACCGCCGTCCTCGTCGCGGGCGCGCTCGTGACCGCAGCGTTGAACGCGGCGGCGCAGGGCGTCGCGCTTCGGCCGCAGGCCGCCGGGTTGATCATCATCGCGACGGGCGTCGCGCTCGCGTGCGTCGCTACGAGACAGTCGCAATCCCCGGCCGTCGAGCCTTCAGCGCTGTGACGACTGCGTCCGGTCCCACGCTGTTCGCAAGGTTCGCGTATCCGCCGAACTCGCTCGGCTACTGCGGCCCCGACGAGCACCGGACCCTGCTGGAGTACGCGGCCTCGGGCGTGGTCGACGGCGACCTGCGGTCCCTGGCTCGTGGCTTCGACGGTGCGTGGCCTTACCTCGAGCTCATCGCAGCCGCCAACGGCATCGACGATCCACTCGACCGGCGGGTGGTCGAGGCGTATTGGATCGGAAACGACCTCCTCGAGCACGTGCCGATCCCGCTGCTGGCGACGTCGCTCGAGGCGCGCTTTCGCGGTCCGGCGGGGCGCGCATGGTCACGGCTCTCCGAGGTGATCACTGCCGCGCCGCTCGCGCAGCACGGATTTCACGTCTTCGCCGTGTACCCGTGGGTCGGCCTCCTGCGCGGCTCCGACGGCGGCGAGCCGCTGCACGTGCTCGACCGGTGCCGTATCCGCTGGGGTCGCGTCGAGGCGGTCGCCGACGACCGCGCGACGGTACGTGCCCGGCCGCTGCGTTGGGACGGCCGGACCCTCTCGCTCGGGCCATCAGCGATCGAGTCGGCGCTGATCGCCCGCGACGGCTACGGGCTCGCCGGACCGTTGCAGCCGGGCGACGCCGTCGCACTGCACTGGGAGTGGGTGTGCGATCGGCTCTCGCCGCGCCAGCTCGCGTCGTTGCAGACGGTCACGGCGTCCCAACTCGATCTCGTGAACCGGCGTCTCCTGCACTCGCCGCCACAGGCCGTGCTCGAGTGAGACGACGACAGGCAACCGGAGGGAGCGGGCCTATTCGTGCGCTTCGAGCCGCGCGAGGTCGCGTTGCGCGTAGCGGTTGTGCCAGAACTCCTCCTCGAAGACCGTGAAGAGGCACTCCTGCACGGGGTTCGTGCCGTTCTCGAGGACCTCGACCGGCCGTGTGAGGTCGGTCGCGGCAACCGTTGCGAGATAGTCACGAAAGCGCGTTGCGCGATCCGCGCGCACGGTGAGAGCTTCCGAGACCGACGGCGTCAGGTCGTAGTCGAGGCCGGGCCACGGGAAGTCGACGGAGCCGCTGTTCGGCAACCCGATCGGGTGGAAGCCCTCTCCGAGGATCGGCGCCGTGAACCACTTGTCCATCGCGAAGACGAGATGTCGCAGCGTCTGGACGAAGGTCCACTCGTCGTCGACCGACTCGTGCAGCGTGTCTTCGGGGAGAGCTCGGGCCCGGGTGATCGTCTTCGCCCACTCGTCTTCGAGCGCCGCCCACGTTGCGCGCATGCCCTCCGTGTGCGAAGGACGGAGCATCGCGCGCAACGGGTACCACGGGTCGCGCTCGTTCACGTACGCGGTGACGTCGACGCCGTTGATGACGACGTTGTGGACCAGCGCGTCGATGTCGACGTTGACAAGCCAGGCGTGGCTGATCGTCGCGTCGGTGAGGTTGACGTCGCGGAAGCGGGCGCCGCTGAGATCGGCGCCCCAGAACACGGCTCCGGCAAGATCCCCCTCGAACTCCTCGGGCATGCTGCCTCCCGTCCGGTCGCTCCGGCTCAGGTTGCAGTTTCATCGAGTCTGCGGGGCAGTGGCAATGCGAGAGGTGCTCTCGGGAGCGCTACGTGCCCAGGGCTGAGCCGCCAGGCGGAGTCTCCGACACGCTGGATCTCGTGAGCACATTGGACCGTCAGTGTTCCCTGGAGTACCCAGCGCCCAATGTGCGCCGTGAGATCTCGATCGGCCCTTGGCGACCGGGCGCTCCCGGCTTAGCCTGCGTGCGCGCCGGCTACGTCTCGGCTCGACACCGAGCAGAACGACGGCGCGCGGTCGAAGGGTGGCGACCGTGGAGTGCCCGGTCAACGAGGAGGACCACATGAGGTTGTTCGGTTCACGTCCGTCACGAGCGGTGATCTCGGGCACGGTGGTGGCGATGGTCGCCGCGCTCGCTCCGGCTCTCGTCGCGTCGAGCACCGACGCGGTGGCCGCGGCCGCGCCGTCGTCACGCCCGGCCGTCGCGACCCGCACGATCGCCCGGCAGCACAGTCTGCACTCGCTTCGCGCCGCAGTTGGTCATCTGCCGCGCGGCACGAACGGCCCGGAGACCCCGCCGGGCCAGGGCCTCGGGCCCGACTCGAGGCGGTCGATCGGTGCGCGCAGCCACTCGGTGCGTCCCGACGCGCGTGCGCTGCTCGCGAACGCGGCGACCGGCCTGCCGATCCCCGTCGTCGCGGGCACGCCCGTCACGGGGCCCGGAGGCTC
>DAIQOP010000326.1:0-3425 GCA_036787815.1 Actinomycetota bacterium
CGCGGCTACTGGCTGGTCGCGTCCGACGGCGGCATCTTCAGCTTCGGCGACGCGCACTTCTACGGCTCGACAGGTGCCATCCACCTCAACCGCCCCATCGTGGGAGTCGCCGCCACACCGAGTGGCCGCGGCTACTGGCTGGCGGCCTCCGACGGCGGCATCTTCAGCTTCGGCGACGCCCGCTTCCACGGCTCCACGGGCGGCATGCGCCTCTTCCGGCCCATCGTCGCGATCGCGGCGAGCCCGAAGGGCCACGGCTACTGGCTGGCGGCCTCCGACGGCGGCATCTTCGGCTTCGGCGACGCCCCCTTCTACGGCTCGACCGGCGGGCAGCTGCTCAACTCGCCGATCATCGGCATCGACCGCCCTGCGCGCGGAGGCGGCTACTGGCTGGTGGCACACGACGGCGGCATCTTCGGCTTCGGCACGGCGCACTTCCTCGGCTCCGGCGGAGGCTCGGCGATGCTCTCGCCCACCGCCGCCTCGGCGGCGTCTCCGGGCGGCGGCTACTGGCTCGCCACCGAAGACGGAGGCGTCTACACCGCGTCGGCGAGCGGCCAATGGACTCCCGATCCGCACGACGGCGGCACGCCCGAGCAACGCATCTCGAAGGAAGTCTTCTACCGCGCCAACGAAGAACGCCGCGCGCGTGGCCTGAACGCGTTCACCTGGGATTCGCAGCTGTCGACCCTCGCGACGAGTTGGTCGTCGACGATGGCCCGCACCGGCTCGTTCTCCCACCGCAACCTGGGTTCGTTGTTCGGTTCGCCGTCGTACAGCGATCGGTACCGAACCCTCGAAGAGAACATCTACGAGGGCAACGGATCGTTCGGTACCGCCGGCTCGGCACACGTCGCGTTCATGAGCTCGCCACCGCACCGCACCGCGATGTTGAACCCCGGACTCACGTCGCTCGGCGTCGGTGCGTACTGTCGCAGCGGCACGCTCTTCGTCACCCAGGACTTCGGTACGTGGGTGTCGAGGCCGGCCCCGCCCGCGGGCGCGATCCCACCGATCGCTCCCTTCGTCCGCGACGACTACAAAGGCGTTCCCTGCCCGTAATCGAGCGCTCGCTCATAGCTCGGAGCGGAGGGTGCGTGTGGGGACGGAGTTGATCGGCGACGAGACCGATCCCGCTCCGCGGCGGTCGCATCAAGGAGCGCTCGCGCTCGCGGCACTGTTGATCGTCGTTGCGATCGCAGGGGTCGCGACCTGGTCGAGCCGCCGCCACCATTCCGCAGCCTCGGCCTCCAACGTCGGACCGCGTGCCACCGGGCTGACGTTCCAGGACCACTGGCACGTCGCCTTGGGCGTCGACGACTGCGGGGCATGGGTACCGAGCTGGCGCTGGCTACCGGGGAGCGACGCCCAAGGCGGACCCGCGCGCGCGGGTTCCCACGGCCGTCTGTACGCCGGGCTGCACAGCCACGACGACGGCATCATCCACCTGGAGCCGTTGGCCGCCGACGAGACGGGGGATCGCGCCACCCTCGGGCTCTACTTCCGGTACGGCGGATGGAAGCTCGGCACGGGCGCGATCACGTTCGTCGGAGTCGACCGGCGCAATGGTGACCTCTGCAACGGCAAGCCCGGCGTCTTGCGCTGGGCCGTGAACGGCAAGGAACGGCACGGCGACCCGGCCGGCTACGTGCTCCGCAACGGCGACGTCGTCGAGTTGGTGTTCATCACCGCCGCCGCGCCGATGCCCCCGCAAGCCGACGTGCCGTCGTACCAGGCCTTGCAGCAGATTCTCGGGCGGTAGCCCCGGCGTGTGAAGTGTCGGCACGACGTTCGTCGCGCATCGGTTGCGAGCGTCGTACCGGGGACGCATTCGTCGACCGACGGGTCGGGCAGAATGCGGCGTGATGGGATGCGCGCTCCTGCTCGACGACGTGCACCTGCGGTTCGGCTCGACCGACGTGTTGCGGGGGGTGAGCCTGCGCGTCGAGGCGGCCGACCGGTGGGTCGTGCTGGGCGCGAACGGCGCCGGCAAGACGTCGGTGCTGCGGGTGGCCGCGCTCTACCAGCACCCGAGTCGCGGGTCGGTCGAGGTGCTCGGGCAGTTGCTCGGTCGCTGCGACGTCCGCACCCTGCGGGAACGCATCGCGTTCTCGTCGCCGGCGATCGCGTCGGTGCTCGAGCCGCGGATGACGGCGGCCGAGGTCGTCATGACGGCCAAGCACGCGGCCCTCGCCCCGTGGTGGCACCGATACGACGACGGCGATCGTCGTCGCGCCCGTGACCTGCTCGACCGCTTCGGTTGCGGCCCGCTCGCCGAGCACCCGTTCCCCACGCTGTCTGCCGGTGAGCGCCAGCGCGTGCTGCTCGCGCGAGCGCTCATGCGCGAACCCGAGTTGATCCTGCTCGACGAGCCGACCGCCGGCCTCGACATCGGCGGTCGCGAGCAGCTCCTCGCCGATCTCGCCGGTCTCGCCACCGCGTCGGCGGCGGCGCCCGTGGTGCTGGTGACCCATCACCTCGAGGAGATCCCACCCGGCTTCACGCACGCGCTCGTTCTGCGACACGGCGAGACGATCGCGTCGGGCGCCATCGCCGAGACCCTCACCGACACGGTGCTCACCGACTGCTTCGGCGTCGCCCTCCGCGTCGAGCACACTGCCGGCCGCTTCACCGCCCGCCTGGCGTGACTTCTGGTCGCGCCTCGCAGTGAGCGAGAAATTACGCGCTGCGGCGGGATTCTTCCTCGGTGACGAGCGTGGGGCTCATGCCGTTGAGGACGACTTCGCGGTCGACGAGGCAGCGCACGATGTCGCTGCGCGACGGCAGCTCGTACATCACCTCGAGGAGTACGTCTTCGAGGATGGCCCGTAGACCACGCGCGCCGGTGCCCCGCTTGAGCGCCTCGTCGGCGACGGCGTCGAGCGCGTCGTCGGTGAAGATCAGCTCGACGTCGTCGAAGTGGAAGAACTTCTGGTACTGGCGCACCAGCGCGTTCTTGGGCTCCACGAGGATGCGCATGAGCGCGGCCTGGTCGAGGTTGCGCACCGCGCCGATGACCGGGAGGCGCCCGATGAACTCGGGGATGAGCCCGAACTTCAGGAGATCCTCCGGCAGCACGTTGGAGAGGATGAGGCCGAGGTTCTTGTCGGACGCGCGGCGGATGTCGGCACCGAAGCCCACACCGCGATTGCCGGTGCGCGACTCGATGATCCGGTCGATCCCGGCGAAGGCGCCGCCGCAGATGAACAGGATGTTGGTGGTGTCGATCTGGATGAACTCTTGGTGCGGGTGCTTGCGCCCACCCTGGGGCGGCACCGACGCCGTGGTGCCCTCGAGGATCTTCAGCAGCGCCTGCTGCACACCCTCGCCGGAGACATCGCGGGTGATCGACGGGTTCTCGGCCTTGCGGGCGATCTTGTCGATCTCGTCGATGTAGATGATGCCGGTCTCGGCCTTCTTCACGT
>DAIQOP010000107.1:0-12637 GCA_036787815.1 Actinomycetota bacterium
TCTGCGAGACGCTCCTGTTCGAGCAGGCCGCGGCGAACGCGTCAGCCGACGACGCACGACTCGCACTGCTCGACACGCACCTGGTGGGCGCGGCGCAGGTGGTGGTCGACATCCACAGCCGCTTCCTCTTCGAGACCGAGCTCTGCGCGCGCCGCCGACGGACCAGCCTCTCGGTGGCCGACCTGAGCGCGCTGATGCTCGATGCACAGGAGGCCGCGTACGGCGACGGCCTCCACCCCGACCATCGCCACGAGTTCATGTGGGCCGTGAAACCGCACTATTTCACGCCCTTCTACAACTGGCCGTATACGTTCGGTCTGCTGTTCGGCATCGGCCTGTACGCGCGCTACCTCGACGACCCCGACCGCTTCCGCTCGGGGTACGACGACCTGTTGTCGACCGTCGGGATGGCCGACGCGGTCACCCTCGCCGCAAGGTTCGGGATCGACGTGCACGACGGTGGGTTCTGGACCGAGAGCCTCGCGGTGCTCGGCCGCCACGTCGACGACTACGAGCTCCTCGTCGCGAACACTGCCCGCTGATCAGCGAGCCGTGATCAGCCTCGTGGCGCCGGCGGAACGAACGCCCGCACGTCTTGGTGCGGCAGGCGCGTCGCTTCCGCAACCACCTCGGCCGGAACCGGCCGCAGATCGTGCACGATCCCGATCAGGCTGAGGCCGCGCAAGATGTAGTACGTGGTATCGACCTGCCACCAGTGGAAGCCCTGACGGGCCGACCACGGGTACCGGTGATGGTTGTTGTGCCATCCCTCGCCACCCGTCGCGATGGCGACGAGCAGCGTGTTGCGACTCGTGTCGGGCGTGTCGTAGACGCGCCGGCCGAACACGTGGGCAAGCGAGTTCACGGTGAACGTCACGTGCCAGAGCACGACCGTCGACGCGAAGAACCCGATCAGCAACCCGCTCCAACCACCGATCAGGTAGCAGGTGACGGCGAGCGTCCACGGCCCGATCCAGTCGTGCTTGTCGAGGAACCGCAGCTCGGGGTACTTCGCGAAGTCGCGGATCTTGTCCTGGTTTGACGGGGCGAACTTGTCGCACAGGATCCAACCGACGTGACTCCACCAGAACCCACGCTGGGGCGAGTGGGTGTCGCGGTCGGTGTCGGCGAACTTGTGGTGGTCGCGGTGGTGGGCGGCCCACCAGAGCGGACCCTTCTGGGTGGCCATGGTTCCACCGAACGCCATGACGAACTGCGGGACACGACCCATCCGGTACGTGCGGTGCGAGAAGTACCGGTGGTAACCGCCGGTGATGAAGAACATCCGTGCGCTGAAGGTCACGAACGCGAGCACCAGCACCTTGAGCGTCACCCCGGTGAACACGGCGAGGAACGGCACGAAGTGCACCAGGATGAACGGGATCGACGACCGGACGTTGATCCGCTCGTCGGGGGGCAGTTCGCCACGGGGGACGCGGGCCCGGCGGGCCACACCGGGCGCGTCGGGCTCGGCTACCACCGCCGTCGATGACACCACGATCGGGTTGCTCCTCGGCTGGCGGCCAGAACCGGCGGGTCGGCCTGAAGGACGTCAGCCTACCGCGCGGTAGGCAGTCTGGCCTACTCAGCGGTAGGGAGTCTCAGGAAGGCTTCATGGTGATGACGCTGAAGATCGCCCCGGTGGGGTCGATCGCGATCGCGAACCGGCCCGGCTCGATGTCTCTGGGAGGCATCATCACCGTTCCGCCCAGCTCCGACACCTGCGCCGCCGTGGCGTCGGTGTCGGCGACCGCGAAGTAGACCCCCCAGTACGGCGGCACCTCGGCGGGCATCTCCGCAGGCTTCGGCATCATCCCGGCGATCGACCGGCCGCCCACCTGGAACTCCGTGTAGGCGCTCGCACCCTCGCCGTGCGTCACCGCATCCCAGCCGAACACCGCCGCGTAGAACTTCGCGGCGGCGTCGGTGTCGGTGGTCATGAGCTCGTTCCAGGTCAGCGTCCCGGGCTCGTTCACGATGCCGGCGCCCTTGTGCAGCTTCGGCTGCCACACCCCGATCGCGGCGCCCAGCGGATCGGCGAAGAACGCCATCCGGCCGACGTCCATGACGTCCATCGGCGGCATGAACACCATCCCGCCGGCGCCCGTGACCTTCCCCACGATCGCGTCGGCGTCGTCGACGTTGACGTACGTGGCCCACACCGGCGGGCCCGGGTTCTGCTGCGGGCCGATGCCCGCGACCGGGCGGCCGCGCAGCTCGGCGATCGCGTAGCCACCCGCCTCCGGCGGACCTGGTGGAATCGTCCAACCGAAGAGGGCGGCGTAGAACGCGCCCGCCTTCGCGGGATCAGGCGTGCCCAGGTCGACCCACGACGGGACACCGTGCTCGTAGGACTCGACTTCCATCGCGTGCTCCTCTGAGGTCGGGCTAGGAACCAGCAGGGCCGGCATCGGGTCCGGCGTCGCCGCCGGGAGCGGCGATCGCGAGACGCGCGAGGTAATGGTCCCAGCCGTGGGTGTGTTGCACAACCGCGTCGTCGGGAAGGTTGCGATGCACGAGACGAAGCCGTGTCTTGTCGCCTTCTGCGTGCAGCGTGTACTCGACGATCGTCGAGCCGGCAGGAATCGGATGACCGGGCACGTCCCACCCGAACGTGATCACGACCTTCTCGTTCGGAATGACCTCGACGAACTCGCCGGCGGCATGATGGTTGCCGCCGACCAGCACGCGGAACACACCGCCCGGCCGCGGGTCGAGCTCCGCTTCGGTGCCCTGCCACTCGACGTGCCGGCTCGGCACCGTGAGGAACTCGAACACGGTCTTCGGTGAGGCATCGATCAAGACCTCGCGCACGAGCTCGGCCATCAGCGGTCACGTCTCCTTCGTTCTGCGGCCTCGGCAGCAACCCGCAGGCGCCCGAGACCGCTCGTCCAGTAGTCGTCGAGGAACGCGCGCAGCTCGGCCACCGTCTCCGGCTTCGCGCGGTAGTAGCGGTGCGTTCCCTCTCGGCGCTCCACCACGAGGTCGGCCTCGCGCAACACCGACAGGTGCTGCGAGATCGCGGACCGCGTCACGTCGAAATGCGCGGCGATGTCGCTCGCCGCGACCTCGTGATCCCACACGATGCGCAGGATCTCGCGTCGCCGCGGTTCGGCGAGAGCCTTGAGCGCGGCGTCCATGTGCGCAAATGTAAGCGATTACTAACGCACGAGTCAACCGCAGAGATCCGACGAGTAGCGTCGCACGCGCATGACCGCCGACGTCTCGGTTCAGCTCTACTCGCTGCGCGAGGAATCGGCCGTCGACTTCCCCGCCGTGCTCGCGCGGCTCGGGCGGATCGGCTTCGTCGGGGTCGAGACCGCGACCTTCCACGGGCTCACGGCGGCCCAGGTACGGCGCACGCTCGACGACGCGGGTCTCGTCGCGTCGAGCGCGCACGTGGGCCTCGCCGCGCAGCCCGACGAGTACGAACGCGCGCTCGACGACCACCAGGTGCTCGGGTGCGACACGGTCGTGATCCCCGCGATCGGGCCGAAGTCGTTCGCCGATCTCGACGCGATCCGCGCCGCCGCTGATCTCGTGAACGCGGCGAACGAGCGGGCACGGGCCCGCGGGCTCACGCTCGGGTACCACAATCACTTCTGGGAGCTGCAGTCGGTGATCGACGACCGGCCCGCGCTGCTCCACCTCTTCGATCTCGTCGACGACTCCGTCGTGGCCGAGGTCGACGTGTACTGGGCGCGCGTCGGCGGCGTCGACCCCGTACAGCTCCTCGGCGAGCTCGGCGCACGCGCCACGCTCCTGCACGTGAAGGACGGCCCCGCCTGCGAGCCGTCGGAGTCGATGGTGGCCGTCGGCGACGGCGCGATCGACGTTCCCGGAGTGCTCGCCGCCGCACCCGCGGCCCGCTGGCACATCATCGAGCTCGATCGGTGCGACACCGACATGTTCGATGCCGTCGAACGCAGCTATCACTACCTCGTCGAGAACGGATTGTCGCGAGGACGTTCGTGAGCAGCGTCGCGATCGTCGGCTGTGGCGTCATCAGCCCCGAGTACGCGCACACGCTGAACCAGCTCGAGTTCATCGATCTCGTCGCGTGTGCCGACGCGTTGCCCGAACGCGCCACGCAGCTCGCCGAGGCGCACGGCATCCCGCGTGTGCTGAGCTACGACGAGGTGCTCGCCGACCCCGGCATCGAGACGGTCGTCAACCTCACGCCGCCGTTGATGCACGCGACGGTGACCGGCGCGGTGCTCGACGCAGGGAAGGCCTTGTTCAGCGAGAAGCCGCTCGGCGTCGACTTCGCGGAAGGTCGAACCCTCGTCGCGCGATCCGACGAGCTCGGCCTGCGGCTCGGCTGCGCGCCCGACACCTTCCTCGGCGTCGGTTTCCAGACCTGTCGCGACGTGATCGAGCGGGGCCTGATCGGCGAACCGGTGGGCGCGAACGCGTTCATGCTCGGCTCCGGCCCGGAGAGTTGGCACCCGAACCCCGATCTCTTCTACGAGCGCGGCGCGGGCCCCATGCTCGACATGGGCCCGTACTACCTCACGGCGCTGGTCTCGCTGCTCGGGCCGGCTCGCCGGGTCACCGGGTCGACGCGCATCACCCACGCGCAGCGCACGATCACCTCGAAGCCGCGCCACGGCGAGCGCATCGACGTGGAAGTGCCCACGCACGTCGCGGCCGTCATCGATTTCGCGTCGGGTCCCGTGGCCACCCTCGTCACGAGCTTCGACGTGCAGGCGAGCCGCTACCGCAACATCGAGATCTATGGCACCGAAGCGACGTTGTCGGTGCCGAACCCCAACACCTTCGACGGGCCGGTCATGATCCGCGGCGTCGCCGACCAGAGTTGGACCGAGATCGAGCTGCGCCGCCCGTACCTCCCACAGCAGCGGGGCATCGGCCTGGCCGACATGATCTGGGCCTCGCGGACGGGTCGCGCGCATCGCGCGTCGAGCGCCCTCGCACTGCACGTGCTCGAGCTCATGACGGCATCGACCACCGCGTCGGCCGAGGGCCGTCACGTCGAGCTCGAGACCACCTGCGAGCCGGCCAGGACGCTGCCGGCCGATCTGCCCCCGAACACGTTCGACGATTAGGCGGTCGCGGAGCCACACCATGGAGACGCTGCGGTACGGCATCATCGGCGGCGGGTTCGTCAGCGGCTTCCATCTCCGCGCGCTCGAGAGCGTGCGCGGTATCGAGGTCGCGGGCATCACGTCGCGAACTCCGCCCGAGGCGCTCGCCGAATCGGCCCGGGCGCGTGGTCTCGGCGACGCGCGCGTGTTCGGGAGCGTGCGGGAGATGGCCGCGCACGTCGACGTGGTCGCGATCTTCGCTCCGAACTTCTGCCGGGTCGCGGTGATGGAGGAGATCGCCGCCGCGGTCGCCGACGGCGCACGCCTCAGGGGCCTGATCTGCGAGAAGCCGCTCGCCCGCAACCTGCCCGAGGCCCGCCGTGTGCTCGAGCTGGCGAACCGGATCGGTGCACCGACGGCGTACTTCGAGAACCAGATCCACATGAAGATGCTGCAGAACGCGCGCACGCAGCTCGCCGGGGTCTCCGCTGCGATGGGGCCACTCGTGCTGGCCCGTTCGGGCGAGGAGCACGCGGGCCCGCACAGTGCCTGGTTCTGGGATCCGACGCTGCAGGGCGGCGGTGTGCTCTCCGACATGGGGTGTCACTGCCTCGCCGTCGGTTGGTACCTGCTCACGCCCACCGGGCGCGCACCACGCTTCCTCGAACCGCAGACCGTGTCGGCCGACGTCGGTCTGCTCAAGTGGGGCCAGCCACGCTGGCGCGCGGAGCTGCTCGAACGGCACGGGGTCGACTACTCGCGTACACCGGCCGAAGACTTCGCGACGGGCATGGTCACCTACCGCAATCCCGAGACCGGGCAACGCACGAAGGCGCAGTTCACCGTCTCGTGGATGTACGACAAGCAGGGTCTGCGGTTGCTCGTCGACGGTATCGGCCCCGGGTACGCGCTCGAGGCGAACACGCTCCGCTCCCCCCTCGAGGTGTTCGTCGGCGACGCCGCGGCTGCCGCGGTCTCCGACTCCGAGCTCGCGCTCGAGAAGGCCACGGCCACGCGCGGCCTGCTCACGATCCAACCGAACGAACCCGACCTCTACGGGTACACCGACGAGCACGTCGACGCGCTCGCGGCCTTCCGCGCGGGCCGGTCCGCGCTCCTCGACTTCGAGTACGGCCTCGAGATCGTGCGGCTCACGATGGCGGCGTACATGTCGGCCGAGCAGGGTCGCGTCGTCGACCTCACCGACGCCGCGACGCGTGCCGAGCTCGACGAGTACATCCCGCTGATCCAACAGGGTCGCGGCGGGGAGACGCTCTAACGCAGTGTCGATCCGAGCGCGTGCAGCGAGAACCGTCGCGATCGTCACCGCGGCTTGCGGCGTGCTCGCGCTCGCCGGTTGCACGGCTGCGTCGACACCGTCGGCCGCGCCGGGATCGTCGACCACCGTCGCCCCGACGACGTCGACACCCGGGCCGCGCGCCACCCTGCCCACGGGTACCAACGGGATCCCGAAGCCGAACCCGCGACTCAGCCCCGGTGCGACGTTTCCCGTCACCGCGGCGCAGGTGTGCGTGCCGAACTACTCGAAGTCGGTGCGGTCGGTGCCCGACGCCGAGAAACGGGCGGTGTACGCCGAGTACGGGATCACGAGCCATGCCCCGTACGCGTACGAGGTCGATCACCTGATCTCACTCGAGCTCGGCGGCAGCAACGACATCCGCAATCTGTGGCCCGAGCCCTACGCGGGCCGCGGCGGGGCGCGCGCCAAGGACGTGATCGAGAACCGCCTGCACGCCCAGGTCTGCTCGGGGCAGATCTCGCTCGCGACCGCGCAGGCCGAGATCGTCCACTGGTGGACGCTCCCGGGCGCACTCCGCCCGTAACCCGGGAAGCGATTACGTGCGCTCGGCGCGTTGCGCGCGGCGCCAGACGCTGCGGTACGCGTGGAGGCCGTCGAGCGACAGCTCCGCCTCGGGGCCCGATGCGATCGCAACCCGCTCGGGCACCGATCCCCACACCGCGACCCCGGCCTCGTCCCACGATGCGACCACGTCCTGGTAGTCGCGCGTGAACGTGCGGGCCGAGCAGATCACGAGGCCGAGCGGGATGTTGATCGGCACGAGCTCGAGCACCGCCTCCACCCGATGCGTCTCGACTCCCCCGATGCGCGTCGGCACCACGACGCTGTCGGCCGCGTCGATCGCCTTGGCCAACAACCGCTCGTTGCCGGGCGGGGTGTCGACAATCGCGATCTCGTCGGGGGCGATGCGATCGAGCGCCTTCGCGAGCAACCGCTCGGTCGGCGCCTCGACGAGCATGATCCGTTCGAGCTGGTCGTCGCCCGCGTTCTCGACCCAGTCCGCCGCGCTCGCCTGCGGGTCGGCATCCACCAGCGTTGCAGTGCGGCGACTCGCCGCGGCCAGCGCGGAGAGATACACCGACGTCGTCGTCTTGCCGACTCCACCCTTGAGCGCCGCTACCACGATGATCATGCGACGACGCTATTCGACAACGGGGTCGTGCCAGCCGCCATCGGCTTCGATGAGCGCGGCGGTTTCGCTCGGACCCCACGAGCGCACCGGATACGAGATCACCGGCGCGTGGTGCTCGAGCACCGGTTCGACGACCGCCCACGCGGCCTCGACACCGTCTTCACGCGCGAAGAGCAACGTCTCGCCGGACATCGCGTCGCCGAGCAGCCGCTCGTAGGGCTTCATCTCGTCGGGATGCTGGTCGCAGAGGTACAGCTCGAGCTGCCGGCCGACGAAGTCCTCACCCGGCGTCTTCGCGCGCGCACCCAGCGCGATGGCGACCTTGGGGTTGAGGCGGAACCGGAAGTAGTTCGTGTCGCCGGCCGTCGGCAACGACTCCGTGAAGACCTGCTGGGGCGGCGACTTCATCTCGACCCGCACCTCGGTGCACGTGACCGGCAGGTTCTTCCCGGCGCGGATGTAGAACGGCACCCCGCCCCAACGCCACGAGTCGATGAAGAACCGCAGCGCCACGAAGGTCTCCACGTCGGAATCGGGCGCGACGCCATCTTCGCGGCGATAACCCTCGAACTGGCCCCGCACCAGGTCGGCGGGCGCGATCGGCCGCATCGCCCGGAAGACCTTCTCCTTCTCGTCGCGCATGGCCTCGACGCCCATGCCGACGGGCGGCTCCGCGGCGAGCAACGCGACGATCTGGAGCAGGTGGTTCTGCACGACGTCGCGCAGCGCGCCGACCTCTTCGTAGAAGCGGCCGCGCCCCTGCACGCCGAAATCCTCGGCCATGGTGATCTGCACGTTGGCGATGTAGTTGCGGTTCCAGATCGGCTCGAGGAACGAGTTGGCGAACCGGAAGTAGAGGAGGTTCTGCACCTCTTCCTTCCCGAGGAAGTGGTCGATCCGGAAGATCGCCGTCTCGGGGAACACCGAGTCGAGCACCGCGTTGAGGTCGCGCGCGGAGGCTAGATCACGGCCGAAGGGCTTCTCGACGATCACGCGCGCGTGGTCGGCGCAGCCCGACGTGCCGAGGCCCTCGACCACGACCGGGAACAGGCTAGGCGGGATGGCCAGGTAGTGCGCGGGTCGCTTCGACCCGTCGAGCTCGGTGCGCAGCGCGGTGAACGTCGCCGGATCGTTGTAGTCGCCGTCGATGTACTGGAGGCGCGCGATCAGCTGGTCGAACGCGGGCCGGTCGTCGATCCCGCCGTGCTCCTCGATGCTCGCCTTGGCCCGGGCGCGGAACTGCTCGATCCCCCACTGCGACGACGCGACGCCGATCACCCGCGAGTCGAGCCGGCCGCTCTTGGTGAGCGCGTACAGCGCAGGGAAGATCTGCTTGTAGGCGAGATCGCCGGAGGCGCCGAAGAAGACGAGCGCGTCCGAAGGGTCGCCGGCCACGTGCGGTTCCCGCCCCGCTATTCGGCCGCGGCGTCCGACGTCCGCACGAGATAGTCCTCGTCGGCGTCGTCCCAATCCATCGCGATGATGCCGCGCGACTGCGCGGCCTTCGCGAACTGGAGGAAGGTCGCGTAGCCGAAGCGCTTCTCGGTGAACTCGGGTTCGCGCTTGCGCATGCGGTCCTTGAGCCCCGAGAGGTGGGGACGGCCGGAGCGCTTCTGGAGCTGCGCGACGACGTCGGCGAGCAGGGCGAAGGCTTCGTCCTCACCCCCGACCCGGTCGGGCAGGGTGACCTCGGGATCGCCGGCCGCGCCGCCGGGGCGGAGCGCGACCGCGCCACTCGCTTCGAGGCTGCGCAGCAGCTCGCCGAAGGCGCGGAACCCGTAGTCGGCTTCGTTGAACGTGGGGTCGCGGCGCAGGATCGCCCGCTTGAGCGACGACGCGCGTGCACCCTCGGTGCCGCTGCGCTCGAGGCCGGTGAGGGTCCGGGTCACGAGCGTCTGCAGATCGGCGGTGTCGGGCGCGGTGACCACCGCGCGATCGTCACCCGCCGACGTGTCGGCTTCGGGCTCGATCTCGGCGGGCGCCGCCACCGCCTTCGCACCGCGACCGCGCGGCCGAGCCGACTTGGCGGGCGTCGCCCGCTTGCGACCGGGCCCCGCTTCGATGCCTTCGAGCCGGTCGTAGAACAGGAACTCGTCGACCGAGGGCGGCAGCAGCGCCGAGGTGGAACCGGCGACCCCGATCCCGATGACCCGCTTGTTGAGCTCCCGCAGCTTCGCGACGAGGGGCGTGAAGTCGGAATCGCCGGTGCAGAGCACGTACGTCGTGATGTAGTCGCGCTCGAAGGCCAGCTCGATGGCGTCGACGGCGAGCTTGATGTCGGCCGCGTTCTTACGAACGGTGCCGCGCTTCTGCGGGATCTCGATGAGCTCGACGTTCTGACGGGCGAGCATGTGGCGTCCGTCGTCGAACATCGTCCAATCGGCATACGCGCGCTTCACGACGATGCGACCGCGGTCCGCGATCGCGTCAGCGATCGGACCGAAATCGAAGACGGCGCCCCGGAGATGCTCGCGAGCACCGATCGCGAGGTTCTCGTAGTCGAGGAACAACGCGATGCGTTCTTCTTCCATCGGCGCACTGTAGGGCGGCGGCGACTCGGTCACACCGCATCACTCGCGCGGTCGGCGGTCGAATCGGGCGCGTCGAGCGCGTCGGCGACGGCCCGGAACACCCGCCCGACCGCGGCGAGGTCGCGGGTCGAGGCGTGATCGAGGAGGTGCGCGACGACACCGTCGACGTGGGTCGGGGCGGCCCGCTCGAGGCGCCGGCGACCGGTGGGCGTGAGCACGGCGAGCGACCCCCGCCGGTCCGACGGGCACGGGCGCCGCTCGACGAGACCCTCGTTCACGAGGCGGTCGACCCGGTAGGTGAGCCGGCTGCGCGACACCAGGGCCCGGTCGGCGAGATCCGACATCCGCATCCCGCCGCGGGGCGCCTCGGAGAGCCAGACCAGGATCTCGTAGTCGGCGAGGGTGAGGCCGTGGGCCTCGGCGAGCTCGGAGTCGAGGCGGTCGAGCAGGAGGGTCGCCCCCCGCACGAACGCCCTCCAGGCGTCCTGTTCCTCCAGCGTCAGCCACCGCACCGGTTCCATCGCCCGCGAAGTGTACGGAACGAAGTTCGGAATAACCCGGCTCCCGGCCAAGTTGTCAAAGTTCAGATAGTTCAAATTAGAAGATTTGGCCCCGGGGGCGGCGCCAGGCGATCCGCTCCCCTCACTCCAAGAGGACACCACCCATGGCTGACACCAAGACCGCAGAGCTGACCCGAGTCGTCGACGGCCACTCCGTCCCCGCGGCGGGGAGCTGGAGCGTCGACCAGGCGCACTCGACCGTCGAGTTCGTCGCCCGCCACCTGATGGTGACGAAGGTGCGTGGACGCTTCAGCGACTACGACGCCCAGATCACGATCGGCGAGCGCCCCGAGGACTCCAGGGTCGACGTCACGATCCGCACCGCCAGCATCACCACCGGCGACGCCGCCCGTGACGGCCACCTCGTGAGCCCCGACTTCCTCGACGTCGAGAAGTACCCGACGATCACCTTCGCGTCGAAGACCGTGCAGCCGACGGGATCGAGCACCTGGAACGTCGACGGCGACCTCACCGTGAACGGTGTCACCAAGCCGGTCACCCTGGCCGTCGAGTTCGGTGGCGTCGCGACCGACCCGTGGGAGAACACGAAGGCGTTCTTCTCGGCCTCGACCGAGTTCGACCGGGAGGGCTTCGGCCTCACCTGGAACCAGCCGCTCGCCGGTGGCGGCGTGCTGGTCGGCAAGAAGGTGCGCGTGGAGCTCGAGATCCAGGCGACGCCCAGCACGATCTGAGCGCAGTGAATCGGGCCACGACGCTCGACTCCTGACCCCAAGGCTGGCTTCGGGTCGGCTCCGGTACACTCACGGGCCGTCCTGGTGGCTGTAGCTCAGGTGGTTAGAGCGTCGGGTTGTGGTCCCGAAGGCCGGGGGTTCGAGTCCCCTCAGTCACCCTCCACGATGCCGGCCGGCTTCCACCGGCCGGCATCGGCGCGCCCGGGCACGGCTACGCCGCGCCGAGCAGCGACCGGAGCGCTCCCGCGAGCTCCGGCCGGGCGAACACGTAGCCGTCGTCGGTGAGGCGGCGAGGGAGCACCCGTTGGCCGCCCACAAGGAGCGCCGCGACGAGTTCGGAGCCGTACACGAGCTTCAGCGGGAGCAGCGGGGTCGGGAGCACCGTGGGGCGGTGGACCGCTGCCCCGAGCTTCTTCGTGAGCTCCGCGTTCGTCACCGGGTTGGGCGCGGTGAGGTTCACCGGGCCGCGCAGCGTGTCGTGATCCAGGGCGTGGAGGATCGCGCCGACGACGTCGTCCATCGCGATCCAGCTCATCCACTGCCGGCCCGAGCCGACGCGGCCGCCGAGGCCGAACCGGAACGGCGTGAGCAGGCGCTTGAGCACACCGCCCTGCGGCGCCAGCACGATGCCGGTCCGCGTGGTGACGACTCGGATCCCCGCGTCGGCCGCGGGCTGCGCGGCCGCTTCCCACTCGCGGCAGACCCCGGCGAGGAAGTCGCCGCCGCTCGTGCTCGTCTCGTCGAGCGTTTCGTCGCCGCGGTCGCCGTAGTAACCGATGGCCGAACCCGACACCAGCACGGCGGGCTTGCTCGGGAGATCGGCGAGCGTGCGGGCGAGGAGCGCGGTGCCCTTCGTGCGCGACTCGAGGATCCGGCGCTTCTGCTCGGGCGTCCACTTCTTCTCGCCGATACCCTCGCCCGCGAGGTGCACCACCGCGTCGACACCGTCGAACGCGACCGCCGAGATCGTGCCCGCCTCGGGATCCCACGTCGGCCCGCCCGACGCTCCCCCGCCGCGTCCGAGGCGCACGACCTTGTCGCCCCGCTGCTCCAGCGCGGAAACGAGCGCGCTCCCGATGAATCCGGTCGAACCGGTCACAAGCACGCGCACGAGCCCACCTCCGTCACCGGGTTGCTCTTCACGCCCACGCTAGGACGCCCCCGGCGACCCGTCGTCATCGCGTCCGCGTCGCCATCGGGTCCGCGCCGTCACAGGGGTCGGGCGGCGACGAGTTGCTAGCATGAGCCGTATCGATCCGGGAGACCGGATCGCGCGCACCCCTAGCTCAACTGGTTAGAGCGTCGGACTCTTAATCCGCAGGTTCCGGGTTCGAGTCCCGGGGGGTGTACTCA
>DAIQOP010000108.1:0-4766 GCA_036787815.1 Actinomycetota bacterium
AGCGGGGACGTCGCCGGGCGTACCCGTCCACCACGAGCACTGCTCGTCGACGACCGACCAGGATTCGGCGGGGGCCGACGCGGTCGGAAGGTTGTCGGGCCGGGTCCAGATGCCCTCACGCAGCTCGGCGTGCCGCACGCGCCCCATCGCGTGGCGGAGTGCGGCCCGGGCCGGCGCCTCGCGAGCGGCCCCGTCGACGATGCCGAGCCGCCAGTTGCCGTCCCACTCCCGCAGCTCGGGTGCGAGGCTCCAATCCTGGGCGCGCTGCAACGCGCGCACCCGCCCGGCGAGCTCGTAGACGCCCTGCTCGCTGCGGAGCTCGCCGCGGTCGACCATCCGACTCAATGCGACACGGGCGGTGCCCTCGGCGATCCCGAATCGCCGGCACCACTCGACGATCCGCGACCCCGGCAGGCGCGGCGGATGCACACCGAGCAGCAGGCTCCCGACCACCGAACGGGCGTTGAGCGGCCGTTCGAGGAGCTCGAGCGCGTCGCTCGTATTACGTATTCGACTCATGTGTTCTCAAAGTGTAACATCGTTCGGTGGCCACGACGATGCTCCCCGACCCGGCACTTCTGGCGGAGCCGCACGACGAGCGGATCCTCCCGAACGGCCGTCCGGGTCCGGCGTTGCGCGAAGAGTTGCGGCGCATCCCCTCGGCCCGCAACGCGTGCAGCGTCGTGTCGGTGTACGTGCAGACCGTCGGGATCATCTGGCTCGCCGTCCGACTCGACAACCCGTTCGCCTGGATCGCGGCGTTCCTGCTCATGGGGCGGGCGCAGGCGCAGTTCGCCGCGCTCATGCACGAGGCCGCGCACCGGCTGCTCTTCCGGAACCGCCGGCTGAACGACTGGGTCGGGCGCTGGTTGCTCGGCTTCCCGTCGCTCACCCCGATCGACCTGTACCGCCGCGGCCACATGAACCATCACCGCGACGAGTTCGGGCCGAACGAGCCCGACATCCCCCTGTACCGCGGCTACCCGATCAGCGGCGATTCCCTGCGGCGCAAGCTCGTGCGCGACGCCACCGGGCGGACCGGATGGAAGCTGTTCAAGGGCCTCGTGCGGGGGGCCGCGTCGTCGGAGCCCGCGATCCGTCGGCAGGCCCGCATGATCGTCGCGGTGCAACTCGCGCTGGTGGCGCTGTGCTTCGCGGTCGGGCACCCGTGGCTCTGGCTGCTGCTGTGGCTGCTCCCCCACCTCACGGTCTGGCGCGTCATCAACCGGCTGCGGTCGATCGCCGAGCACGGTGGCATGGAACGCTCTGCCGATCGCCGCAACACCACGCACTCCGTCCGCCAGTCGCCGTGGTGCCGCTTCGCCCTCGTGCCCTACCGGATCGGTTGGCACCTCGCCCACCACGTCGATTCCGGCATCCCGATGCACAACCTGCCGCGCTACCACCGCGCGCTGATCGAGTCGGGCTACGTGGTCGACGGGCTCGAATACCCCAGCTACACGGCGCTCTGGCGCAAGCTCAGCTCCCGGCCGGCGCCGGTGCCGGCGGTCGACGCGCGCTGAACCCGAGCGCGGCGTCGGCGGCCGTGGCCGCGCGCAGCAGCGCCAGGTCGGCGCCCCGCGGGGCCACGATCTGGAGGCCGATCGGCAGCGTGTCGCCGTCGTCGACGACGAAGCCCGCCGGCACCACCGCCGCAGGTGCACGTACGAGATTGAAGGGCAGCGTGTAGTCGGCGGCCCATCCGGCTCCGTACGGGCTGCGCTCGCCGATGCGGGGCGGCACGGTCGCCATGCCCGGGGTGACGAGCAGGTCGACGCGCTCCCAGAGCTCGGCGACCCGGAGATTCGCGTCGTGCGCGCCCACATCGCCCTGGTGCACCTGGAGACCGCTCAGGCCTTCGCCGAAGCGAGCGATGCCGCGCGCGTCGGGCAGGAAGCGCTCCTCCCACGGACCGCCCTCGGCCGACACGACGGCCCACGAACCGGCGGCGGCCCGCAACGCGCAGGGCCCGGCCGGATGGCCGTCGAACAGCTGCTCCACGGTCTCGACGACCCGGGCGCCATGGGCCTCGAGCACCGCCAACGCGGCCTCGCAGAGCGCGACGACGGCCGGGTCGGGGTTCGCGTAGCCGAGGGTCGCCGACCACGCGATCCGCACGCCCTCGAGCGAGGGCCGGGCCGCCGCCTCGACGAACGATCCCGCCAGATCGAACGACAGGAGGTCGCGCGGCGAGATGCCCTTCACGACGTCGAGCGCGAGGGCGATCTCGGGGAAGGTGCGCGCCATCGGGCCGCGCGTGGAGAGGTGCCCCCACGTGGGCGCGGCCTCGTCGCCGCCGGGAACGACCCCATGGGTCGGTTTGAAGCCGCAGATGCCGCACGTCTCCGACGGGATGCGGATCGACCCGCCGCCGTCGGAGCCCGTCGCGAGGGTGACCATGCCACTGGCGACCGCCACCGCGGAGCCCCCGCTCGACCCGCCGCAGGTGCGCCCGGTCGCCCACGGGTTGCGGGTGGGGCCGAAGACGAGATTGTCGGTCTCGGCGTGGAACCCGTACGCCGGCGTGTTGGTCTTGCCCACCACGACCGCGCCCGCGGCCCGCAGGCGGGCGACCTCCACCGAATCGCGGGTGGCCGGTGCGTCGGCGGCGTGCAGCGGGTCGCCGAAGGTGGTGCGGAACCCGATCGCGTGCTCGAGGTCCTTCACGCCGATCGGCACACCCGCGAGCGGACCGACCGTCTCGCCGCGGGCCAGGCGCTCGCCGACGGCCCGGGCCTGGGCACGGGCGTCGCCCGCGCGCAGCTCGCAGAAGGCGTTGAGCCCCGGATCGGCAGCCTCGATCCGCGCGAGCGCCGCGTCGACGACCTCGAGCGGCGTCTGCTCACCCGCCCGGATCCGCCCGGCCAACGCCAACAGACTCTCGTCCATTGCCGTACTCTCCCACCCTGCTCCGAAGCGCGGCGAGCGGTCGGCGTCTTCGTTCCCGCAACCGCGGCGAGCGAAGCGAGCAAGCGACCAAACCCGCTCCCACCCGCGTCACGGAGCGGCGAGCGCCAGCGAGTGCGACCAAGGACAACCGCAATGCCGAGCTTCGACGAGGTGCGCGACCGCCTACGGCTGCCGTTCGACGAGGTCGCGCGCCGCTCGCGCGCCCTCGTGCCCCTGAGCAACGAGCCCGTCGACGAGGAAACGGTGCTCGTCTGCCTCGACCTCGCCGCCCAGGCCACCGTCGGCGCCCACCGGCGCTGCGAGTTCCTGGTGCTCCGCGACGGCGACCGCAAGCACCAGCTGGCCCGGATCTACCGGCAGGGCTGGTCGGTGTACCGACGGCTCCTGCGGGTCAAGGGCGCCGCGGGCATCGCCACCCGCCAGTGGGAGGCCGACCACTTCGAGGACGTGCCCGTCGTCATCGTCGCCTGCGTGCACGGCCCACGGCCGATGTTCCCGGCCTTCAACGCCGCCCGCTACTACGCCTCGGTGCTCCCCGCGCTCGAGAACCTCCTGCTGGCGGCCCACGCGCTCGGCCTGGGGGCCACGATCACGACGCTGCCGATCTGGTCGGGCTGGCAGGCCCGCCGCACGCTCGGCCTGCCGTGGCACGTGGCACCGGTCGCAGTCGTGCCGCTCGGCTGGCCCCGCGACCCCGATGCGGGCGTGCCGCGGCCGGTACGGGTGAACGGCCTCGTGCACCACGACCACTGGGGCAACCGGGTCCCGAGCCCCCCACCGGGCGCGAAATAGCCCCGGGTTCGCAAGATTCGCTCCGCTTGGCGTCACATGGTCGGTGCCCCATGCGGCAGAATGTCGCTACGAGATACAGGCAGGTGACCACGTGGCCAGAAAAGGACGAGCACGGCGCTTTCGGGAAGCCCGCGAGCTCAAACAAGGCTACGACGACGGCCTGTTCAAGGAGCGCGACGCCACCCTCGCCGACGTCTTGGACGATTCCGTCGTCGCAGTCGACGACGACGACGAGGACGACGAGGACGATTCCGAGGCCTACGACTGGGATCCCGACAAGCGATCCGAGTAGCGCTCGCTAACCGCCCAGCTGACGCAGCTCGGCGGCGCGGCGGAGGTCTTTGGGGCGAGCGGACTCGAGGCGCATGGCCACGAGGTCGGGCACCGAGGCGTAGTGCACGGTCAGGCCGCCTTCGGTAACCGACTCCGCGCGGTCGAGCACGCCGACGATGTCCAGGCTCCCCCACGGCAAGTGCGGGGTGCAGCAATCGCCTGAGGCGCCCGCCGACTCGAACAGCACCTTCGGGAGCGACAACGAGTCGACTGTCACGAGTAGCGGACGGTGGTCGTCGTCGAAGAGCCGCGCTCCGACCTCGGCGAAAGCCGCGGCGAACCTCGGTGCCTCCTCCGCGGAGCCTGCCCAGAGCAGGTCGAGATCGCCGGTGAGCTCCTGCGAGCCGTGGAGGATCCCGGCGACCTGACCGATCACGACGGCCCGCGCGCCGCAGCGGTCGAGCGCAGCGAGCAACGTCAGCGGAGCGAACCCGACGGCGTCGTCGGCGTCGATCGTGCCCGCAGTGTCGTCGGCGTCGTCGTGCAAAATCCCGCGGCGGGGATGCTCGGCTACGTGCGCGCCGATCCGGCGGACCGCGATCTCGAGCCGTTCGAGCGGTGTCGGCGAGGGAGCACCCTACGAGCTAGGCGAGCCTCGGGTCGGTGGCGTCGGGGTCGATCTCGTAGCGGCGGAGTGCCTCTTCGACGACTTCGGCCTTGACCTCACCCTGCTGCGCGAGGGCGTCGAGCACGGCGACGACGATGTGGGCGGCGTCGACCTCGAAGTGGCG
>DAIQOP010000108.1:4776-12521 GCA_036787815.1 Actinomycetota bacterium
CATGAAGCCACCCTGGGCTACAAGGGCAAAGCCGCCGAGGGGCACGAACGGCTGCGGGACGAACCGGCCGATCTGATCGGCGACGAGCTTCACGTAGTCGCAGACCGCCACGACCGGGCCCTCGGTCGCGCCCAACTGCTCGGTCACGTACGGCGTGCGCGGCACCGCGGTGGGGTGCAGCCGGTTCCAGCGCTCGCAGTCGAGCGCGTCTTCGCGCAGGAGCTTGTAGGAGGTTGCGCTCCACACGTCGGCGGCGACGTCCCAGTCGTCGGCGAGCATCTGCTGCGCCTCGAGCGCGCCGAGCAGCAGCGCGCCACTGCCCAGGATCTGGGCCCGGTGCGTGCGCTCGCCTTCGAACGCACGGTACCGGTACAGACCGCGGACGATGCCGGCTTCGACACCTTCGGGCATCGCCGGGTGCACGTAGTTCTCGTTGTAGAGGGTGAGGTAGTAGAAGCAGTCCTCGGGCTCGGGCCCGTACATCCGCTCGATGCCGTCGCGCACGATCACCGCGACCTCGTACGCGAAGGCGGGGTCGTACGCACGGCAGTTGGGCACCGACGCGGCGAGCAGCTGGCTCTGCCCGTCGCAGTGCTGGAGTCCTTCGCCGGTGAGCGTCGTGCGGCCCGCCGTCGCGCCGAGCAGGAAGCCGCGGCCGCGCGCGTCGCCGAACGCCCAGATCAGATCGCCGACCCGTTGGAAGCCGAACATCGAATAGAAGGTGAAGAACGGGATCATCGGGTAGCCCCACGTGGAGTACGCGGTGCCGGCGGCGATGAACGAGCCCATCGCGCCGGCCTCGGTGATGCCCTCCATGAGGATGCGGCCGTCGCTCGCCTCGCGGTAGGAGAGCAGCAGGCCCGCGTCGACCGGGTCGTAAGTCTGACCGAACGGCGCGTAGATCTTGAAGTCGCCGAAGAGGCCGTCCATCCCGAACGTGCGGGCCTCGTCGGGGATGATCGGCACGACGCGCGCGCCCCACTCGGGTTCCTTCATCAGCAGCTTCAGCAACCGGGTGAACGCGGTCGTGGTGGATGCCTGCACCTTCTCGCCGGTGCCCGCGAGCAGCGGAGCCACGAGCTCGGCCTTCGGCATGACGACGGTCTTGCGCGACCGGTCGACACGTTCGGGCACGAAGCCGTCGAGCGCGCGGCGGCGCTCCATCAGGTACGCGTACTCCGGTGAGTCGGGTCCGGGGTGGTAGTACGGCGGGAGCTCGTCGCTGAGCTGCTTGTCGGTGAGCTCGAGGTGGAGGCGATCGCGGAACACCTTGCGCTCGGCGATCGTCATCTTCTTGATCTGGTGGGTGGAGTTGCGGGCCTCGAAGTCGGTGCCGAGCGTCCAGCCCTTCACGGTCTTGGCCAGGATCGCGCTCGGCGCGCCCTCGTTCTCGACCGTCGTCTTGTAGGCCGCGTAGAGCTTGCGGTAGTCGTGCCCGCCGCGCGGGAGCTTGCGCAGATCGTCGTCGCTCAGGTGTTCGACCATCTTGCGCAGCCGCGGATCGGGGCCGAAGAAGTGCTCGCGGATGTAGGCGCCCGACTCGACGACGTACTTCTGGAACTCGCCGTCGACGGTGGTGTTCATCTTGTTGACGAGCACACCGTCGACGTCGCGCGCGAGGAGCTCGTCCCAGCCGCTCCCCCAAATGACCTTGCAGACGTTCCATCCCGCGCCGCGGAATCCCGCCTCGAACTCCTGGATCACCTTGCCGTTGCCACGCACCGGACCGTCGAGCCGCTGCAGGTTGCAGTTGACGACGAACGTGAGGTTGTCGAGCCGCTCGCGAGCGGCGAGCGACAACGCGGCCATCGCCTCGGGCTCGTCCATCTCGCCGTCGCCGACGAAGCACCACACGCGCGACGCGCTCGTGTCGACGAGGCGCCGGTTCAGCAGGTAGCGGTTGAAACGGGCCTGGTACACCGCGTTGAGCGGACCGAGCCCCATCGAGACGGTCGGGAACTCCCAGAAGTGCCCCATGCGACGCGGGTGCGGGTAGCTCGGGAGCCCGTGGCCCGTGGTCTCGCGGCGGAAGCTGTCGAGCTGCTCCTCGGTGAGCCGGCCCTCGAGGAACGCGCGTGCGTAGATGCCGGGTGCGGCGTGGCCCTGCACGAACACCTGGTCGCCCGCGCCGCCGTCGGACTTCCCGCGGAAGAAGTGGTTGAACCCGACCTCGTAGAGCGCGGCCGCGGACGCGTACGTGGAGAGGTGACCGCCGAGCCCCTCGAACCGGTGGTTCGCTCGGTCCACCATCGCCACCGCGTTCCAGCGGATGAACCGCCGGATGCGGCGCTCGAGGTACTCGTCGCCGGGGAACCACGGTTCCTGCTCGGGTGCGATCGAGTTGATGTAGTCGGTGTGCACCATCGCGGGGACGCCGACACCCTTCTCGCGGGCGCGCTCCATGAGCCGCGCGAGGAGGTAGTGGGCACGCGACCGACCCTTGATGTCGATGATCGCATCGAGCGAGTCGAGCCACTCGGCCGTCTCGCCCTGGTCGATGTCGGGCAGTTGATGGACGGATCCGTCGATGAACACGGGGTTGGCCCTCCCAGGGGGTTCGAGGGCATGATCGGCTGGTTCGCGGGGGCTCAGAAGGCCCGCCGACTCCTTTCAGCCTAAGACCTGCTGAACCCCACCACGACCCACTGCGTACCCTCACCCATGCACACCACACTCCCCCGCCGTATCAGCATCCTCTTCGTCGTCGCCGGGCTCGCCGTCGCGCTCTCTGCCTGCAGCAGCAGTGGCAGCAAGAGCTCGAGCACGACCCAGTCCACCACCGCACCCACCGCGGCACCCGGTGCGGGTGGCGGCGGCGGTGGTGGTATCACGATCGCGAACTTCTCGTTCACCGCCGGCTCCGTCGCCGCGGGCAGCACGGTCACCGTGACGAACAACGACTCGCCGACGCACACCGTCACCGCCGACGACGGCAGCTTCGACGTGACGGTCAACCCGGGCAAGACCGCGACGTTCACCGCGCCCGCCAAGGCCGGCACCTACAAGTTCCACTGCAAGATCCACTCGACCATGCACGGGACCCTCACGGTCACCTGACCGATCCTTCCCGACGGGGCTGACGCCGGTACCGCCACACGGATGGCGTCAGCCGACGACCTCGGCGGCGCGGAGCTCGGCCACTCGGTCGGCGTAACCGAGCTCGCGCAGGATCTCGTCGGTGTGCTGGCCGAGCGTCGGTGCCGGCCCGCCGAGCTCGGGGCGCACCGCGCCGAACAACGTCGGGTGACGCGGCTGGCGCAACCGCCCGACCGCCGGCGACTCCGAGTCGACGAGCAATCCGATCGCCTGCACGTGCGGGTCGCTCGCGAGGTCGTGCGGCGCGATCACCACACCGCACGGCACCAGCTCGGCCTCGAGCCGGCCGATCGCCTCGGCGGTGGTCATCGCCGCCGCCGCGTCATAGCACCGCTGCATGATCTCGCCGGTCAGCTCACGGTTGGCCATGCGCTCCACGATCGTGGCGATCCGGGGGTCGTCGTAGCCGCCGACGCCGAGGGCGCGGCACATGCCGGAGAAGTTCGCGTCGGAGGTCGGTGTGCAGATTCCCCAGCCGTCGCGGAACCGGAAGGGCCGGAAGTTCTGGACGAAGCTCGACGGCTGGCTGCGATCCGCGTCCGGGAGCACCTCGTTGCCGGCCGAGTCGGCCCACAGGAACGACACGACCGCGTCGAGCATCGCCAGCTGCAGGTGCGTGCCTCCCGCGCCGCGCTCGCGTGCGAACAGCGCGGCGGTGATCGCCTGGGCCGCGTACAGCGCGGTGACCTTGTCGGCGGCGGTCTGGTTCAGGAATCGGGGCTCACCGGAGTCGGCGTCGGCCTGGTTGGCCGCGAAGCCGCCGTACGCCTGGATCACGGTGTCGTACGCGCCCTTGTGGGCGTAGGGACCGACGGGCCCGAACCCGGAGAGCGACACGTAGACGAGCCGGTCGTTGTGTGCCCGCAGGTCGTCGGGCCCGATCCCCAGGCGCTCGACCACGCCGGGACGGAAGTTCTGCACGACCACGTCGGCATCGGCGGCTAGCCGGTGCAGGATCTCGCGGCCGGCGTCGGTGTGCACGTCGAGACCGATACCGCGCTTGCCGCGATTGCACATCTGGTAGAGCGCGCTCATGCCGTTGACCGACACACCGACGTAACGGCCGATGTCACCGAAGCCCGGGCGCTCGACCTTCACGACCTCGGCGCCCTGGTCGGCAAGGAGGGCGACCGCGTACGGACCGGTGAGTGCGATCGACAGGTCGACGATGCGCACCCCCGCGAGCGGGCCTGTGCCCGCCCGCTCGCTCATGCTCTCCGCTCTTGGCGCCTGCGGCGCCGGGCCGCTCGGGCCCCGCTCGCTACTGGGCCGGATGTGCGCATCATCACTCCTGTGCCCGCCCGCTCGCTCATGCTTCGAACAGGGGGTTGGTGCGGGGACGGCCGCCGGGGCCGCTGTACGCGAGGCCGTATCCGGGCTCGACCGCGAAGGGCACCGCGGGGAGCGACGCGAGCGCCCGCTTCCACGCCGCCACGAGCGCGTCTTCGGCCTCGTAGTCGAACGGATCGGTGAGCACCGTCTCCTCCATCCCTCCGGGCTCGCACGGATGCTCGACGAGCCAGCGCGCGGTGCGCGAGATCGCGACGCGCGCCGGCACCGCATCGCGGTAGCCGAGATCGTGGCGCACACGCGTGAGGTCGAGCACGCGATGGGTCGGCAGCGGTTGGGTGAGGAGCGGGCGCGCCGGGATCGCGATCTCGTACGGCATCGACACGATCTCGAGCGGCCGCCCCAGCGTCGCCGCGATCAGCTCGATCACCTGGCGCACCGACAGCACCTCTTCGTCGCCGACGTTGAACACCTTGCCCGCCGCGGCGTCGGGCCGGTCGACGGCGAGCAGCAGGGCGTGCGCGAGGTTCTCGGTGAACCCGTGGTGATGCAGGGTGAGCCCCTCGTCGGCGACGACGATGTGCTCGCGCCCGTCGAGGATGCGACGCACGATCGACCACTCGCGCGGCACGAGTTGGTACGGGCCGTAGACGTACGGGTACCGGAAGTGGGCGGCGCCGGGATGATGCGCGAAGACGGCACCCTCGGTGCGCGCGATGCGGTAGCCCTTCTCGTCTTCCTCGGGCGCGGCGACCGTCGGAGCGGTCTCGGCCAGCGGCACCGGCAGGCCGGCCGGCTCGTCGAGCCACGGGTTCATCCACCCGCGATACGCCGGGACCCCGCCGACGGACACGAACTGCCCGCACCGGCCCACGGTCAGCTCGGCGATGCGGCGCAGCCGCCCGTACATGGCGACGGTGACGTCGTAGGTCGCTGCGGCGAGCACGGTGCCGAGCTCGGCATCGTCGTACGGATCGTGGTGCAGGTGCACCACGTTCGGCGGCGTCTCGATTCGTTCGTGCAGCCCGCGATGCATGATCGTGACCTCGTAGCCGCGCTCGACCAGACCGCGCACGACATGCACTCCGGTGGGGCCGGTGCCACCGACGACGAGCGCGCGCATCAGCAGTGAGACGGCTCGCTGCGCCGCGGGCGGCCGCGCGTCGGGAACGGGATCGTCCCGTCGACCGTCGGTGTCGTGCCCGCGGTCCCTGCCCTCATCGCTGCGCGACTCCCCTGCTCGACTCCGGGGAGTGTACGGAACCGACGCGCCGACGGTTACGAGGTCGCTTCGCGTGTCGTCGTGAACGACCGATCGACACCGGGCGCGACGACACGGTTGCGCCCGTGCTGCTTGGCCACGTAGAGCGCGGCATCGGCGGCTTCGAGCACCTGCGCGGCGCTTTCGGCGCGCTCGGGGAACCAGCCGGCGATCCCGATGCTGAGCGTGATGACGCCCGGTGGTCGCCGGCCCGAGTGGGGAATGGCGAGGGACTCGACCGCGACCCGGAGCCGCTCCATCCCGACCACCGCACGGTCGGGCGTGTCGTCGGGCATCAGGATGAGGAACTCCTCGCCGCCGTACCGGTACGCGCCCTCGCCGGCCCGCACGTGGGTCGCGATCGCGAGGCCGACGCGCCGGAGCGCCTCGTCGCCCTCGAGGTGGCCGTAGGTGTCGTTGTACGACTTGAACCCGTCGAGGTCGCAGAGGGCGACGCTGAACGGTCGCTGCCACCGGCGGGCCCGCTCGTGCACCGCGACGAGATCTTCGTGCAGCCGGAGCCGGTTGCTGAGCTGGGTCAGCGGATCGGTCCGGGCGAGGTTCGCCAGCGCGAACTTGGCCTTCGCGAGCTCGTGGTGCAGCCCGGTCACGCGTTGCGCGGCGATCAGCCGCGTCTGGAGCGCAAAGGGGTCGACCGGCTTCACGAGGTAGTCGTCGGCGCCGGCCTGCATCCCCGCGATCACGTCGTCGGCCCCGCTCAGCGACGTGGTCATGAGGATGTAGGTGTACGTGTCCTGCTTCGCGGCGCGCACGCGGCGGCAGAGCTCGGGGCCGTCGAGGCCCGGCATCATCCAGTCGGTGATGAGCACGTCGTACTCCGCCGCCTGCAACATCTCCCAGGCCGCGACACCGTCGGCGGCGACGTCGCACTCGTGCGAGAGGCGTTCGATCGCGCGGCGCACGAGGAGCCGGCTGGTCGTCTCGTCGTCGGCGACGAGCACCTTCATCGTCAGATCTCCGCGAAGACGACGTCGAGGGCCGAGCACACGCGCCCGTGCTCCGCGCGGATGGAGTCGAGCAGGTCGGGAGCCATGGCGAGGGCCGCGGCGCGCGCGAGGGCCTCGAGCTCCCCGCAGAGATCGGCGAGCGTGGTCGCGCCGAGGTTGGCGCTCGCACCGCGCAAGGTGTGCACGGCGCGCTCGACCACGTGCGGATCGCCCTGGCGCAGGCCCGTCGACACCGCGACGAGCTGCCGGGTCGAGTCGCCCACGAACTCCGACACCACCGCGGTGAGGAGCTCACCGTCGCCGCCGTCGAGCTCGCGCAGCATCGCGAGGCGCGCGGGGTCGAGCGGGAACTCGCCCTCGGGCGGCGCGCTGTCGGCCCCGGGCGCCGGTGCATCGCTCGTCGGGATCCAACGCGCGAGCGCGGCATCGACGGCCGCCGCACGCACCGGCTTGGTCACGTAGTCGTCCATGCCCGCGGCGAGGCAGCGCTCGCGATCGCCCGCCATCGTCCCCGCGGTCATTGCGACGATGCGCGGACCGCCGGGGCCGAAGTGCTCACGCAGAAAGCGCGTCGCCTCCAGCCCGTCGACCTCCGGCATCTGCACGTCCATGAGGATCAGGTCGTAGGCGTGCCTTATGGCCATCTCGCAGGCTTCGCTTCCGCCCGATGCCGCATCGACCTCGCAACCCAGGCTCCTGAGCAAGAGCAGCGCCAGGCGCCGATTCATCTCCATGTCATCGGCGACCAGCACCGAAAGAGGCGGCCGGGCGGCGGGTTTTTCGACCATTGCGAATCCTCTCGGGCTTTGTGCTCTGCCCCACACAAATGGCGGCTGGAACGGGCGTACACTACCAGCGAACAGGATTGCCGGAAGGCCCGACACGCATGAAGGATCAAGACCTGGATTTCACCAAATACTTCAGCCCAGGCTATACGGTGCCCGAACCGAGCCACAGCGTGGAGGACCTCAGGAAGATCGACGAACTCGGGGTGATCGGCGAATCCGCGCTCAAGGCGAGCGGTTTCTATGCGCGGTTGGTCTCGGCCGCGCCCGGTGGCCGACCCCGCCTGCCTGCGGAAACCAACGTGCTCGTGGTGGAGGACGACGACGGCACCGCGGTGGTCATCG
>DAIQOP010000327.1:0-3372 GCA_036787815.1 Actinomycetota bacterium
GCATGAAGCAGGAGGTCGGCCCGTACCGCATCGAGGTGATCGAGCCGTTCAAGCGATTGCGGCTCATCTGCGACGCCGACGATCACGGGATCGGCTTCGACCTGCTGTGGGAATCCGAGTACGCGCCGATCTCGGAGCCACAGCACACCCGCCGCCAGGGCGACCGCATCCTGCTCGACGCCTCACGCTTCGCGGGCGTCGGTACCTGGAGCGGCGAGCTGCGATTCGACGGCGAGACCGTCGCGGTCACGCCCGAGCGCTTCACCGCGACCCGCGACCGGTCGTGGGGCATCCGACCGGTCGGCGAACCCGAGCCGCCGGGCCGGCCGCGCGAGTTCGAGGGAATGTGGTGGTGCTGGGTGCCACTGAAGTTCGACGACTTCGCGATGCACCTCATGGTCGAGGAAGACATGTTCGGCGCTCGGCACACGAACCTCGCGGTGCGGGTCTGGCCCGAGGCCACCGGCCGGCCGGTCGAGCAGCTCGGGTGGCCGTTGCCCGACATCAGCTACCGCTCCGGCACCCGCAATCCCACCCACGCGTCGTTCGACCTGCGCACCCGCGAGGGCAAGGCGCTCACCCTCGACGTCGAACCGATCCTCGGCATCCCGCTCGCCGTGGGCACCGGCTACGGCATCGATCCCGACTGGCAGCACGGCGTGTGGAAGGGCGAGGTGTGGGTCGACGGCGGCGAGTACGACCACAACGACCCCGCGGTCTCCGGGCGGGCCGCGTTCTCGATCACCGACTACATCGCGCGCGTCACGTTCGACGGGCAGGAGGGTTGGGGCATCTTCGAGCACGCGAGCATCGGCCCGCACGCGCCGTCGGGGTTCACCGACTACACGACCGGCGCACCCTGAGCGTCAGTCGCAGATCGCGCCGGTGCTCATCGCGCGCTGAACGGCTCACCGCCGACACGGTCGACGGTGACGAACGACTCGACCGCGGCGCGGGTGAGCCGTCGGGCCTGCCGCACCGGATGCCCGAGCGCGATCACCGCGGCCAACGCGAGCTCGTCACCCGCGCCCAGTAGGGCCTTCACCTCGGTCTCGCGGTGGATCGCCATCGTCGTGATCACGCCGCCGAGGCCCTCGTCGCGCGCCGCGAGCATGAGGCTCCACGCGAACGGGTAGACCGACGCGCCGCCGGCGAACGTGTAGCGGTCGAGATCACGGTCGACCGCGGCCAACGCCCGGAGATCGGCGAAGAGCACGAGGAGCGCGGGCACCGTGTCGAGGTGCTCGGCGAACCCGCCCGAGCCGGCCGCGGCGGCCGCCGCGATTCCCGGCGCCCCGCCCAACGCGTTCGCCTCGGCCGCCCGATCGGTGACGGGCGCCCACGGCGTGAGGCCTGATCCCGCCATTGCCAGGTAGTCGTACCAACCCGGCAGGTACAGGTCGCGCAACCGTTCGCGCGTCGGGCGATCCTTGACCACGACCACCCGCCAGCCCTGGCGGTTGCCCCCGCTCGGCGCGAAGCGGGCGGCATCGAGCACGCGCCCGAGCACGGCATCGGAGACCGGCTCGGTCGTGAACTCACGGACTGCACCGGTCGTGCGCAACGCTTCCTGAAGCTCCATGCCGCCGACCCTACGCGCAGCGGCCCGGAGCAGCGGGGCGAGGGGCGCTACGTTCCCGACATGGACATCGACTCACTGTTCTCCGTCGCAGGCAAGGTCGCCGTCGTCACCGGCGGCTCGCGCGGTATCGGCCTCATGATCGCCGAAGGGCTCGTGGGTTCGGGCGCGATGGTCTACATCTCCTCGCGCAAGGCCGCGGTCTGCGATGCGGCCGCCGAGCAGCTCTCCGCGACCGGCACGTGTGTCTCGATTCCCGCCGACCTCTCGACGAAGGACGGCTGCGATGGGCTCGCGGCCGCGATCGCGGAGCGGGAATCGCGGGTGCACATCCTCGTCAACAACGCGGGAGCGGCGTGGGGTGCGCCGCTGCTCGAGTATCCCGACGACGCGTGGGACAAGGTCATGGCCACGAACGTCAAGGCGATCTTCAACCTCACGACCGCGTTGATGCCGCAGCTGCGCGCCGCGGCCGACGCCGACGACCCGGCGCGCGTGATCAACATCGGCTCGATCGACGGCATCCGCGTGCCGCAGACCGAGAACTACGCGTACGCCGCGAGCAAGGCCGCCGTGCACATGCTCACCCGGCAGCTCGCGCACCGGCTGGCCCGCGACCACATCACCGTGAACGCGGTCGCGCCCGGGCCGTTCCGCTCCAAGATGATGGCGTTCGTGCTCGACGCCGACGGCGGTGAGGAGCTCGTCGCCTCGGGCGTGCCGTTGCGGCGGATCGGGCGCCCTGAAGACGCCGCCGGCGCGGTGATCTACCTCGCGTCGCGTGCCGGCTCCTTCCTCACCGGCGCGGTCATCCCCGTCGACGGGGGCACGTCCACCCACGGCTGATCCGATCCCGGCACCGGCGCGGCGGACGGGCGCGCCCGGCCCCTCGCACGCGAAGATCACCGCCGTGCCGAGCGAGTACGTCGCGAACCAGCCCGATTTCTTCGCCGTAGGCCCGGCATCGGCTCCGGCCGCGATCGACATGGGCGCGGGAGTGTGGCTGTCGCCGGGAATGTCGAACACGTACCTGATCGTCACCGACGATGGCCGCGTCGTCGTGAACACCGGCATGTGGTTCGAATCGAAGGTGCACAAGCGCAACTTCGACGCCGTGAGCAGCGCGCCGACGCGCTACATCGTCCTCACCCAGAGCCACACCGATCACGTCGGCGGCGTAGAGCTCTTCCGCGACGACACCACCGAGCTCGTCGCGCAGGAGAACAACGCGGTCTGCCAGGCCGACGACCAACGGATCCACGGCTTTCGCATCCGGCGCTCGCTCCCCTTCTTCGCCGGCGTCATGGGCCGGCCCGGGTTCGTGCGCGGCGACGATGCCGACATCCCGCCGCATCCGAAGGTCGTGACACCCGACATCGTGTTCGCCGATCACCACACGATCGAGCTCGGTAGGAGGCGTATCGAGCTCCTCTCGGTTCCCGGCGGCGAAACCATCGACTCCCTGGTGGTCTGGCTTCCCGAAGACCGAGTGGCGCTGGCCGGCAACATGTTCTCGGCGTTGTTCGGGCACATGCCGAACCTGGTCACGATGCGCGGCGACCGCCTGCGCTTCACCTTGCCGTTCCTCGCGAGCGTGCAGCGCGTGATCGATCTCGAGCCGGACGTGCTGCTGCTCGGTCACCACGGCCCCTTACGCGGTGCCGAGCGCATCCGCTCCGAGTGCGAACGCATCCGCGACGCGGTGCAGTACGTGCACGACGCCACCGTCGCGGCCATGAACCGCGGCGACGACGTGTGGAGCGCCATGCGCGAGATCACCCTCCCCGACCACC
>DAIQOP010000109.1:0-12456 GCA_036787815.1 Actinomycetota bacterium
AACAGCGACGGTCGGCGCGCGAGCGCCTGCGCGATCAGCAACCGTTGCTGCTCCCCGCCGGAGCACTCGCCGATCGGGCGGCGCGCGTACTCCGTGGCTCCGACCAGGTCGACGAGCTCGTCGATGCGGTGGTGCAGGGCCCGGCGCGTCGCCGTCGGCCAGGGCAGCGGGACTCCCCAGCGGTCACCGTCGAGGCCGAGCCGGACGATGTCGACACCGCGCACCCGCAGCGAGGGATCGAAGCTACGCCGTTGCGGGAGGTACCCGATCTCGTGGGCGGCGGCCCCCGGAGGGCGACCGAGCACGCGGATCTCGCCGGCGGTCGGGGTGATCAGCCCGAGGAGCGCCTTCAGCAGGGTCGACTTCCCGACGCCGTTCGGCCCGAGGATCGCGGCGAACTCTCCCGGCGCGATCTCGAGA
This sequence comes from Actinomycetota bacterium, assembly GCA_036787815.1. Classification (GTDB taxonomy): domain Bacteria; phylum Actinomycetota; class Acidimicrobiia; order IMCC26256; family PALSA-610; genus DATBAK01. The sequence goes on from DAIQOP010000109.1 coordinate 421, forward strand.
TCGACGTCGCGCCACACCATGCGGCCGCCGACCACCACCTCGGCCCCGCGCAGTGAGACCACCGGTTGGTCGGTCACGACGCCCCCTTCGCCCGCGCGAGCGCGTCACGGATGCCACGCAGCTCGGTCGCCTGCCACGCCTGGAACGTCGCCCCGGCCGGCACGAGGGTCTCGGTGACCGTCGCCACCGGGATCCCCTCCGCGCGGGCCGCGTCGACGAGCCTGCGCACGTCGGGCGTCGCATTCTGGCGGTTGTACACGAACACCGCGATCGCGTGGTCGGCGATCTGCCGGTTGACGATCGCCGTGTCGCGCGCGCTGGGCTCGTTGCCTTCGGCCACCGCGTCGAGGAACGATTTCGGCGTCTGCATGCGGAGCCCGAGTGCGCCGACGACCGGCGCGACCACGCTCTCGGAGGCGCCGACCGGGGTGCCGCGGTAGCGCTGCTCGATCTGGGCGATCAAGGCCCGGTACGGCGCGAGCCCGGTCGCTTCGTACGCGTCACGTCGCTGCGCGAAATAGCGCGCGTCGGCCGGGTCGAGGCGGGCCAGATCGGCGGCGACGCGCACGACGAACTTCTCCACACTCGCCGGCGAGTACCACTGGTGGGGATTGCCCCCGACCTCGACCCCGACGAGCTTGCCCACGTCGAGCACGGCGCGGGCCGGCCCCCGGCGACCGGTCACGCCGCCGACGTCGAGCAGCTTCTGCGCCCAGCCGTCGTATCCGATGCCGTTCACGATCACGTAGTCGGCCGAGGCGACCCGGCGCGCGTCCTGCGCGGTCGCTTCGTAGTCGTGCGGGTCCGTCGCGGGGTTCGAGATGATGCTCACCACCCGGGCGCGATCGCCGCCGAGCTGCGCGACGATGCTGCCCCAGAAGTCTTCCGCCGCGACGACCTCGAGCCGCGCACCGGACGCACGACCGGGAGGGGCTCCCGTTGCGCACCCGCCGAGCAGCGGCGCGACGCCGATCAGCACTGCCGGGCCGACCAGAACCGCGGCGGCCCGCCGGGTGAGCTTCATCCCGAGAACGTAGACTGAGAACCATTCTCAGAGCAAGTTCGCCCAGGACCGTATCTTCCGTGCCGCCCGGCTCGTTCACCTTCGTGATCGCCCACGCGCACCGGAGTCACGGATCGCGAGCGGGATCCCGGGACGCGCTCGCCACCCCGGGCTCCCGCTCGCAAATTCTGCGACGGGTCGCAACCTGGTTCGTCGCGACCCGGTTTGGGTCCGGGATGCGCGGGTAGGGCACCTCCGTGGGTCAAGCACAGGTCAGCCGCCTTGCCTCGGCACTCGTCAGGGTCGGGCTCCCGCGCTCCTGCGTGGTCGACACGCTGTGCCGGGAGCTGCGCCTCGCTTCCGAAGCCGCCGAAGCGGCATGGGCCGACGCGATCGCGCTGCGACTCGCGGCGACGAGCTACCAGGAGCAGAGCGGGCAGTAGGAGCGGCGGGCGAACGCGCCGGCCTACGCCGCCGGGCGCGCCGTGACCACGGCCCGGGCCGCAACTCGATCGCGCCCGGTATCGCGCACCTCCACGAGCACGACCACACCGTCGCCGCGCTCGCCCATCACCGTCGCGGTCGCGCGCACCGGACCCACGCGCGACGGTGCGAGGAAGTGCAGGGCGACATCGGCGCTCTCGACGGGCAGGCCGAGGTGCGCCGCGCCGGCGCGCTCGGCCGCGACGTCGACGAGCGACGCCGTCACTCCCCCGTGCATGATCCCCCACGGGTTGCGCACGGCATCGGTGATGTCGAGCTCGACGACTCCGGCCGGTTCACCCGGAACATCGCGGATCCCGAGCCATTCGACGAGCGGCGCCAGCGCGCCCGTCGGGGGCGGCGCCTGCATGTGCGCGGGCCGCGCCCAATGGGGCGGCCCACCCTCGGGGATCAGCACCGCCGAAGTGAGCACGGCGTCGGCGACGATCGCGTCGTCGGCACCGGAGTCCGTCACCCGCACGTCGGTGACGATCGCCGCCTTCCCGGCCCGCAGCACGGTGCTGCGCAGACGCATCGGCCCCCGGACGCGACGGGGCGCGAGGGTGAGCGAAAGGTTGGTGGAGACCACCCAACCTTCGGGGAGCGCCGCCAGGCCGGCGCAGAACCCGCCGACGTTGTCGCACATCGTGAGCAGCGCGCCGGTGCGGATCCCCCCGCCCGGAGCGCGCAGATGCTCGTGCAACGGCGACGTCGCCTCTCCGATCACCTCGCCGGCCTCCCAGTCGCCGACCTCGCGCAGATCGACACCCACGTAGCGGGCGACGCTGCGCCCGTCGTCACCGATCTCCATGCGGCTCCTTCACCGACCGCTCCTGTACCGACCGCTCCTGTACCGACCGCTTGATCGGGCGCGTCGCGACGACGCGCCCGATCGTCGTGCGCCGGTTCGCGCCCTCGTCGACGAGCGTCACGCGCGCGCTCCCCCACCGAGGCTCGTTGCCGAGGCCGTCGATCGCGGGCCTCGCGATTCCCAGTACCTCGACCGAGGAGCGAATCGGGCCTTCCCGCGCCAGGGCGAGATAGGTGAGCTGCACCCCGACCGGCTGCAACGGCCGCCCGGCCGCGTGGGAGAGCGCGACCTCGGCGGCCCGCTCGACGACGGTGGCGACGACACCGCCCTGCACCGCGCCGAGCGAGTTCTCGACGTACGGGTGGGGCTCGAGCTCGACGTGACCACCGGCCGCGTCGACGGTGCGCACGCCGAACGCGTCGAGCGCGGGGCCCGAGAATCCCGACGCGCGGCCCGAGATGAACGATTGCGGACCCGTGGCGCGGTCGGCGGGCATCACCGGATTGCTCGCGCGCCGCGGCAGCACGGCGAAGGTCATCGTGGCGAGCCCGAGCGGGGCCGGGCCCGCGAACAGGTCGACCGCGAGCACGACCGTCGACCGCCCGGCCCGCAACACGCGGCCGACCGCGTCGATCGCGGCGACCTCGGTCGGCGCGCCCGACAGCTGCAGGTCGAGGTCGGCGGTCGCGATCCACCCGGGCGCGGCTGCGTAGGCCGCGAGCCCGCCGCCGATCGCGTCGACGAGCGTCGCGAGGATGCCGGCCCGCACACGGCCGTGGCCGTCGAGCAATGCGTCGGCCACGGGCAGCCGCCCGACGCTCGTGCCGTCCTCGTGATGCTCGACCGTGAGCGCGAGGTCTCGCAGCATGTGTTGCGCCGGGGGATACGACGCGTCGAGGACCACGGCGTTACCGGCGGCGATCGGCGTCGAGATCGAGCCCCAGCATCCGGATCGCGTTCCCGCGCGTGAGCTTGTAGATCACGTCGTCGGGCAAGTGCCCCATCAGCGAGATCGCGATCTCCTTCGTGTTCGGCCACGTGGAGTCGGTGTGCGGGTAGTCGGTCTCGAACGTGGTGTTGTCGACCCCGACCTTGTCGAGCGAATCGATGCCGTGGCGGTCTCGGAAGAAGCAGCCGTAGACCTGCCGGTAGTAGTACGTGGAAGGCGGCTCGGGAATGATGTCGCGCACGCCGCCCCACGCGCGGTGCTCCACCCACACGTCGTCGGCCCGCTCGAGGATGTACGGGATCCAACCGATCTGGCCCTCCGAATACGCGAGCTTCAGGTTCGGGTGGCGCACGAGCACGCCGGAGAACAGGAAGTCGGTGAGCGACGACATCGCGTTGCCGAAGCTCAACGTCGCCTGCACGGCCGGTGGCGCGTCGGGCGAGGTCGCGGGCATCTTCGACGACGAGCCGATGTGCATGCACACGACCGTCTCCGTCTGCTCACACGCGGCGAAGAACGGATCCCAGTAGCCGGAGTGGATGCTCGGGAGACCGAGGTTCGGCGCGATCTCGCTGAAGCACACCGCCCGCACACCTCGATCGGCGTTGCGGCGCACCTCGGCGGCCGCGAGCTCGACGTCCCAGAGCGGGATGATGCACAGCGGGATCAGGCGCCCACCGCTGTCGCCACACCACTCCTCGACCATCCAGTCGTTGTAGGCGTAGACGCACGCGAGCGCGAGCTCCTTGTCGTTCGCCTCGAGGAAGGTCTGACCGCAAAAGCGGGGGAACGTCGGGAAGCACAGCGATGCGTCGACCCAGTTGAGCTCCATGTCGTCGACCCGGGCTTTCGGTTCGTAACAGCCCGGCCGCATCTCGTCGTAGGTGATCGGCAGGAGACCCATGTCGTCGCGTTCGAATCCGACCGCGGCCACGTGGCGCTTGTGCGGGTACATGAGGCCTTCGTAGAACCAGATGTCGCACGGCGGCCCGTCGTCGGTCAGCGTGTACTCGTAGCGGGTGCCGCCGACGAACTTCAGACCGCCGAGGCCGTGACGTTCGACCCGCGGCCCCCGCCCGGCCAGCTTCGCCGGCAGCCACCGCTCGAACAGGTGCGCCGGCTCGACGACGTGGTCGTCGACACTCACGATCTTCGGGAACGCGCCGTCTGTGGTCACGCCGGCGAGTTTCCCACCGGATCTGACGGGTCGTCACATTCCGGTGTTCGCCCTGCCGACCAGGACCTTTGCCGGTCGAGCCCGCGCGCCGGGCGGTTGCAGGTTCAGGGGTCATCGCGACGCCTCGTCGAATGCTCGTGACGGTGACCTCCATCCGAGGGTTTGTCTCTCAGGTTCGGACTCGCTGCCAGATCGAGAGCGTCTCTCCGGCGAAGGCAAGGTTGGGCGGGACGACGACGCGTCCGACGAGCGTCGCTCCGGGCGTCGGTGGCGCAGGTGCAGGCCCGGATATCTGCAGGGTGAGCGTCGTTCCGACCCAGCGTTTCGGCACGGCCAGCGCAGCTGTGTACATGTAGAGATCTTCGTCAGGCACGCGTACGTCGTATCCGGCGCGGTCGAGTTGCAGTGTGAGCGACTGGCTGTAGTAGCCGTCGACTCTGAGCGGGCCATCGACGATGAGGTGTGCTCCTTTCGGGAAGTGGTGCTCGATCGAGCCGGCGAGGTTTTCGGTCGTCGACGCGACGCGCTGGAAGTACGGCGGCGTGTGCATGCCGGACACGGCCAGGGTCGTGCCGAGCAGGCAGAGACACGGCAAAGCGATCAGGCCACCGGCGCGCAGTCGACGAAGCGAGGCGCTCTTGACGGGCGCGCGACCGGTACGGGCGAACGCACGGACACTGCGTCCGGTCGACCACAGAACGAATGAGACGAGACCAGCGCCGGCGATATGGGCCGGGAGGAGATACCGGGGTTGGAGCATGGTGTCGTCGACGTGGACCAAGCCGATGGTCGCGGCTCCCAGGCCCGCGAGGCTGATGGCGATGCCGAAGAGCTCGTCGCGCGCTCGTCGGCGCCAAGCAGCGAACATCACGAACGGGACCAGCGCGAGCAGCACCGGGACTCGTGCGGCAGGACGGTAAAGGTAGACATCGTACGGTTCTGCGACGCGTGTCCATGCCGGCGGGATCGCAAGTTCGGCGCGTAGCACCTTGACCGCTTGGGACGCCGGCACGCTCGTACTCGATGAGCCGGGACCGGCCTGTTGCACGATTCGGGCCGGGTTGCTCTGCGAACCGTGCGCGACGACGTCGACGATCATCGGGGCGGCGAGGACGACAGCGACGGCGAGCGCGAGGAGAACTGGTCGCAGCAAGGTGCGGAGCGCGCCGAGACCGGACCCGATGAGCGTGCTGATCGTGAGCGAGGTCGATGACACCAACACGAGCGCCGCGGCGAAGGGCAGGAAGGCGAGATTCGCGCCGGCGCACCAGATGCCGAGACCGACGCTGAGTGGCAGGAAGCGACGCTCGCCGATCGCGACGCGCCATGAGACGAACAGCAGGGCGAAAGCGGGGACGACCGCGAGATTGGGATTCCACGGCAGCAGCAGCACGACTCCCTCGATGCTGCTCGCCATGATCAACAGCGCGGCAAGGGCGATCACGGCCAGCCCGTTCGCTTTCCGGCGGGCGAGAATCCAGACCACGAAGCTCGCCCAGGCGCCGTTCCACCACAAGGCCATCGCCGGCGCAGCTGAGGATCGGCTTCCGGCAATGCGATACGGCAGCCACTCGATCGCGTAGACCCATGGCAGCGGATGGTCGTATCCGCGCGTCGCGGAATAGGGGCCCGACAGTGGGAGGTGTCGGCCGAGATGACGCACGATCAGCTCGGCGACGGCCCAGTCCCCGATCACCGGCCAGTTGTTGGCGACCTGCACCACTCCCGCGACGAAGAACACCGCGCCGACCGCGACCGGCAACGTCACGGTCGGCCGGAACCAGCGCGAACTCACCTCGACTCGACCTCCGTCGGACGACCGTCGCGGCTCTCGCCAATTGGTCGCTCGGCGCTCAACGTAGAGGACCTAGGGTGTGCGGGGCCGCCCGGGAGGCACGATGCCCGATCCCAACCGCGTTGCCCAGGACCTGTTCGACGCACTGCCGGATCGCTACGACCAACTTGCCGAAGTGCTGTCGTTCGGTCAGAACCGCCGGTGGCGCCGGGCGATGTGCGACCGCGTCGTCTCGACGCGGCCGGCCCTGCTGCTCGATGTCGCCTCCGGCACGGCCGGCGTTGCGATCCAGCTCGCCCAGCGCAGCCCCGCACATGTGGTCGGCATCGACCTGACCGAGCAGATGCTGCGACGCGGGCAGGCCAATGTCGCGACTGCCGGTTTCGCGTCGCGCGTGAGTCTGACGGTCGGCCAAGCGGAGCGGTTGCCATTCCGCGACGCAACGTTCGACGGGCTCACCTTCACCTATCTCCTGCGTTACGTCGCCGACCCGCAGTCGACGCTCGACGAGCTCGTCCGGGTCGTCAAACCCGGCGCGACCGTGGCCAATCTCGAGTTCCTCGTCCCGCGCAGCCGTTTCTGGCGAGCATGGTGGTGGCTCTACACCCGTTTCGTGCTCCCGGCTGGTGGTTGGCTCACGGGTGGGAGTGAGTGGTGGGGGGTTGGCCGGTTCCTCGGCCCGAGCATCTCCAATCACTACCGCGCGTATCCGTTGAGCTGGCACGTCAAGGCATGGGAGAAGGCCGGATTGATCGACGTCGGAGTGCGGACCATGAGCCTCGGCGGTGGGCTCGTGATGTGGGGCACGAAACCGCGTGCCTGAACCCGAGCGTCGCCCCGCGTATTACGCGGCGCGATCGGACGGCTGGCGCGAATGGTGGACGCTGCTGCACCCGCCGTATACGGCGTGGCATCTCTCCTATGTCGTGATCGGTGCCGCGCTCGCACCGCACGTCGATCTGACCCGGCTCTTGGCGACTCTGCTCGCGTTCTTCGCCGCGGTGGGCCTGGGCGCGCATGCCCTCGACGAGTTGCACGGGCGGCCGTTGCGTACCCACATCCCGAGCGCGGTCTTGGTTGCAGTGACCGTGGCGGGGCTGACGGCGGCGGTGGCGTTGGGTGTGGCCGGCACAGCCCGGGTCGGGTGGCTGCTGGTGCCGTTCATCGTGGCCGGACCTCTGCTCGTCGTCGCGTACAACGCCGAGCTCTTTGGCGGGATCGTGCACACCGACGTCGGGTTCGCCGTCGCGTGGGGCGCGTTCCCGTTGCTTACCGCGTACGTCGCGCAAGCCGATCGGCTGGGTCTCGCTGCGGTGCTGGGCGCCGTGGCTGCCTCTGCTCTTTCTTACGCGCAGCGCAGCCTCCGCGCGCCGGTCCGGTTGTTGCGCCGCCATGTCACGACGGTGCGCGGATCGATGACGCTCGACGACGGCACCACTCGGCCGCTCGATGAAACGGTGCTGTGGGCGCCGCTCGAACGCGCGCTGGCGGCGACGTCGTGGGGACTCATGGCGTTGGCGGCGGCGCTGGCCGTCGCCCGTCTGCGCTAGCTGCGAGCTGGCGGCGGAACCCGTGCACCGTCGCGTCGACGACTCGGTCGTGACCAAAGCGCAACAGTGGATAGGCGAACCGGGCCGCCGCGCGCATTGGTCGTTGCATCATCTCGATCGTCCAGGCCACCGACGCGACCGTGTCGTCGCCGTCCGGCGCCAGCTCGAGCCGGCCGTGGCCTTCGAGGTCGCCGTGCACCGCGGCGTCGATCAACGAAGGCCGCACGCACCGCTCCAGCTCGACTCGGATACGCATGTGATACGGCAGCGGCGGCGACACGACGCCGACAAGGACCGACCCGGCTTCCAGGCCCGGGCCGTCAAGACGGAAGTCGCCGAGCCAGCCCCACCAGCGTTCGAACTCTCCCGTGCGTTCGATCATCTCCCACAACGCCTCCGGCGCGACCGCGAACCGGAACGTTCCGCGATAGTCGATGACCGGTGCTGTCGTGACCACCTTCCCAGGCTAAGCCGAGCGGGACGGCTGCGGTCTTCGCGCGCGTCTTCTTGCTGTCGGTGAACCTTCGGTGCGGCTCCGCACGTATCTACCGGTTGCGTCGTGCCGCGTGGTGGGAGCGATTTCGATCGGGGACGTGGCGGCATCCACCGCCGGAAGCCCGCCGGGCCGTTTGTCCGTCGGGGTCGAGCGTTCGGGTTTGAGGTCAGCTCAGTAGAAGTCCGAAACCGCAGGCGGCTGTCGCAGGCGTCGCCGAGGAGGCCGACATGGGATATCGACGGGAACACGGCGCGTCGCGAGGCGAGATTGCTCGATCGGGCCGGACTCGAGGGTTGCTACGGCGAGGCACGGTCGCCGGGGCGCTCGCGCTGACCGTTTCGTTGGCCACGGTTGGGACCCTGAGTGGCTCGGCCGTGGCCGGCACGACGTTCCTCGGTGGTGTCGGCACCGTGAGCGCGGTTGCCTCGACCGTTCCCATGAATGGCGACGTCAACCCGTACGGGGTCGCGGTCGTCCCGACCAGTGTCGGACGGTTGGTTGCTCGCGATGTCCTGGTCAGCAACTTCAACAACTCCGGCAACGCTCAGGGCACCGGCACCACCATCGTCGAGATCTCTCCCCGCGGCGCTCGGAAGGTCTTCGCCCACATCGATCCCAGAGGACCTGCCGGACGCGCGTGCGGCGGGGTCGGGCTCACAACGGCGCTGGCCGTGTTGCGCACCGGTTGGGTGGTGGTCGGAAGTCTGCCGAGCACCGACGGCACCTCTGCCACCGCGACCGCCGGCTGTTTGTTCGTGCTCGATCGCACCGGCCGGGTTGTGCGCGTCATCCGCGACAAGCGGATCAACGGCCCGTGGGACATGACGGCTCTCGACCAGGGCGACCGGGCCGTGCTCTTCGTCACCAACGTGCTCAACGGCACCGTCGCCGCCGCGGGCAACGTCGTCAACAGGGGAACCGTCGTGCGGATCACGCTCTCCCTCGACGATCACCAGGCGCCCGATGTCACGGACGAAACCATCATCGGCTCCGGTTTCGCGGAACGTACCGACCCCGCGGCCTTGGTCGTCGGTCCCACCGGCGTGGCGCTCGCATCGAACGGCACCCTCTACGTCGCCGACACGGCATCCAACCGCATCGCGGGGATTCCCAACGCGCTCCACCGTGAACACAGCGCCCTGACCGGTGTGGACGTGAGCGCCAACGGCGCCCTCATGGGTCCGCTCGGTGTCGCGCTTGCGCCCAACGGAGACATCCTCACCGTCAACGCCGGGGACGGCAACATCGTCGAAACGACCCCACGCGGTGCGCAAGTCGCGACGGAAACCCTCGACAGCAGCGGTGCTCCTCCAGGTGCCGGAGCGCTTTTCGGACTCGCGGTGGCGCCCGACGCATCGAGCCTGTACTTCGTGGACGACGCCACGAATACCCTGAGTCTTCTCCATTAGCCATCGAGTCCAGCGTCGAACCGGACCAACGTGAGTCGGTTGGACGACCGAGTATCCGAGATCGGCTGCCACGCGCCTGGGCGATGCAGGCGGGAGCCGCGACCCGTGACCGCACGGCGGCCGGCCGTAGGCTGGGGGTGATGGTCGAGTACGCCGACGACCCCCGCTCCGAGCTCGACCGCAAGGCCGAGCAACTCAAGTGGGTTGCCCTCCTCGAGACCATCTCCTACGTGCTGCTCTTCCTCTTCTGGGCGATCCTGCACAACGTGATCGGCACCAAGGTGATGGGGTTCTTCCACGGGTGGATCTTCCTGGCCTTCGCGACGATGATCCTCTTCATCACCCGGCCGATGGGATGGACGTGGAGGTTCGCGGCGATCGCGCTGCTCACCGGCCCGGTCGGCGCGATCCTCGTCTACGAGCGCATCCGGCGCGACGGCGCACCGAAGCCCGCGACCACCCGGTGAAGCTCGACGCGGCGCACCGCTTCACCGCTCCCGGCGACGAAGTCTGCGACGCGATGGGCGACCCGGAGTTCTACGCGACCCTGCGCCTCCCCGACGTGGAGCCGCCCGAGGTGATCGTGCGGACCGCCGTCGGCACGCGCGTCGACGTGCACGTGCGCTTCACCTACATCGGCAAGCTCGACCCGATCGCGCGGCGCATCGTCGGCCACGATCACGTCTCCTGGGTGCAGCGGCTCGAGATCGACCGCGCGTCGCAGTCGTGCACGCTGCACGTCATGCCGGAGATCGGCGTGATGCCTGTGACGTGTCGCGGCACCTTCGTGCTGCACGAGACCGCCCCGGGCTCCCTGCGCACGCTCGCCGGCGAGCTCCGTATCAGGGTGCCGATCATCGGAGGCCGCGCCGAGAAATCGCTCGCTCCCGGGATCATGCGCCGCCTCGACCTCGAAGCCGAGGCCCTCGACCGCTTCCTCGCCGGCTGAACGGCGAGCCGAACAGCGCGCGAGAAGGTGCCGAGCGGGTGGCGCGGGGGAGTGGCGCGGGTCAGCCGGCGGGGACGCGCGAGGCGTGGCTGCGCTTGCGGCCGCGGATCGAGCGGTCGAGCTCGGCCTTGCGCAGCCGCACCGAGTCGGGCGTCACCTCGACGCACTCGTCGTCGGCGATGAACTCGAGCGCCTGCTCGAGCGTGAGCTCGGTCGGGGGCGTGAGCCGCTCGGTGTCGTCGGAGGCCGACGCCCGCATGTTGGTGAGCTTCTTCTCGCGAGTCGGGTTGACGTCCATGTCTTCGGAGCGCGAGTTCTCGCCGACGATCATGCCTTCGTACACCTCGACGCCGGCGCCCATGAAGAGCGTCGACCGCTCCTGCAACGCCATCAGCGCGAAGTTCGTGGTGTAGCCGCGGCGGTCGGAGACGAGGCTGCCGGTGCGGCGGGTGCGCAGGGATCCGACCCACGGGCCGTAGCCCTCGAACACGTGGTGCAGGATGCCGGTGCCACGCGTCTCGGTCATGAACTCGGTGCGGAAGCCGATGAGCCCACGCGCCGGCACGACGTACTCGAGCCGCGCCCAACCGGTGCCGTGGTTGCTCAGCGTGTCCATCCGGCCCTTGCGCACACCGAGCAGCTGCGTGACCGCGCCGAGGTGCTCCTCGGGTACGTCGATCGAGACCCGCTCGAACGGCTCGTGCAGCTTGCCGTCGATCTCACGGGTGACGACCTGCGGCTTGCCCACGGTGAGCTCGAACCCCTCGCGGCGCATGATCTCGACGAGGACCGCGAGCTGGAGCTCGCCGCGGCCCTGCACCTCCCACGCGTCGGGGCGCTCGGTGTTCAGCACCCGCAGCGACACGTTGCCGACGAGCTCCTGGTCGAGCCGGCTCTTCACCAGACGGGCGGTGAGCTTGTTGCCCGACTGGCCCGAGAGCGGCGAGGTGTTGATGCCGATCGTCATCGCGAGGCTCGGCTCGTCGACGGTGATCACGGGCAGCGGGCGCGGATCGTCGGCATCGGCGAGTGTCTCGCCGATCGTGACGGTGTCGATGCCCGCGATGGCGATCAGCTCGCCGGGCCCGGCCTCCTCGGCCGGCACGCGGTCGAGCCCTTGCGTGACGAAGAGCTCGCCCAGCTTCACCTGCTGGATCGTGCCGTCGGTCTTGCACCACGCGACGTTCTGACCCTTGGTGATCGTGCCCTGTTGCACGCGGCACAGCGCGAGGCGGCCGAGATACGGCGACGCGTCGAGGTTGGTGACGTGGGCCTGCAGCGGATGCCCGGGCTCGTACTCGGGCGCGGGCACGTGCTCGAGCAGCACCTCGAACAGCGGCTTGAGATCGCTGCCCTCGACCTCCGGGTCGAGCGAGCCGGGCTCCAGGAGGTCCAGGAACGTGACCTTCGCGTC
>DAIQOP010000110.1:0-12393 GCA_036787815.1 Actinomycetota bacterium
CCGACGAGCAGCGCGGCGAAGAGAAGCGAATCGGTTGGCAGCGTCCCGGCCGTTGACGGTGAGCGGCCTTGCGCCGCCAATCGGCCCGCGAGCAGCAGGGCGGAAATGGTCAATGCGTATCGACCCAGCATCATCGCGCCCGCCGTCGACACGTTGCGCGGCCTGCCCACGGAGGCGACGATCGACATCGCCTTCATCGATGCCGACAAGCCCAACTACCCGAACTACTTCGAGCAGCTGGTGCCCCGCCTGCGCCCGAACGGCTTGCTGCTCGTCGACAACGTCTTGTGGGGCGGGCGCGTGATCGACGCCGACGCCACCGACGAGAACACCGAAGCGATCCGCGCGTTCAACGATCTGGTGGCGGCCGATCCGCGCGTCGACGCGGTCATGTTGCCGGTCTCCGACGGGCTCACGCTGCTGCGGAAGCGGTAGCGCTAGCCCTGGGAACGGAGGAACTTGTAGATCGGCGCGAACTTCTTCATCGTCGACTCGGGGAGCGGCACGAGGTCGCCGAGCGTGCGCGCGCCCCAGATCACCTGCGCGGTGCGCTCGACGAGCATCGCGATCTTCAGGGCGTCCTGCGGATTCTTGCCGACGGTGAGGAGACCATGGTTGGCCATGAGCACCGCGGCCCGCTCGCCCACCCATTCCGACACTTCGTCGCCGAGCTGGTCGGAGCCGGTGACACGGTAGTTGGCGACGGGCACGTCACCGCCGACGTACACGTCGAACTCCTCGATGACGCACGGGATCGGCTGGTGGGTCACCGCGAACATCTGGCAGAAGAGCGCGTGCGAGTGGATGACCGCGTTGATGTCGTCGTGCTTGCGGAGGCACGAGAGGTGGAGCGCCTTCTCGGTCGTCGGGCCGCGCTCACCCTCGAGCACGTTGCCGTCGAGATCGCAGACCACGAGATCGTCGAGCGTCATCGTCTCGTAGGCCAATGACGACGGCGTGAGCACCGCGTTGCCGTCGGGGAGGCGGGCGGAGAGGTTGCCGGCGGTGCCTTCCACGAGGCCCTTGGCGATCATCTCCTTCGCCGTCGCCAGGAGCATCTCCTTGGTCTCCTGGGCGGTGAGCTTCGTGGCCATCAGGCGAGAACCTCCGGGTTGACGCAGTTGAGCGGCTTCTCGCCGGCGAGGATGCGGGCGACGTCGTCGGCGATGAGCTTCGAGTGGTTCGCCTCGGTGTCGTAGGTCGCGCCACCGATGTGCGGGGTGAGCACGACGTTCTGCATCGCGCAGAGCGGGTGGTCGGGGGCGAGGTGCTCACCCTGGAAGTGGTCGAGCCCGGCGCCGCCGAGGTGGCCGGATTGCAGCGCGCCGACGAGCGCATCGGTGTCGTGGAGCGCGGCGCGGGCGGAGTTCACGTAGATCGCGCCGGGCTTCATCCGCGCGAACTGCGCGGCTCCGATCAGGCCCGTCGTCTCCGGCGTCACCATCGCGTGCATCGACACGACGTCGGCTTCCGCGAGCAGGTCGTCGAGCGAGTGCGTTGCTTCCGGGTTGTACGGGTCGTAGGAGATCACCTTCATGCCGAGGCCTTCGAGGCGCCACTTCGTGGCTCGACCGACCGCACCGAGCCCGACGATGCCGGCCGTCTGCCCGGCGAGCTGCCACGCGCGGAACCGTTGGTACGGGATCTTGCCCCCCGCGTACACCTGATCGGCCCTGACATCACGGTCGGCCGCGACGACGAACCGGTTGGTGGCGAACAGGAGCGCGATCGTCATCTCGGCGACCGCGTCGGCGTTGCGGCCGGGGGCGCGCAGCACGGGGATGCCGGCGCGGGTGGCGGCTTCGACATCGACGTTGTTCGGATCGCCCCTGCACGATCCGATGACCCGGAGGTCGCACTCGAGTACGGGGCCCTTCACCGAGTCGGACTCGACGATGAGGATCGTGGCGCCCTCGGCCTTCACCCGTTCGGCGAGCTGGTCGGCCTTGTAGAGCCGGAGTGTGGGCGCGTCGATCCAGGGGTCGAGCACGACGTCGGCAACGCGTTCGAGCGTCGCCAGCCCCTCGCCACGGAATGGTGCCGTCACCAGGGCCTTCGGCCGATCTGTCACCCTCGCTCCTCGCCTCGATCGGCCGGCATCTTCCCACGGACGTGACACACACGTCAGCTTCCGGTCCCCCCGGCGAACTGATCGAGCTGGGCGACCGTATGGCGTCACCCAGCTCGATCAGTTGCCTGGGAGACATCAAGCGGCACGGCGGTCCCGAAGATGGGAGCGCACGGTGGCCGCGACCATCTCCGGTTCCCTCGTGACCTGCTCGTACGTGAACCGCAGGAGTCGGATGTCGCGGAGAGCAAGGCCGTTCGCCCGCACGTTGTCCTCCGACCTCTGTCGTGGCGTCGCGTGCGCGACGTTGCCGTCGACCTCGATGCCGAGCCCGAGGTCGCGGTACGCGAAGTCGAGATACGCCATTCGCCCGTCGGGCCGGCGCACCGGGACCTGGCAGGCCGGCAGCTTGACGCCGTGCGCCTCGAGCAAGGTGAGCATGCGGCGTTCGAGAACGCTGTGCGGGATGCCGGCGAGCTCGGCCCGTCGGGCAAGGATGCGTCCGATCGCCGCGACGCCGGTTCGGCCGCGCTCGCGCACGTCGGCATGCGCCGCTTCGACATCGGCTCGTCGGACGGTCCGGTCGCGCTCGGCACCGTCGAGCGCGCTCTCGACCTGTGCCTCCGACGAGACGGATCCGAGCGCGCAGAGCGTGCGTTCCGGGGTCGAAACGGGGATGCCGTCGACCATCGTGACGTCTTCGTCGGACCAGTAGCTGGAGCTGTGCACGATCACGCCTTCCATCCGGAAGTCTCGTCGACCCTGCGGGACGGTGATCTCGACGATGCCCTGCTGGTACCCGTCGAATCGATGGATCGCCGCAGCGCTGCGGTGTGATGCTGCGGCGCCGTCGCCGGCCGCGAGGCACGCGGCCATCAACCGCTGTCGCCACGAGGGCGAGCATCCGGCGATGCGAAAGACGTGTCGCGTGAGCCGCTCGATTCGTCCGCGTTCGAGCCGCGAGCGGAGCTGGCGGTCGGTGAGCCCCGCGGCCGCTGCCTGGGCGCGCGTGAAGATGCCGTACTGCGTTGTCGCGACCGCGGCGATCGCGCGGTCGGCTTGACGTCGGTCCATGGGATTCCCCGTATGTTCTCGAAGCTCTCGGAAGGGGGGAAGCCCGTCGGACACACACCCGACCCGCTGAGCCTCGCACGCACCTCGGACACCGGGCCTGCGAACTGATCGAGCTCCGTGACGGCCGACGTCGCCCAGCTCGATCAGTTCGGGGGGAGGGGTGAGTCTGACTAACGTGTCAGGTTGGGATGGCGATCAGGTACGAGCTGGACGACGAGCACATCGTGCTCATCACGATCGACCGTCCGGAGGCGCGCAACTCGTGTGACATGGAGCACTTCAAGCTGCTCCGCGAAGCGTGGGAACGCTTCGACGCCGACGACGACGCGTGGGTCGCGATCGTCACGGGTGTCGGCGACGCGTTCTTCACCGGCGCCGACCTCAAGCGCTACGTCCCCGAGATCACGAAGCTTCAGAAGCAGATCGCGGAGGAGGGCCTCGCCGAGATCGACGGCTACCGCCTCGACGACGGAACGCGCGCCGTGCTGCGCAACTGGCCGCTCTACAAACCGATCGTTGCGGCCGTCAACGGGTTCTGCACTGCCGGCGGCATGGAGATGCTCGGGGGAGTCGACATCCGGGTGGCGTGCCCGGAGGCCAAGTTCGCGGTCATGGAGCCGAAGCGAGGACTGTTCGCCGGTGGGGGAACGACGGTGCGGCTCCCGCGCCAGATCCCGTGGGCGCAGGCGATGGAGTTCCTGCTCTGCGCCGATCTCGTCGACGCCCAACGCGCCTACGACATGGGCCTGCTCAACGCGATCGTGCCGAAGGGCGAGCTCCTCGACGCCGCCTACGGCTTCGCCCGCCGCATCACCGCCAACGCTCCGCTCGCGGTGAAGGCCACGAAGCAGAGCGCGCTCCAGGGCCTGTATCAGGACGAGGACACCACGAAGCAGCTGCGCGCCGCGGTTCGCGCCCTGCGAACGACGATCACCGCCATCGAGCCCGCGAGCGCCGAGTCGGTGGGTGCCGCGCTCACGTCGGCCGCCGAGATCCTCGAGGGACTCGGCAAGCAGCTGCGCACCGCGTTCGAGAAGGAGAGCCGCCTGTCGAGCGCGATCTTCCAGACCGACGACGCGAGGGAAGGACCCAAGGCGTTCGCCGAGAAGCGGAAGCCGAACTGGCAGGGTCGGTGAGCGGTCCCCCACGGGCGGCAGCCGGAGCAACGGCGAACGGCGGGCCCGCACCGAGCCGCTCCGCAGTGCGCCGGTGAGCATCGATCCGCGCAGCCCGTGCCTCATCGGCGTCGCCACCCACACCTGGCACCCCGACGAGGTCGGTGACCGCGGCGCGCCCGAGCCGCTCGACATGTGGGCGGAGGTCGCGCGCCAGGCCGCGCTCGACGCCTGCAGCGAACGAGTGCTCGCCGCCGTCGATGGCCTCGACGTCGTCTACTGCCAGACCTGCCAGTACGACGACGCGCCGGCCCGGCTGGCCGAACGGCTCGGCATCGAGCCGCGGCACCGCTACTACTCGGGTATCGGTGGCACGACTGCGCAGCAGCTCGTGTCCAGGGCGGGCGAGGCGATCCTCGCCGGTGAGCGCGATGTCGTGCTGGTCGCGAGCGCGGAGGCGCTCGCGACGCAACGAAAGGCGAAGCAACGCGGCGAGCGAGTGCGGTACTCGTTCCGCCCCGAGGAGCACCGTCCGTTTCCCTGGGAGGCGCCGCTGCATCCCGCCGAGATCGCGCACGAGGTCTTCCAGGCCTGGCTCACGTTCGCGGTGTTCGACAACGCCCGCCGCGCCCATCTCGGCGTCGGCCTCGACGACTATCGCCGTGCCATCGGCGAGACCATGGCGCCCCTGACTCGGGTCGCGGCCCGCAACCCCGACGCGTGGTTCCCGATCGCCCGCACCGCGGAGGAGATCGTCGTTCCGAGCCCCGAGAACCGGATGGTCGGCTACCCGTACACGAAGTTCATGGTGGCGATCATGGACGTCGACATGGCTGCGGCCGTCGTCGTCGCCAGCCGCGAACGAGCCGACGCGCTCGGCGTCCCGAACGACCAGAGGGTGTACCTCCGGGGGTGGTGCGGCGCGACCGATCCCGTCTACGTCGCCGAGCACCCGGACATGTGGCGCTCACTCGCCATGCAGGCCGCGGCCGGTGAAGCGCTTCGCGCCGCGAGTTCGGGCATCGACGACGTCGCCCACCTCGACCTCTACAGCTGCTTCGCCAGCAGCCTCAACTTCGCCCGCGACGCGCTCGGTCTTGCGCCCACCGACGATCGCGCGCTCAGCGTGACGGGTGGCCTGCCGTACCACGGGGGGCCGGGCAGCGGGTACATGACCCACTCGATCGCGCAGATGGCCCGGGAGCTCCGCGCGGATCCGGGTTCGACCGGGATGGTGAGCGGTGTAGGCATGACGATGACGAAACATGTCTTCGGCGTCTACTCGACCGCGCCCGCCTCCGGCTCCCCGGTTCGGCCCGACACCGCCCGCGTGCAGCGTGAGCTCGACGCGGTCGCGAAGGTCGGCATCGTCGACACCTGGGAGGGCGACGCCGAGGTCGCGGCGTACTCCGTCGTGCACGGTCGCGACGGCGAGCCCGAGTGGGCGCTCCTCGTGTGCGACGTCGACACCGGCGCGGCCCCCGGTGGCCGGGTCGAACGCCGCGCCTACGCGCGCGCGACCGATCCCGAGCTGCTCACCAGGGCCGAGTCGGAGGAGCTCGTCGGCCGACGCGTCCGGCTTGTGCCCACCGACGTCGAGCTCGCCACCGGCCCCGGTCGCCGCAACATCGCGACCCTGCGTACCTGAACCCCTGTGTGCCCGAACCCGCGGCACCTGAACGGTCGCTCCCTCGCGTCGCCGGCTCGCGCGCTCGAACTGATCGATCGGGGCGACACGCGATGTCGCCCCGATCGATCAGTTGCCGCGCCGACCACACTGGGTGTCATTGACAGGCCGACATCGCTTCCTTAGGTTGCGCCGATACACTCAGATGTGACTCCCGTCACACCCGGCACACCGGTCAGTGGCGGCACTCGACAAGCAGGGGGGAACGTGGCCACAACGCTTCGCGCGCGCCACCGCTCGACCATCGCGGCGGCGGTGCTCGCCTTCGCACTGGTCGGTTCGGCGTGCTCCAGCAGCGGCAGCAGCGGTAAGAGCGGCAGCGGCAACAACCCGTCGACGACGCCGACCACCGCCGGCACGGCCCAGAGTGGCGGTTCGGTCACGTGGGCGCTCCCCGCCGAGACCAGTGGTGGCTGGTGCCTCCAAGAGGGCCAGCTCGCGATCTCGGGCATCCAGGTCGCACGGGCGATCTACGACACCCTCACCGTCCCCGACGCGACCGAGCAGTACAAGGGCATGCTCGCCCAATCGGTCACCGGGAACGCGGCCCATACCGTCTGGACGATCAAGCTGCGCCCGGGCATCAAGTTCAGCGACGGCAGCGCGCTCGACGCGACCGTCGTGAAGAACAACCTCGACGCCTACCGGGGCTCGTACCCGGCGCGGCATCCGCAGCTCTTCATCTTCATCTTCAAGGCGTACATCCACGACGTGAAGGTCGTCGACCCGCTGACGGTCGAGGTCGACACGGTCCCGTGGGTGGCGTTCCCCGCCTATCTCTACGGTTCGGGCCGCTTCGGGATCATGGGGCAGGCCCAGCTCGACGACCCCGCGACCTGCTCCAGCAAGTTGATCGGCACCGGTCCGTTCATGGAGAAGAGCTGGAAGCGCAACGACCAGTTCGTCGCCGTGCGCAACCCGAACTACTGGCGCAAGGACAAGAACGGCGTGCAGCTGCCGTACCTCGACCAGATCACCTTCAAGCCGATCGTCGAGAGTGCCCAGACGCTGAACGGCATCCAGTCCGGCAACGTCGACCTCGCCCTCGACGACAACGCGACGAACATCGTCGCCTACCGCCAGCTGGAGAAGGACGGCAAGATCAATCTGACGGAGTCGCTGAAGTACCCCGAGCTCGCGTACACGATGTTCAACGTGACGAAGCTGCCGTTCAGCAACCTGAACGCTCGCCTGGCGTTCGCGTACGCCGTCGACCGCGACCAGGAGAACAAGCTCCGGAACAAGGACGTCAGCCCGCTCGCGAGCGGCCCGTTCGGTCCCGGCGTCATGGGCTACCTCGCCGACCCCGGCCTGCCGAAGTACGACGTCGCCAAGGCCAAGCAGTACGTCGCCAAGTACACGCAGGAGACCGGCAAGCCTCTCGAGTTCACCTACGTGAGCGCCGGTACCGACCCCGACCTCCTGAAGACGGTTGCGTTGATCAAGACCTACGTGGAGAAGGCCGGTCTGAAGATGACCGTCAAGGCGGTCGACGAGTCGCAGGGCATCAACCAGGCGCTCGGCAAGCAGTTCGACGCCATCGGGTGGCGCAACCACCCCGGTTTCGACCCCGACACCGAGTTCGTGTGGTGGCACTGCAACAACAAGGTTGTGCCGTGCGACAACCTGGTCAACTTCGGCGGCTTCAACGACCCAGTGATCAACAAGGCGCTCGAGGACGGCCGCGCCGAGAGCGATCCCGCCAAGCGCAAGGCCGACTACGAGACCGTCAACCGGCAGTTCGCCAAGATGGTCTACGACGGATGGGGCTGGGAGGCCGACTGGGCCATCCCCGCTTCGTTGAAGGTCCACGGAATCGGCAACCTGCCGCTGCCGGACGGAAGCGCTCCGTTCCCCGGGTTCACGAGTGGTATCGACCCGGCCGGCGTCTGGGTCACGAAGTGACGGAGGGCCATTCGGTAAGGGGATTCGGCCGGTAGATCAGTAGAGACGGGGAGAACGGCACGTGAGTTTCTGGCTCCGGCGGCTCGCTCGCCTGGTCGTGGTGCTCGTGTGCGTGTCGTTCTTCTCGTACGTGCTGCTCGACCTGCTCCCCGGCGACCCGGTCACGACCATCGCGGCGTTCGCGCCGGCGAGTGTCCGGGAACAGCTCAAGCACGACACGAAGCTCGACGAGCCGATCCCGGCGCAGTACTGGAACTGGCTGAGCAAGTTCTCGCGCGGCGACCTCGGCAACTACTACCGCTCCTCGGGCGTCGACAAGGTGTCGACCGACGTCGGGAGCGCGTTGCCGGTCTCACTGCAGCTCATGCTCTACTCGATGATCCTGACGGTGCTGCTCGCGATCCCGCTGGGCGTGTTCAGCTCCTACTGGGCGGGCACGTGGTTCGATCGATTAGTGAACGCGACCGCGTTCGGCGCGATCGCGATCCCCGACTTCGCACTGGGTCTCGTGCTCGCATACGTCGTCGGCGTGAAGTTACGGTGGCTCCCGACGAGCGGGTATGTGCATCCGTCCAACGGGCTGCTGAAGCACGTCAAGAGCATGGTGCTCCCCGCCACGAGCCTCGCGGTCGGGCAGATCGCGGGCTACATGCGGCTCCTGCGCAGCGACATGATCGCGACGTTGCAGGAAGACTTCATCACGATGGCGAAGGCGAAGGGCATGCCGTCGCGCCGCATCCTCTGGCGTCACGCGTTGCGCCCCTCGAGCCTCACGCTGCTGACGGTGGCGGGCCTCAACGTCGGCGCGCTCATCGGCGGTGCCGTCGTGATCGAGGTCGTGTTCCAGATACCGGGGATGGGGCTGCTGCTGGCCACCAACATCCGTGCGCAGCAGTTCATCGCGGTGCAGAGCATCGTGGCGATCCTCGCGATCGGCTACGTCGTGGTGAACACCCTGATCGACCTCCTCTACGTGAAGCTCGACCCGCGGGTACGCAGTGTTCGTACGGCCGGGTAGCAGCGTGACGGGTCACGCGTCCGTCATGGGCCCACGACCGCGGGCGGTGATCTCGTGACGCTCGAAGGCGGCGTCGCGCTGAGCGCCACCTTCCCGGATCCGTCGGGCGCTGCCGCGCCGGCCGGGCTCGAGGTCTCGCCGCGCAAGAAGTTGGGCTTCGGGGGGTGGTTCGCGCTCGTGTGGCTGGCGCTCGTCATCCTGTGCGCCGTGCTCGGCTCCATCCTCCCGGGCGTCTCGAGCTTCAACACGACCTTCCTCGACGCCGCGAGCTCCAAGCCGCTCACCCACGGGCACATCCTCGGTGTCGACGACAACGGCCACGACACCTTGTCGATGCTCGTGGTCGGCGCCCGCGCGTCGCTCGAGGTCGCGTTCGGCGCGGTCGCCGCCGGGATCCTGCTCGGGGGCAGCCTCGGTCTGATCGCCGGTTACTACAAGGGCGTCGTCGATCTCCTGATCAGCACCGTCTTCGACGTGATGCTCGCGGTACCGGCGCTGATCCTGGCCCTCGCGCTCGTGTCGTTCCTGCGGGGCGACCCGCAGAAGACCCACTGGCCGGCCGAGGTCGTGCTCATCATCGCATTGGGCATCGTGTCGACACCCGTGCTCGGCCGCATCACGCGCGCGAGCGCGCTCACGTGGTCGCAGCGCGAGTTCGTCATGGCCGCGCGTGCGCAGGGAGCGAAGAACTTCCGGATCATGTGGCGCGAGGTGCTCCCCAACGTGCTCCCCGCGCTGTTCTCGATCGCGCTGCTCTCGGTGGGCATCGTGATCGTGGCCGAGGGCGGTCTGAGCCTGCTCGGCGTCGGCATCCCGTTCGACCAGAAGCCGTCGTGGGGCAACATGATCGCCCTGTTCGGTCAGTCGAACCTGCGCGACGCGCCGTATCTCGTGTTCGCCCCGATCATCTGTCTGTTCCTCACCGTGCTGTCGCTCAACTTGCTCGGCGACGTCGTGCGGGCGCGCTTCGACGTGCGGGAGTCGTCGGTATGAGCCCTCGCCGCAAGGGTGAGCGGTTCAGCGACGCGCCGCTCGAGGGTCCGCTGCTCGAGGTGCACGACGTCATCACGCACTTCAAGACGGCTCGCGGTCTCGTCCGCGCCGTCGACGGTGTGTCCTTCTCGTTGGAGCGGGGCAAGACGCTCGGGATCGTCGGCGAGTCGGGCAGCGGCAAGTCGGTGCTCTCGAAGTCGATCATGGGCCTGCTGCCCAAGCGCAATGTGGTGCGGGGCGGGAGCATCAAGTTCGAGGGTCGCGAGATCGGCAGCGCCACCCAGAAGGAGATGCAGCACTACTGGGGCACCGAGATGTCGATGGTGTTCCAGGATCCGATGACCGCGCTGAACCCGGTGATGCGGGTGGGCAAGCAGATCACCGAGTCGCTGCGCTACCACCTCGACGTGTCGCGCCAGTACGCCCAGGACACGGCGCTCACACTGCTCGAATCGGTCGGCATCCCCGAGCCGCAGCGCCGGTTGCGGGAGTACTCGTTCCAGCTCTCCGGGGGAATGCGCCAGCGGGTGATGCTCGCCATCGCCCTCGCCTGCGGCCCGAAGATGCTCTTCGCCGACGAGCCGACCACCGCCCTCGACGTCACGGTGCAGGCGCAGATCCTCGACCTCCTCCAGGCTCAGCAGCGCGACCGGTTCATGGCGATGATCCTCGTCACGCACGACCTCGGAGTCGTCGCGGGGAGGGCCGACGACATCGCGGTGATGTACGCGGGACGCATCGTCGAGAAGGCGCCGGCGCGCGCGCTCTTCACGCAGATGCGCCACCCGTACACCGAAGCGTTGATGAAGTCGATCCCGAAGCTCGCGCTGCCGAGCCATACCCGGCTCGAATCGATCGCGGGACGGCCGCCCGACCTCGTGAACCCGCCGCGCGGCTGCAGCTTCGCACCGCGCTGCCCGTACGCGCAGCAGCGGTGTCGCGACGAGGAGCCCAAGCTCGAGCCCGTGGGCACGGAGGGGCACGAGTTCGCGTGCTTCTATCCTGTCGGTACCCCGGAGGGTGCCGACGCGTTGGCCACGAACCAGGCGGCCACGAACCAGGCGCCCACGAACCATGCGGCAGGCGCACCGACGAGTGGAACGATCTGATGGCCGGAAGCGGTACCGCACATCTTCGAGCGCCCGGCGACGCGCTGCTGCGCGCCGAGCACCTGGTCGTCGAGTTCCCCATCGGTCGGACCGGCTTGAAGGTCAACGCCGTCTCCGACGTGAGCATCGACATCCGGGAGGGCGAGACGCTCGGTCTGGTGGGGGAGTCGGGGTGCGGCAAGTCGACCACCGGCAAGGCGATCATGCAGTTGCCGCCGCCCACGTCGGGCTCGGTGGTGTTCGACGGCAGCGACCTCGTCAAGCTCCACGGTGAGGAGTTGCGGCGCGTCCGCACGCGGATCCAGATGATCTTCCAGGACCCGATCTCCTCGCTCAACCCGCGGCGCAAGGTCGAGGACATCATCGCCGAGGGCATGCGCATCTGGAAGATCGGTGACGAGAAGTCGCAGCAGGCGAAGGTCGACGAGGTGCTCGACGCCTGCGGCCTCGACCCCGCGGTCGCGCGCGGCCGCCGCCCGCACCAGTTCTCGGGTGGTCAGTGCCAGCGCATCTCGATCGCGCGAGCGCTCGTGACCGAACCCAAGCTGATCATCTGCGACGAGCCGGTCTCGGCGCTCGACGTGTCGGTGCAGGCGCAGATCCTGAACCTGCTCGAGGACATGAAGGCCCGCTACGGCCTCACCCTCGTGTTCATCGCCCACGACCTCGCGGTCGTCAAGAACGTGAGCGACCGCGTGGTGGTCATGTACCTCGGCAAGGTGTGCGAGGTCGGCCCGCCCGATCAGATCTACGAGCGGCCGGCGCACCCGTACACCTCGGCCCTGCTCGCGGCGATCCCGGTGGCCGATCCGTCGATCAAGCCGTCGGATCGACCGGCCCTCGGCGGCGAGATCCCGTCGCCGGTGGCGCCGCCGAGCGGATGCCGGTTCCGGACCCGCTGCCCGCGAGCACAAGACGTGTGTGCGCAGCAGGAACCGGAGATCCAGGAGATCGCGGCCGGTCAGTACGTCGCGTGCCACTTCCCGCTCGCTCCGGGCGAGACGCTGCCGATCGGCCCTCGCGCGAGCAGCGTCTCGGCGTCGTCCGACTGATCGCACGCGTGCGCCTCGGCGCCCGCCTCGGGCGGCTCGCGGCCGGGTTGCTCGCAGCGGCGATCGTCGTGTTCGCGCTGCCGGCGAGACTGCCCGGCGGTACCGAAGAGGGGTTGCTCGGCACGCGCGCGGGCGACCCGATCGCGCGCCTCGAGCTCCGCCGAGATCTCCATCTCGAGCGCGCGCTCCCGAGCCGGTTCCTGGGTTTCGTGACCGACGCGCTGCACGGCGATCTCGGGCACTCGCCCGTCAGCGGCGTCGACGTGGGCACCGTCGTCGGCGAACGGCTCGTGGAGAGCGCGGCCCTGAGCGCGGCCGCGGTCGGCCTCGCGCTCCTGATTGCCGCCGGCCGGCGGGGCGCGAGCCGCAGAC
>DAIQOP010000111.1:0-12326 GCA_036787815.1 Actinomycetota bacterium
CGGTCGTGTTCGACGGTTCGAACAGCGCGAGCGGCGACTGGTCGATCGACTTCGGCGACGGAAGCGCACCCGAGACCGGCTCCGGCGTGCCGCCGGCGGGCCTCGAGCACACGTACGCGGATCCCGGCGTGTACCTCGCGACGCTGACGATCACCGCGCCCGACGGGGGCGTGACCACCGCGACGGCGACGAGCGCGATGGCCCCGCCGTCGCTCCCGAAGGTGAACACCGGCAAGGCGTTCGCGGTGACGCAGACGACCGCCACCCTCGAGGGGCGCGTCGCCCCGAACTCCGCGACGGCGACGACCTGGTTCGAATGGGGAACCACGAAGAAGGCGCTCACCGCCGGCACGCCCGTGCCGCTCACGAGCGCCGGGTCCGTCGACCTCCAGCTCACCGGGCTCGCGCCGGGGACCACGTACTACTACCGGATCGACGCGTCGAACGCGTTGGGCACCTCCCTCGGAAAGATGGTGCCGTTCACGACCAGTCCCTGACGTGAACACGGTTGACCTTCCGGTGACCTAGCTCCCCGATCGGGCGAGCGCGGCGTAGGCCGCGTACGACGCCTTGTGCGCGCCCGACTGCGAGATCAACCCGAACCAGTCCTTGTGCGTCGTGCTGTCGGTGCCCTTGTCCTGGTATGTGAACCAGCTCATCACCCCACCCCACGAGTACGTCTTCCAGAGGTCGAAGCCGTTCTGGAGGATCTCCGCCTGCATGGCCGCGCTCACGCTCTTCGGTCCCTGCGTCGGCGCACCGAACTCGGTGATCCAGATCGGCTTCGCGCCGTCGCCGTTCTGCACCATGAGCGCGCGCACCTGGAGCATGTGACTCCAGCCGCGGCCGCCCGCGGTCGCTTCCTTCGAAGGCAGCTGCGGATACGTGTACGGGTGGTAGGCGATCGCGTCGAAGTAACCCTTCGCGCCGTCCTGGTACAGCTGCTTCGCGAACGTCTCGCCGTCGATGTTGCCCTTCTTGTCGCGCGTGCCGCCCAGCCCGCCGGTGAGGACGAACGCGCCGGGGTCGGCGGCCTTGATCGCCGGGTACGCCGCTCGCAGGATCTGCGTGTACGTCTGGGCGCTCGGGTGCGTCACATAGCTGGTGAGGTTGGGCTCGTTCCCGAGCTCGTACACGCCGACCCTGCCGCGGTAGCGGCCGGCCACCTTCGCGACGAACGCCGCGTACTTGGCGGGATCGGTCCCGAACGCGCCGGTCTGCTGCCCACCGGCCCAGTCGGGAGCGACATCGACCGTGAAGATCAGCGAGATGTGGTCGTGTTGCGCGTCGGCGACGATGCGATCGGCCTTCGCCCAGTCGTCCTGGTTCGCGGACGCGGGCTCGACGTCCTTCCAGTGCACCGACGTGCGCACCCAATGGGCCCCGGTGGCGGCGATGCCCGAGATCGTCGTGTCGATCTCCGAGAGCGACGACCCCCAGAGCTGGGCGCCGGTCGACAGACCCATCTTCGAACCCAGGTCGGTGAAGGTGATCGGCCCGCCGGCCGGCGGGCCGCTCGGAGTCGTCGAGACCGTGGTGTCGGTGCCGGTGCTGCTCCCCGAGCCCCGCGAGCGAAGCGCGGCGAACGCGACCGCCCCGACGACGAGGACGGCGATCACGACACCCGCGAGGGCGGCACGCGACGGGGAACGGCGGGGTTCACGAGCCACAGACGGCCTCTCTCATCACAATCGGTGTCCCCGCCGCCGGCCTCAGGATCGCACACGGCCCGTGCCGGTGCCGCGCGGTCGACGGTGCACGTTCGGTCGGCCACGGTGAGCATTGCCACCGTGCGCGCACCGCGACTAAACTGCGTGTTCGGCGGCGAAGCGCTGCGGAGAACGTGCGGGGAGCACTGCGATGCGGGCGGAGCGGAGCAGCCGAGAGCACGGACGCATCGCGCGATCGGTGATCGTGGCCGTCGTGCTCCTGTCGATGGCATTGGCCACATCGGCCACCCTCGTGGCGCAGCGGGGTGCGTCGGCGGCGGTGCCCCAGATCGCGGTCTTGAGCGCGACCTCCGCGACCCCCGACATCAACAAGATCAAGCACGTCGTCTTCGTCGTGCAGGAGAACCGGTCGTTCGACGAGTACTTCGGGATGTACCCGGGCGCCGACGGCATCCCCGTCGACGCGAACGGCACGCCGACGGTCTGCATCCCCGACCCTGCCAAGGGCGCGTGCGACCGCCCGTTCCACGACCCGAACGACATCAACTCCGGCGGACCGCACGGCGTCGACGCCGGGATCGCCGACCTCAACGGTGGGGCGATGGACGGGTTCGTCTCCCAGTACGAAGCCGCGTGCAAGGACCAGCACGGCACGTCGTGCGGCGGCGCCGGCGCGCCCGTTCCCGACGTCATGGGCTACAAGCTGCGCGCGGACATCCCGAACTACTGGGCCTACGCCGACAACTACGTGCTCCAGGACCACATGTTCGAGCCCCTCGGCACATGGAGCCTCCCCGCCCACCTGGCGATGGTCTCCGGATGGTCGGCGCTCTGCTACCAGGCCGGCAACCCGATGAGCTGCCGCAACGAGCGCGACAACGTCGCGCTCTCGCCGTCGGGCGGCGCGGCCGACTTCGCGTGGACCGACGTCACCTACCTCCTCGACCACGCCGGCGTGTCGTGGGCGTACTACGTGTTCAAGGGCAAGGAACCCGATTGCCAGAACCCCGATGCGTTGAACTGCATCCCGGCACCGCAGAGCGCGAAGACCCCCAGCATCTGGAACCCGATGCCCGGCTTCGACGACGTGAAGAGCGATGGCACGCTCGCGAACATCCAGTCGACCAGCAATCTCGTCGGCGCGGCCCGCGCGGGCACGCTGCCCGCGGTGTCGTGGGTGATCCCGAACCACTCGGTGAGCGAGCACCCGCCGACGAGCGTCGCCGCCGGGCAGACCTACACCACCTACCTCATCAACCAGATCATGCAGGGCCCCAACTGGGACTCGACCGCGATCTTCCTCACCTGGGACGACTGGGGCGGCTTCTACGACCACGCCACGCCGCCCCAGGTCGACGCGAACGGGTACGGCATCCGGACCCCCGGGCTCCTCATCAGCCCGTACGCGAAGCACGGCACCATCGACCACCAGACGCTCAGCACCGACGCCTACCTGCGCTTCATCGAGGACCGCTTCCTCGGTCGGGCGCGCATCGACCCGACAACCGACGGCCGGCCCGACAATCGGCCCGACGTCCGTGAGAACGCGCCGCAGCTCGGCAACCTCGAGAGCGAGTTCGACTTCACCCAGACGCCGAGCCCACCGGTGATCCTGCCGACGGTCAGTGCGTCGCGGCTCGCCACGCCGCTGAAGGTCCAGAGTGTCCGCGCGGCGAAGGCGACGGCGAACCCGCTCGCGTCGCCGGTGGTGGGCAAGGCCCCGTTCACCGTGAGCTTCGACGGCTCGAAGAGCAACGCCCCGGGCGATCCGATCGTGTCGTGGAACCTCGACTTCGGCGACGGCTCCCAGCCGGCGAAGGGCCAGGGCACGCCGCCGGCCGCGCTGACCCACACCTACCCGTCGATCGGTTCGTTCCGCGCCCTCCTCTCGGTGAAGACCGCGAGCGGCAAGCGGTCGTCCGCCGGCCTGATGGTGTTCGTGGTCGACCCGGCGCCCGCGCGTCCGACCTGGATCACCGGAACACCGATCAACGGCTTCGCTCCGCAGGACGTCACCTTCGACGCGTCGCTCAGCGCCCCGGGCAAGTGGTCGATCGATTTCGGCGACGGCAGCCTGCCCACCGTGGGCACCGGCACGCCGCCCGCCGCCCTGGTGCACACCTACGCCAACCCCGGCAGCTTCACGGCCACGCTCACGGTCGACGCCGGCGGCGTCGTCACGACCGCAAGCGCGCGCAGCTCGATCGTCACGCCTGCACTCCCGTTGGCGCGCACGCGCGCTCCGGCTCGTCTGGCCAGCACGACGGCCACCCTCGAAGCGCACATCCTCCCGAACGCGTCGACGGCCCAGTATTGGTTCGAGTGGGGAACGACACCCGGCCTCGGCAACGTCACGCCCACGGTCACCCTCGACCACGACGCGACCGTCGACCAGGACATCACCGGGCTCACGCCGGGAACGCAGTACTACTACCGGGTCGACGTGACGAACAGCCTCGGCCAGGTGAACGGCAGCGTGCTCAACTTCACGACCAAGCCGTAGGCGCGCTCAGAACGGGTTCGCGAGCGGGTGGTTCACGTCGAGGAAGAGCGTCGACAGGAACAGGAACCCCAAGACCGCGAGCACCACGAACGTGAGCGGCATGAGCTTCGCCACGTCGACCTGAACCCGGCGTCGGCGGACCCCGGAGGCGATCCACTCGTAGATCGCGATCGCCGCGTGCCCGCCGTCGAACGGCAGGAGCGGCACCAGGTTGAAGATCCCGACGAACATGTTGATGAGGATCAGCAGCAGGAGCGTCTGGACCCAACCGGCGGCCACCGCCTGACTCGCCAGGCGACCGAAGCCGACGACCGACACGGGCCGGTCCTTCGCCGCCGCCTTGGGTGGTGACTTCGAGAAGTTCTGCAGGTACGAGTGCACCCCGGCCGGGGAGAAGATGTGGCCGAGCGCGCCGATCGACTGCTTGCCGATCTGGAACTCGCGAACCGGGGTGAGTGCCACCGACTTCAGCACGCCCGGGCGCACGAAGTGCGCCTTCGTCGACATGCCGGCGTACCCGACGCGACCGTCGACGTAGGGGCTGCGGGCGCCGAGGTGGACCGAGATCGTCAACGTGGCGCCGACGCGCTCGACGACCATCGGCACCGTCTGGCCCGGCCGCTTCTGGATCACGCGCACGGCGTCGTCCCACGTCCGCACCGGTTGGCCCGCGATCGAGATGATCCGATCGCCGGGGTGCATGTTCGCTGCCGCCGCAGGGCCCTCGACCGACGAGACCACGGTGTTCGCCGTCGGGTTGGAGAAGACGTCGCCCCCGGCGGAGAGCACGATGAAGATCAGCACGAGCGCGATGAGGAAGTGCATCGTCGACCCGGCGACCGCGACGCCGAGCTTCGGCAGGAACCGCTTCGACCGGTACGCGCGCGGCTCGTCTTCGGGGTCGACCTCTTCGAGGTTCGTCATCCCGATGATGCGGCAGTACCCGCCGAGCGGGAACGCCTTCAGCCCGTACTCGGTCTCACCCTTCTGCACCGACCACACCCGCGGACCGAAGCCGATGAAGAACTCGGTGACCTTCATGCCCGCGCGCTTGGCCATGACGAAGTGGCCGAACTCGTGCAGCATGATCATCACGAAGAACGACAGGATCACCGCGATCGTGCCGAACAGGTTCGGCTTCGCGACGGCGAGCACCACCGCGGCCGCGACCGCCAGCACCACGTAGGTGATCGCGCGCCGCCTCTCGATCTCGACCGCTTCGAGCGGATCTCTCACGCCGCGCTCCTCCGTCCGATCACCTGTCGAGCCCGTTCGCGAGCGCGACGATCAGCCTCGAGCACGTCTGCCACCTCATCGGCGGCTCCGGTGCCGGCTTGAAGAACCTCTTCGACCACCTCGTCGATTCCGGTCCACGGGAGCCGGCGACCGAGGAAGGCCTCGACGGCGATCTCGTTGGCCCCACTCAAGGTGGCGGGGGCCGCCCCACCGGTACGACCCGCCGCGTAGGCGAGCTCGAGGG
The DNA here is from genome assembly GCA_036787815.1 of Actinomycetota bacterium. Classification (GTDB taxonomy): domain Bacteria; phylum Actinomycetota; class Acidimicrobiia; order IMCC26256; family PALSA-610; genus DATBAK01. The sequence goes on from DAIQOP010000111.1 coordinate 5,654, forward strand.
CGCGGAACGTCTCCCGGTCGGGCGCCTCGAAGTCGAGGGTCCGCAGTGTCGTCCAGTCGACCGGACCGAACGCCTGGTCGAGCCGCTGCGGCGCACCGAGGGCCAACCCGATCGGCAGGCGCATGTCGGGCATCGACAGCTGCGCGATCGTGGCGCCGTCGCAGAACTCGACCATCCCGTGGACGATCGACTGCGGGTGCACGACGACGTCGATGCGGTCGAAGTCGATGCCGAACAGCTCGTGCGCCTCGATGACCTCGAGGCCCTTGTTCATGAGCGTCGAGCTGTCGATCGTGATCTTCGCTCCCATCGACCACGTCGGATGCGCGAGCGCCTCCTCGACGGTGACCGATCGCAGCTCAGCTCGCGTGCGGCCGCGGAACGGTCCGCCGCTCGCGGTGACGACGAGTCGGTTCACCTCCGACGCGCGGCCCGCGCGCAGGCACTGGTAGAGGGCGGAGTGCTCGGAGTCGACCGGCACGATCTCGCCGCCGCCCTGCGCTCGCACCTTGGCGACCACGGGGCCGCCCGCGATGAGGCTCTCCTTGTTGGCCAACGCCAACCGCTTGCCGTGCCGCAGCGCGCTCAACGTCGCCGGGAGGCCCGCGAAGCCGACGACGGCGTTGAGCACGACGTCGGCGTCGGGATGCGCGGCAAGCTCCTCGAGGGGCGCGGCGTCGTCTCCGCAGAGGCGGGCCTCGTCGGGCCCGAGCCCGAGCTCGGCGGCCTGCGCGGCGAGGGCTTCCGCGTTGCGGCCGGCGGCGATGGCGACCACGTGGTAGTCGTCGCGGTGGCTGCGCAGCACGTCGAGCGCCTGGCGCCCGATGGAGCCGGTCGACCCCAGGATCACGACTCCGGTGCTGCTCATCGCCAAAGCCTAGAGCCGATTCGGGCGAGCACCCGGAGCGCGCGTCGGCCGGTGCCGCGCCTTCTCAGCGGGCGTTCAGCCGCGCACGCGACGGGCGAATGCCCCAGGTGCGGCCTAGAACAGCTTCAGGTGCAGGGCGAGGTAGTAGGTGATCGGCAGGCAGAAGATCAGGCCGTCGAACCGGTCGAGGACCCCGCCGTGGCCGGGCAGGAACGATCCGAAGTCCTTGAGGTCGAGGTCGCGCTTGATCATCGACTCGCAGAGGTCGCCGAGGATCGAGCCCGTTCCCACGAGGAAGCCGAGCGCGAGCCCGCTGCGGTAGTCCCAGGGGTGGATACGGCCGACGACCAGGTACCCGAGCACGATCGCCGCGGTCCACCCGACGAGCGTGCCCTCGACCGTCTTGTTCGGCGAGACGTCGGGCGCGATGCGCGAGCGACCGAACTGCGATCCGAAGAAGTACCCGACCACGTCGTACGCGATGGTGCAGATCGCGGTGCCGAGCACGAGGCCGACGCCGTCGCGCGATTGGAGCAGCAACCCGGCGAAGCCCCCGAGCACGCCGACGTAGCCGAAGGTCAACAACGTGCTCGCGATCCCACGCACCGGTCGACCGGGTGTGACCTTCCACAGGAACCACAGGAAGGAGAACACCGCGGTGAGCGCGAAGAACACCGGGAACGCCGCGGTGCCGTCCTGCTTCGCGGCGAACACGAGGCCGACCGATCCGAGGAACGCGATGATCGTCGCAGGGTGATGGCCGCGCAGGCGCAGCCCGTTGGCCAGCTCGAGCGCGCTCATGCCGATGATGACGGCCGCGAGCACGAGGGTGCTGGTGCGGCCGTAGGCGAGCGCGAGGAGCGCGACCACCGCGATCGCGGCGGCGGTGAGCAGCGCCATCGGCAGGTCGCGCCCACCCGGCACGGTCTGGAGCTCGGCGTTGTCGAGGTCGGGCTCAACCTGGGGCCGCGGACGGGAGCCTCCCCGCCTGCGCTTGGCCGCGACCTGGGCGGCGAAGGCCGCGTCGTCGTCGGGCGGCGGAGCATCCGCGAGCGCGCCGAGCCGCGTCGTCTCCTCACCACCCATCTCTGCGAGCTCGTCGAAGTCGGCCTCCGACCAGTCGGAGCCTTCGGAACGGAACCGGGTGGTGCCACCGAAGGAAGCCCACGCCGACAGGTCCTCGTCGTCGGCTTCGTCGCCGGCGAAGACCGCCGGCAGCTGACCGGTCGCCGGTTCGGTCCAGTGCGGCAGTGGAGGGGCCTCGGCCGGCTCGACCGGAATGGGACGCACGAGATCGCCGGGCTCGTCGAGCGCGAACACCGAGTCGTCGGCAACGGCCTCGTCGTGGATCACGACGTCCGGACCCACCTCGTCGGCGCGGGCGTCTTCCGGACGCGCCGGGCTCGGGAAGACGGGGAGCTCGTCGCCCTCGCCTGCGGCCGCGATCGGAATCTCACCCTGGTCGCTCGCCGACCACGTGGGGTCGCGCCGAGGCAGGAACTCGTCGCCGCCGGAGGAGCGGTGCTGGCCCCGGTCGGTCGGGGCACGGACCTCGCCCTCGAGCACGGCCTGTGCTTCCTCCGCGCCGAGAATTCGCACGCCCTCTGGTTGGTCTCGCTCTTCTCGGTCGGACATGACCCTCCCCCGACTGCCCCTGAGGCCAGGCTAACGGTCGCCCGGCGCGATTGTGAGCCTCGTCAGACCTCGAGGAGCTCGTGCTCCTTGTGCGCGAGCATCGAATCGATCTCCGCGACCGTCTCGTGGGTGACCTTCTCGAGGTCCTTCTCGATGCGGTCGAGTTCGTCTCGCGACAGCTCCCCGTCGCGCTCGAGCGTCTCGAGCTCCTTGCGGAGGTCGCGGCGGACGTTGCGCACCGCAACCCTGCTCTCCTCGGCCCGGTGCTTCACCACCTTCACGAGATCCTTGCGCCGGTCCTGCGTCAGCTCGGGGAACGAGAGCCGGATGACCGTGCCGTCGTTCGACGGGTTGACGCCCAGGTCGCTGCCCTGGATCGCCTTCTCGATTCCCTTGATCGCGCTCTTGTCGTAGGGCGAGATCACGAGCACGCGCGGCTCGGGCACCGAGAAGCCGGCGATCTGCTGGAGCGGGACCTCGGTGCCGTAGTAGTCGACCTTCAACTTGTCGACGAGGGCCGGGGTCGCGCGACCGGTGCGCACGGCGGAGAACTCCTCTTGCAGATGGAGCACCGCCTTGTGCATGCGTTCCTTGCACTCGGCGACCTTGTCGTCCATCACGACTCCTTCGAACTGACGAGCGTTCCGATCGGCTCGCCCATGAGCGCGCGCCGGATGTTGCCGGGCTCCATGACGTCGAAGACGATGATCGGCAACGAGTTGTCCATGCAGAACGTGATCGCCGTCGAGTCCATCACTTCGAGCCGCCGGTTCAGCACGTCGAAGTGCGTGATCTCGAGCAGCTTCACGGCGTTCGGATCGCGACGCGGATCGGCGGAGTAGACGCCGTCGACTCCCGAGTGCGTGCCCTTCAAGATCGCCTGCGCGCCGATCTCCGCGCCCCGCAACGCGGCGGTCGTGTCGGTCGTGAAGTACGGGTTACCGGTACCGGCCGCGAAGATCACCAGACGACCCTTCTCGAGGTGCCGCACCGCGCGGAGCGGAATGTAGGGCTCGGCGACCTGCGCCATCGAGATCGCGGTCTGCACGCGGGTCGGTTGCCCGAGCGCCTCGAGCGCGTCCTGCAAGGCGAGGGCGTTGATCACGGTCGCGAGCATGCCCATGTAGTCGGCGCGCGCCCGATCCATGCCCCATTTCGCACCGGCGAGGCCGCGGAAGATGTTGCCGCCGCCGACGACCACCGCGATCTCGACGTTCAGCTCCGCGCGCGCCTTCGCCACCTCTTCGGCGATGCGTCCCACGATCTCGGCGTCGATGCCGTACCCGATCGACCGGTCGGCGAAGGCCTCACCAGAGAGCTTGAGCACGACCCGGCGGTAGGCACTGCTACTCATGCGCGCTCGTTCCCTTCGCTCTCGGAGACGGAACGGCCCGGCCCCTACTCCTCACCGATCTTGACTCGTACGAAGCGTCGAACGGTCGCACCCTCGCCGAGCGAGGCCACGAGGGCACCGATCGTCGTCTTCGGGTCGCGGACGAACGGCTGCTCGACCAGGGTGACCTGCTTGAAGAAGCCCCCGAGCTTGCCGTCGACGATCTTCGCGATCGCCTGCTCCGGCTTGCCTTCCTCACGGGTCTGGGCCTCGAGGATCCCGCGTTCGTGCTCGACCTCGTCGGCCGGCACGTCGTCGCGGTTCACGAAACGGGGCGCGGCACTCGCGATGTGGAGCGCGAGGTCGTGCGCGACCTCACGCGCCTTCGCGTCGCCCGGTGTGACACCACCGAGCTCGACGAGCACGCCGATGACCCCACGCTCGCTCTGGATGTGCTTGTACGCGTCGAGCACGCCGTCTGCGCTCTCGAAGCGCGCCACGCGGCCCAGCTCGACCTTCTCGCCGATCGTTGACGAGAGCCCGGCGAGCTCCTCGGCGACCGTCGACGTACCGAACTTCGCGTTCGCGAGGTCGGCGTCGCCGTCGCGCATCACGAGCGCGACGAGATCGGCGACGAGCTGCTTGAACTGCGGACCCTTCGCAACGAAGTCGGTCTCGCAGTTGAGCTCGACGACCACGGCGACGTTGCCGTCGAACGCGACGTCGACCGTGCCCTGGTCGGCACTGCGATCGCCGCGCTTGGACGCACCGGCCTTGCCCTTCTCGCGCAGCCAGTCCTTCGCCTTCATCATGTCGCCGTCGCACTCGACGAGCGCCGCCTTGCAGTCCATCATCCCGGCGCCGGTCTGCTTGCGCAGCGCCGCGACGTCCTTCGCGGAGACCTCAGGCATTGTCGGCACCGCCTTCACTCGCGGCTCCCGGGGCCGCATCGGCTGCGGCCGGGACCTCGGCGACAGCGGCATCGGCAACAGCGGCGTCGGCAGCGGGCGCGTCGGCAGCTTGGGCGTCGCCGGACGCGGCATCGGCCGCGGGCTCGCGCGGCGCCGCGGCACGAGCCTCGATCCGACGCTGCTGCTCGACGGCTGCGGCCTTGGCCTTCGCCTGCTGCTCGGCCTTCTTGCGCATCTCTTCGGGATCGAGCGGCGCCTGCGCGGCGACTTCCTCGGCACGGGTGCCGGGGCGCGCGTTCTTCTTGTTGGCGATGTAGTGACCCTCGATGACGGCATCGGCGATCACCCGCGAGAGCAGCGTCGCCGAGCGGATCGCGTCGTCGTTGCCGGGGATGACGAAGTCGATGACGTCGGGGTCGCAGTTCGTGTCGACGATCGCGACCACGGGGATGCCGAGGCGGTTGGCCTCCGTGACCGCGATGTGCTCCTTCTTCGTGTCGATCACGAAGATGGCGCTCGGCACGCGCTCGAGGCGCTTGATGCCGCCGAGGTTGCGCTCGAGCTTCGCCGCCTCGCGACGCACCTTGAGGCCTTCCTTCTTGATCATCTGATCGACCTCGCCGGAGTCGATCACGCGCTGGAGCTCGCGCAATTTCGCGACGCGGGCGTGCACGGTCTGGAAGTTGGTGAGCATCCCGCCGAGCCAGCGGAAGTTCACGTACGGGGAACCCGAGCGCTCGGCCTGCTGCTGCACCGGCTCCTGGGCCTGCTTCTTCGTGCCCACGAAGAGCACGGTGCCGCCCTCGGCCACCGTGTTGCGCACGAAGCGGTACGCGGTGTCGATGCTGCCGAGCGTCTGGTGGAGATCGAGGATGTAGATCCCGTTGCGCTCTCCGAAGATGAATCGCTTCATCTTCGGGTTCCAACGGCGGGTCTGGTGGCCGAAATGCACACCTGCCCCCAGCAATTGCTTCATCGTTACGACGGCCACGGCCGCGCCTCCCTTGGTTCGTGCTTCCGCCCGCGCGGACGCCGAACCGGAAGTTCCGGGGGCGCCACCTCGGGTTCACGGGCGGGTGTCGTCGGTGTGATCGGGCGGGTGCGCGGCGCAGACGCCGAGCCACTCTCCCGATGGCCCGGAGCTACCGGGCCGGTCCGAGTGTAGTCGGAGCCCACCAACGGCCCTCTGGGCGGCGCCGGGCTCATCGGCGCGCCCGGCGCGCCCGGTTTCGGTGCCGCGCGCCGAAGCCGGCGAGGGCCACCACACCGAAGCCGGCGCCGACGCGCACGGTCGTGGACGCGGCCGACCCGCCGCTCGCTGAGCGTGCCGTGCCGCGCGCGATCGGGCTCGCCCCGGGGCGGGCCGGGGCGTTGCTCCACCGGGAAGCCGTGGCGCCGGAGGCGGATCCGACCACCACGCCGGCGGTGCGGAACGCGGCCGGGCCTCGACCCCGAGCCCCCCCGCGACCGACGCCCACTCCCCGAGCCGTTCCGACCGGGGCGCGGGCGATGCCGCACGACTTGCCGCTCCGCCGAGCGGTTCGGCCAGGTGCACGATCGCGGTGAGATCGGGTGGGGCGAAGAGCAGCATCGGATCGACGTAGGTCGTACCGACGCGCACGCCGAAGTGCAGGACCCGGCCCGCGTGGCCGACTCCCGTCCCCCCACTCGTGCCGAGGAGCGCGCCCCGACCGACCGCCTGGCCCGTGACGACCGCGACCGTCGCGAGGAACGAGTCGGCGGTGCGCACCTCCCCCGCATGCAGGACGACGACGTGCATCGATCCGCCCACCCGGCCCGCGAACACCACCACCCCCGCGCCGGCGGCACGCACGGGCGTGCCCGGCGCAACCGCGTAGTCGACTCCGAGATGGCCGGGACCGAACTGGGAACGGGGCGGGTCGAACCCCCTGACGACCGGGCCGG
>DAIQOP010000112.1:0-5233 GCA_036787815.1 Actinomycetota bacterium
AACCCGCCCGCCAAACGCGAGCACCCGAGAGCGAATTCTTCAACAGTCTCCTAGCGCGAGATCGTCGGGAACGGCTCCTCACCGTCGTGTGGTGTGTCCACGACCCTCGACTGGAGCGCGCGGTGCAGGTGATGGCGCAGGGCCACGCTTTGGATCCGTCGTACCCGCTCAGCTAGGTTGGTGAGTTGTGTTCCAGATGCCGACGGTGTTGACGCGGTTCCGGCGGCGGAACGCGCGCACCGCCGTCGCGATGGTGAGCGCGATCGGCATCACCGTTGCCGGACTGGTCACGACGTCGGGGCCGGCGCTTGCGAGCGTCGGTTCGGACCGCGCGCAGATCACCCAACTGGAGCAGCAGATCGCGGTGCAGGGAACGCGCGTCGAAGCGCTCGTCGCCCGCTCCAACGCGGTGCAGGGCGAGATTGCCGCGCTCGATGTCGAGATCGCCGCCGACCGTGAGCGCGTCGCCGCCGACCAGCGTCGCCAACGGGCGGCTTCGTCCCTGCTGCGAGGTGTGGCGGTCTCCGCGTACATGAGCGGCGTGGGGATGGGCTCGCCGACTCTGTCGGTGTTCACCCACGCGCCCAGCGTTCGGGCCGCGTTCGAACAGAACAGCTACCTGGGCGCCGCGAACTCCAAAGTGGACGACGAGCTCAACACGCTCACCATCGATCGGGCCCGTACCCAGAGAGCACAACGCGCGTTGCGAGCGAAGCAGGACCAAGCCAACGCGACACTCCGCCAGCTCGCGAACGCCCGTCACGCGGCAGCCGCTGCGATCGCGTCCGACGAAGCGATGCTGAGCCATGTGAACGGCAACCTCCGGTCTCTCCTGGCCGCGGCCAGCGCACGGCACCATGCGGCCGAGGTGGCAGCCGAACGCGCCCTCGCCGCGAGGGCACCGTCTCCCGAGCCGCCTTCCGCCTCGATCCCGGTGTCACCGTCGCCGGTCTCGTCACCGCCGGTCTCGTCACCGCCGGTCTCGTCACCGCCGGTCTCGTCACCGCCGATATCGCCCACGCCCGGCACGTACGCCAATCCCTTGCGAGCCGTCACCGCGCTGTCGCCCGAACGGATCGATCAGGGAGTCGACTACAGCGGCTTCGGCCCGATCTACGCCATGGGCAACGGTGTGGTGCTCAGCACCGTCAACGGCGGATGGCCGGGCGGAACGTTCATCGCCTATCGGTTGACCGACGGGCCCGCGAACGGGCTCGTGGTCTTTGCGGCCGAAGACATCCAACCGACCGTGCAGGTCGGGCAATCGGTCACCGCGAACACCGTGCTCGGCCAGATGTACGCAGGACCGACCGGCATCGAGACGGGTTGGGCGGATCCCTCCGCGAACGGCGACACGATGGCGCGCACCTACGGGCAGTACGGCGGAGGGAACTCGACGGCGTTCGGGTACAACTTCTCCCAGTTGCTCCAGTCGGTGGGCGCTCCGGGAGGGGTGCTCCATAGCAATCCTCCGAGCGTCTCGCTCCCGCCCTCCTGGCCTCACTGGTAGCTCTCGCCGGCGGAATCGGGCACGGTCCGACGTCGGGTGGCGTCCCCTGAGGAGATGACCTTCGGCCCTGGGTCGGTTCGGCGCGCCGATGGATGATGACCGTGGCATCCGCGGCCTGCCCGCAGGCGTGTGGCCAGCCGGGAGTTCGCGCGTGTCGGCCAGAACATTCGAGAAGGGACCCGGCATTGCTGAACGTGAAGCAGATCAGCAGCGAGGCACCTCCCCCGCCGATCAGCTCGTTCGATACGATGGTCTTGCAGCACCTGGACGAGCACCTTGCGGGTGAAGCGGAGATTCTCCACGAGTACCGCCAACTCGCCACGTCACCGGACCCACCGGTGCGCTATCTCGCGCAGCTCATCCTCGAGGACGAGGAACGGCATCATCGTGTCCTGACCGAGATCGCGAACCAGTTCCGGTCGACCACGTCGCTCGGCCAACAGACCCCGCAGGTCCCGTGGCTCACCAAGTGCACGGACCGCCACGGCCTCGCTCGTTCCGTGCGCCGTCTCCGAAGGTTCGAGCGCCGTGACCTGCGTCACCTCCGGAAGCTGGCCCGCCAACTGCGCCCGATCCGCGACAACTCGCTCAATCCCGTCATCGTCGCGACGCTGGAGATGGACACACGCAAACACCTGCGTTACCTGCGCGAGCTCAAGCGCATCGCGCGACAGCGATGACCCCGGTATTCGTCGCCGAGCACATCTGCTACACCTGTTGGCGGCGATGACGATCTCCCCACCACCTCCGACCCTTCCACCGAGCCGTCCCCGGCTGCGCGGCCGGCTCCACCAGGCCGCGTTCTGCGCATCCATTGTCGGGCTCGTCGCCCTCGTCCACGCCGCACACAGCACCCTCGCGCTCGTTGCGGCATGGACCTACGGCTGCGCGGCGGCCGCGCTCTACTTCGTGAGCTTCTCGTACCACGTACTGGCCCGCGGTCCGCGCGCCCGCCGGATCATGCAGCGAGCGGACCACTCGATGATCTTCGTGCTCATCGCCGGCTCGTTCACTCCCGTGGTGCTCCTCGCCCTGCACGACTCGTGGCGCTGGGCGTTGCTCGGTGCGGTCTGGGCAATCGCGTTGGGTGGCGTCGTGCTCAAGTGCCTCGCGCTCGAGCGCTTCCCGCGACTCGGTGGCGGCCTCTACATCGCGCTCGGCTGGGCCGGCCTGTTTGCCGCCCCGGCGTTCCTGCATCGGCCGCTCCTCGGCGTGCTGTTCCTGCTCGGCGGGATCCTGTACACGGTCGGCGCGGCGCTCTTCGCGAGCGGGCGACCCCGGCTCAACCCACGCTGGTTCGGGTATCACGAGGTCTGGCACACGTTCGTGGTCGCGGCCGGCGCGCTGATGTTCGTCGGCAACTTCATGCTCGTGCGCAGCGCCTGAACCGCGCGAATGCCGGGGCGCGCGACGAGTTGCGGCCCGTAGGCCAAAAGCCTCTACAGCCCGGCCGCGAGCGCGGCCACGATCAGGCTGTGAGACAAGCGATGCAGCCCGGGACGTCGGCTCCCTCCGACCGGCCTGGCTCGCTCGCCGCCGCCGCCGGGCGATCACACAAGATCTCCCTTCGATTGCTGTTCCTCGGCCTCCCGGTGGCAGTGCTGGTGGCGGGCGTCTGGGAGGTGATCGTGGGCGTCGCATCCGTGGGTGGAAATCCCCGAGTCACGGGTGTGCGCGCGGTGTTCTACGACCTCCCTGCCACGCTGCTGCTTCTCGGTGTGGTGACCACGAGCCTGGCGTTCGCCGCCAAGGCCCTGCGGGGACGCGCTCGTGGAGCGCGGTGGGGTCTCTGGCTGAGCGGCAGCGTCCTGCTGCTCACGCTCCTCTACATCGGCACCAACATCGCCGACACGGTGTCGACGCCGTCCTCGGCCACCGTGAACTGGGTCGTGAGAGCGGCCATGGTGCCGATCGCGGCGACGGCCATCTTCGTCGCTCGCCGATGGGCGCGGTGACCCGCGTCAGTCGACGCGAAGGAACGGGTGCGTCATCAGATCGTCGCGGGTCCACATGGAGATCGCGGCTTCGTTGTTCAGCGTCTCGACGTCGATGACGACGTCGGGATCATCGAAGCTGACCCGTCCGGGCGCGCCGCGCTCGGCGAGGAGGCGCAAGATCGCGTCGCCGAGGAAGTCGGCCTCCTCGGCGGTGTCGAGGTCGTTCGCCCGTCCGCGACGGTGACACCTGACATGGAAGGTCGCGTCCTCGAGATCTTCGGCCCAGTCGTCGACGAGTTGCCGCGTGATCACTTCGAGGTCGGCGAGCGACTCGAATCGGAACGTGTGCTGGGCCGGCAGCACTCGGGCAAGCGAACGCGCGGCCCCGGGGTCGTCGGCGATCAATTGGGCCAGCACATCCCCGAACGCACCGACGTCGTCGACCGCGAGGAGGACGACGTTCGGGAAGGGTGATGCCTGGATCTCGCCGAACGTCGCGAGCGTCGCGCGCAACTCCGCTTCGTGCGACGGCTTGGCTGTCGCGATCACGTTCCAGTGCCCGGGATCGTCGATGCGGAAGTGGCGGAGCGGTTGAGCCTCGACCGGCTCGTCGTCGCCCTCGACATCGGGGCGTTCCCGTTCCAGGCGTGCCGTGAGTGGTTCGTGCGAAGCCTGCTCGGCAGCGGTCGTCCCGAAGTCTTCGGCGAAATAGTGCCCGGCGTCGAACAGCAGCGATTCGTCCTGCGGCTCCGGTGGGGCTTCGAAGTGCGGGTGACGTTCCATGGTGCAACCTCGAGAACAGGGGCGTTCGTTACGACAACGATCCTTCACCGACGGCGCCGAATCCAGGGCCAAAGGGCCTTCAGATATCGACCAGAAGCGGCTGGGACCTGCGATCATCTGGGAGTGAGACCCCAGGACCGGATGCGCCCACCACTGCCGATCGGGAACGGATGAAGGTACGGGACCTCCCACCCCTGTTGTCGTTCCTCGGCGCGACCGGAACCGTGACCGGGAGCCGCTTCCTCATCGAGACCGCCCACGCGCGCGTCCTCGTCGACGCGGGTCTGTTCCAAGGGCTCAAGGATCTCCGCTTGCGCAACCGTGAGACGTTTCCGGTCGACCCGGCGTCCATCGACGCCGTGGTCGTGACGCACGCGCATCTCGATCACCTCGGCTATGCCCCCGCGCTCGTCGCCAACGGCTTCCGTGGCCCGATCTACCTGACGACACGCACGGCTCAGCTCGGCGAGATCGTGCTCGACGACTCGGCTCGGCTCCAAGAGGAAGAGGCCGACTACGCGAACCGGCACGGCTTCTCGAAGCACCATCCCGCCCTCCCGCTGTACACGCAAGCGGACGCCGCCGAGACGATCGAGCAGTTTCGACCCGTGCCGTTCGACAGCCCGATCGAGGTCGCGCCGGGCGTGCACGCGCAGTTTCAGCGCGCGGGACACATCCTGGGATCTGCCGGAGTGTTGCTGGAGGCCGACGGGGCAGCGGTGCGGCGCGTGTTCGTCAGCGGCGACGTCGGCCGCCCGGGCCATCCGGTACTACGCCCGCCCGTTGCCCCTCCCGCGGTCGACGCGCTGCTCGTCGAGTCGACCTACGGCGATCGACGCCACGAAGATCCCGACATCGCGTTGGACCGGCTTGCACAAACGATCACGCGCACGGCCGAGCGTGGCGGCATGATCGTCATTCCGGCCTTTGCCGTCGATCGCACCGAGATCATCCTGCTCGCGCTGAACGAGCTCGTTCGCAGCTCGCGCATTCCGGCGCTTCC
>DAIQOP010000112.1:5243-12307 GCA_036787815.1 Actinomycetota bacterium
GGCGCTCGCAGTGCTCGCCGTGTACCGCGCCGCGATCGCCGCCGGCGACGACGACGTCCGGCTCGATCGCAGTGCGCCCGACCCATTCGACCTCGGCATGCTGCACGAGGCGCGCACACGCGACGAGTCGATCGCCCTCAACGGCTTGCACGTACCGTCGATCATCATCTCGGCATCGGGAATGGCAACCGGCGGACGCGTGGTGCATCATCTCGCGCGCCTTCTGCCCGATCCTCGCAACAGCGTCGTGCTCGCAGGATTCCAGGCGCAGGGCACGCGAGGGCGACTGCTCGCGAATCACGTGCCGTCCGTCAAGATGCTCGGCCACTACGTGCCCGTCCGCGCCGAGATCGCGATGATCGACGCGTTCTCGGCCCACGCCGACGCCGACGATCTCGTCGCCTGGCTCGGTCAGGCTCCGTCGCCGCCCGACACGACCTACGTCGTGCACGGAGAACACGACGCGAGCGCCACGATGTCGGCACGGATCACCGACGCGCTCCGATGGAACACCGTCGTCCCGCGACACGGCGAACGGGTGCTCGTCCGCTAGCCGGTTCCGGTCGCTGTCGGAGCTCCTTCTTCAGGCGCCCGGTTCGCGCGTGTGCATGGCCTTGGCGGCGATCACCATCGTTCGATACGGCATGTTGGCGACATTGACCAGACCCCAGTTGCTGTCTTCGCCGTCGCCCGTCCGGCCGCCGGCCGGCTCGTCGACGTACTCGAACCACGCGTCGCCGACGACCCAGGGTGAGCGGTACATCGTGGCGACGAAGCTCTTGTACATGGCGGCTCGGCGCGCCTGAGTGGGGTAGACGGGGAAGATCGGAGGCCACGTGTTCGGGAGGCCGCTGTCGGCCGCGCGGAAGCCGTACTCGCCGATGAGGAGCGGCTTCTCGACGATGGCCTCGATGTTGGAGAGATCCGCAGCCGGCGCGAGGTACTGCGGTTCGGAGCGGTGGATCGAGCGCGCGAGCCCGGGGATCAGCCGGTAGTCGTCGATGCTGAAGACGTCGACGTACGGCCGCGCTGCGAGGAGGAGCTCACGCTGGATCAACTGCGCCGGCGCTTTGACGCCGAGGATCAGGTGGTGCGGATCCCACTTGTGGATCGCGGCGGTGGTCACCTGGAAGTAGCGGTGAGCGAGGGCGTACACGAACCCATTCGGATCACCGACGTGACGGTCGGCAACGGTTCGCCCGGGTGTTCCGGCGGGTAGGGCGAGGTAGTCGTCGAGCACCAGTTGCGACGATCGCCAGTCCGGACCCCAGTGGGGCTCGCTGTCGGTGTACCAGCCGATGAGGTTCGGATCATCCGCCAATGGGGCGACTTGTGACGCGGCGACGTTCTGCGCGTTCGTGACGAACGAAGGTGCGAACCAGTCGTCACCACTCGCCATGTCGAGCAGCTGCGTATAGGGCATCTTCGCCGCGAAGGTCGCAGAGTCCGAGAACGCGCCGATGGTGTTGAAGCCCCATCGCTGCAGCCGCTCCACGGTCGCGTTCGCCCAAGCCTCGGTGCTCGGATACTGCGCGGCGATCGCCTCGCAATACGGGCACGCGCCGGTCTGGCGATCGGTGTCGGGATCGGCAGAGACGTGATCAACGCCCGAGGAGTAGAACCGGTGCCCGTCCGGTGTCACCAGCCACCACCGCCCGGCGCGTTTCTCGGTACGGAAGAACCCGCTCGCCGTCAGCCGGACGCCGGCGCCGGGTGAAGCCGGGAGAGCCGACGTCGCGCCGTGCGCGTCGACCGCGGGGACCGTCACGACCGCTGCCGTCGCGGCGAACGACGCGCCGACGAGAACGCCGCGATTGCCCGCCTGCCGCGTCGCGACGATTCCCGGCACGCGCGTCCTGCGCCTCGCAGCTCCAAGGCCCGGAGTTCAGCCCAAGGAGTCGGATTCCGCAACCGTCGCGACTCCCCCACGACTCGCCGTGTGCGAACGCCCACGACCGCCCGAGCGACCGCGACGGAGGCCGCGCAACCCGAGTTGCGGCACCTCGATTCGAGACGTACGGTCTTCGTCGTTGGGGACGGTCGGCCTCGCGACCCCACACGTGGAGCCGACCCCCCAACGTTTCAGGTGCGGTTCCCGTGATGGTTGAGCACGCGCGAGACGAGTTGCCGGGAAACGGTCCACGCCCGACCGATCTCGGCAGCGTTCATTCCGTCCGCGGCGGCCAGCCGGTACATCGCGTACTGCCCTCTCGCGCGGGCGGCCTCGAGAAGACGTACCGGTTCCTTCGCGCTGCGCTCCGGCGTGAGGGGTTTCGCGGCAAGCAGCTCCGGTACAGAGCCGCCGGCCGCGAAGTGCGCACGCGCGGTCGCGAGCTCCGCCCGATAGCCGTGCAGATGCTCCTGCAGCTGTTCGGCAGCTGAGTCGACCTCAACCAGCGCGTCGAGAAGCTCTTGCAGCAACACCGCGCGCCCGACGTTGGAATCCATGCGCGACGCTAACCCGCGTCCGGCGCGAAGAGCCATGCCTCACGTCAGGGTCGGCCCGCGGTTGCGGCGTGCGCCGGGCGTCGCCCGGCTATTGCGCGGCGACGGCGGCGACAATCGGGTGGAGGGGCTTGGCGGAAGCGACTTCGACGAGCCGCGCGGGATGTGTGGTGGCGGCGAGCAGGGACGGGAGCGCGGCTTGGAGGCTCTGCTGCCAGAAGTAGAACGTGTGTGAGCCTGGCGGGGCCTGCTCGATGACGTGGGCGCCGGCTCGGCGAGCGAGCAGCGCGAGTTGTCGCATACCCGCGACGCGGTAGGCGGCATCGCGGCGGCCGGTGTCGAACCATGCGAGCAGGTTCCGATAGTGCCTCGTTCGGAGCAGCGCGAAGGGGTTGTATTGGGTCGAGAGCGTGAGCGAGCCACCGAAGAGGTCGTGCAGGGTCGAGCTCCACGGTCCGGTGTTGGGTCTCGGGTCGCCGGAGAAGTCGCCGAACGCGCCGTAGACGGTTGGGTGCCTGAGCGCGACGACGAGCGCGCAGGTCCCACCGGCCGAGTAGCCGGCGATCGTCCAGCTCCGCGGGCCCGGCGCGACTCCGAAGAGCCGATCGGCGCTCCGGATCACGTCGACGCTGATGTAGGTGTCGGCCCGGCCGCGAGGCCCGTCGACGCATTCGGTGTCTCCGAGGAACGAGCCGTTCTGGTCGGCGACGACGACGATCGGCCCGCGTCCGTGGTGCGTCTTCGCGTAGGCGTCGAGCGTACGGACCGCTTGTCCTCCGTAGAGCCAGTCGCCCGGGAAGCTGGGTGAGCCGGCCACGAGCTCGAGTGCCGGGAGGCGAGGCCGGGGACGGGAGAACCAGACGGGAGGCAGCCAGACGTAGGCGGGACGCGCTCGGAAGTGCGAGACGGTTCCCGGGATCCGCAGCGAGAACACGACACCCGTCGCCGGTGCGCGCGTCTGCGTCGTCGTAGGTCGGAACGGGACAGCTGTCGCCAGTTCTCCGGGAAGTGGGACGCGGAGCGCAGCGCCGACGGTCGGCAACGCTCCGTAGTACACGTCGACGCGGTCGGCCGCGAACACGATGAGGAATGCGATCGCGAGGACACCGGCGACGCGGTGCCCGATGCGGCTGTCGCGCCACGCGAGGATCGTTGCCACGACCGCGACGATCGGAGCCGCGCTCCACGCGAAGAACGACCGCGGCCACGTGCCGTGGAGCTTCCGGGGCAGCTGCACCGACCACGAGATCGCGATCAGCAATCCCACTGCGACGACGAACGCGACGGGAATCGACCACCACAGTCGACGCGGCCATCGCGCGAGCACGACGGCGAAGGACGCGAACGCGATCGTCCCGATGACCCACGGAAGGACGCCGGATATGAGCGACACTTGGTACATCGACAACCTCGAGGAACACGCGACTGTCGCCTTGGCATGCGCCTGCTCCCGCGCAGTATGACGAACTCGACGACAAGAGTCAGCGCGCTCCCGGCCTCGTCACCGATCCCCTCTTAGGCGACTCTTATGCGGTTCTCATCGACGACGCATTCGCTCATCGGTTCTTCATGAATCGCCGCGACTCGTTGACGCGAGGCTCTACGGTGATGCCCATGCCCGTAGATCCGAAGAACCCCGACGTGGCCATGCGCGTGGTCATCGTCGGCGGCGTCGCGGGAGGGATGTCGATGGCAACTCGCCTTCGCCGCCTCGACGCCGGCGCCGGCATCACCATTCTCGAACGGTCCGGCCACGTCTCGTTTGCCAACTGCGGCTTGCCCTATTTCGTCGGAGGTCTGATCGAAGAGGAAGAGGACCTCACGATCCAGACTCCGGAGCAGCTCTTCGACCGCTTCCGGCTCGACGCCAGGGTTCACAGCGAGGTCGTCGCAATCGACCGGGCCGGGCACACCGTGACAACCCGCTCGACGGTCACCGGTGAGGAAACCCTCGTCGGCTACGACAAGCTCGTGCTCAGCATGGGCGCCGCACCGGTGCGCCCTCCGATCCCGGGCTACGAGCGCGTCCGCACCCTGCGGACCGTCGAAGACGCAGCCCGCCTCGCGTCGGACGTCGAGACCGCGCCCTCGACCGCGGTCGTGATCGGCGCCGGGTTCATCGGCCTCGAGATGGCCGAGAACCTCGTCGGCCAGGGGGTCGACGTCACGATCGTCGAGGCCACCCCGCAAGTGCTGCCGCCACTCGATCCGGAGCTTGCGATTCTCGTCGCCGACGAGCTCGTCAACCACGGCGTTCACGTCGAGACCGGAGTATCGCTGGCGTCGGTGGAGGAGAACACGGTGACCCTCGCCGATGGGCGCGTCTTCGCGGCCGACCTCGTCGTCGGCGCGATCGGGGTGCGGCCAGATGTGCACCTCGCAACCGCCGCCGGCCTGGCACTCGGACCGAGCGGCGGCATCGCCGTCAACGACGCGAACCAGACCAACGATCCTGATGTCTATGCAGTCGGCGACGCCGTGGAGAAGCCGGATGCGATCTCGCACGCGACGTCGCTCATCGCGCTCGCGAACGTTGCCAATCGCCAGGGTCGAAGGGTCGCCGACCACATCGCCGGCAGATCCTCGCGCGAGGTCGCATCGCTCGGCACCGCGATCGTCAAGGTGTTCGATCTGGTCGCGGCAACGGTCGGGTGGAGCGAACGGCGCCTGCGAACGGCAGGTCGGCCCTTCAGAGCGATCCATTCACACCCGTTCGACCATGCCACCTACTACCCCGGCGCGACGCGCATGGCGGCGAAGCTGATCTTCGACCCGAACGACGCGACGATTCTCGGCGCGCAGATCGTGGGCCGCAACGGCGTCGACAAACGAATCGACGTGATCGCCGCCGCGATGGCCGGCGGCATCACTGCCGACCGGCTCGCGGACCTCGAGCTCGCGTACGCCCCGCCGTTCTCGTCGGCCAAGGACCCCGTCAACCTGCTCGGGTACATGGCCGAGAACGTGCTGAGCGGCGACTGCGACGTCGTCGACCCACGAGAGCTCGATGGGCTCGTCACCCAGGGGTGGACCCTGCTCGACGTGCGCACCGCAGCGGAGCACGCCGCCGGCGCGATCCCGGGATCGATCAACGTGCCGATCGACTCGCTCAGAGACCACCTCGACGCGCTCGGCGACGCACCCATCGTGGTCTACTGCGAAGTCGGTCAACGAGGACACACTGCGACGGCGCTGATGCACGAGCTCGGCATCCGAGCACGCAACCTCGACGGCGGGTATCTGACCTGGGCGGCATGGATGCGAGCTCAGCGGCAGAATCTCGGGGCATGACCAGCGAGAACGACGACGATCCCCCCGACGATCCGGCTGGTGCACCGGTCGGGGCGGGCGACTCGTCCGGCCCGAGTGAGCTCGGTGACGACCTGCGGAAGCTCGTGAGTCGACTCCAACGACTCGCCGATCCCCGGAACGCGTTGCAGGCCGCCCAAGGTCCTGTCGAGGCGGCGTGGCGCAGCGTCACCGGCGAAGAACCGCGCGTGCAGGTCACCGCCGCGATCGTCACCGCGATCGTCCTGATGCTCGCGCTCCCGGCCCGAGTGGCGAACCATCCCCGGTGGGTGTTGCCGGGATTGGCGACACTGCTCCTCATCGGTGTGTTCGTGGCCAAGTCGGCGCGACTCGAGCGCCGCACGCGGCTACTCCGAATCGCGAGCCTGTCGCTCATTGCCGTCATGAGCCTTTCGAACGCCGCCTCCGCAACCCGACTCATCCTCGATCTCGTCCGCGCGCAAGGAATCCGAGACCCGACGCAACTGCTCCTGACCGGCGGCGCGATCTGGCTCACGAACGTCATCGTGTTCGGGCTCTGGTACTGGGAGTTCGATCGCGGTGGCCCCGTCGAACGCGCGGCCGGCGTGCAGCCGTATCCGGACTTCGTGTTTCCGCAGATGACGAACCCCGAGCTCGCGCCGGCCGACTGGGAGCCCGGATTCGTCGACTACCTCTACATGTCGTTCACCAACGCGATGGCGTTCAGCGCAACGGACGTGATGCCGATGACCCGCTGGGCCAAGCTCACGATGCTCACGCAATCGCTCATCTCGGTCATCACCCTCGTCCTCGTCATCGCCCGCGCCGTCAACATCCTGAGGTAGCACGGGAGCGGGACCGGCGACCGCAGCCGGTTCAGGCGGCCCGAGCGCCATCCGATTGCGCCATCGACGCATCGAGCTCGCTGTCCTGCAACGCGGCGAGGAGGATGGCGGTGCACGTCAGGACAGTGCCGACGATTGCGCTGCTCGCCGCGACGAACGCGTGTCCCAGCTCGACGGTGCCGAGACGCCCGTAGTGGAACGCGACGATGCTGATCGCGGCGACGACGAACGATGCGACGAGGAGCCCGATCCCACCCAGCGCCATCCAAGGGCTGACGCGCAACAACGCCGGTCTGCCGCGCGAGCGCTCGATGCCCGGGCGGAGGAGCACTGCCGCGACAACCGCGGCCCACCCGGTGACGACCAGCGCAGCTCCAACGACGTCGCTCGGCCGATGACTCGCCGTCGCGACGAGCGAACACCCGATCACCGACGCGAACACCGCTCCGAGCGCCGCGACGGGTGCCCGCCAGCGTCGAGGTGCCACGAACATGGCACTGACGC
>DAIQOP010000328.1:0-3321 GCA_036787815.1 Actinomycetota bacterium
CCGCCAACGGGTCTGGAGCAGGGCGCATGACGGGAGATGGCTCCCGACGCGACCACGATCGACGTCGGTCCCCGGAAGTAACGCGCATCCGGGTTGCGCGTAGCTGTAGTAGTCGGCGCGCGACGTGGGCCCGGGATCGAACTCCCGCGCGAGGGTGAAGAGCACCGAGTCGCCGACCATGAGGATGTGCGGGCGGCCGTCGTACCGATCGAGTTTCGGGAGGAAGATCACGCCGTCGGCGAGGGCGTGGCCGTCCGGCTCGACCGTGAGGTCGCCCGGCGCCCACGCCGACGGATCGTGCACTGCGAGGTAGTTGAGGACGGCCCGGTCGTGCGGTGTCGTCACCTTCGACGTCGGTCCCGGCAACGGTGGCAGCGTCGGCCCGGCGCGCTGCGCGGTGTCGACGAACGCGGGAGTCGAGGCCGGCAGGGTGACCGACACCGCGACCACGACCGCGGCCACGGAAGCCACCGTCGCGACCCGGAGACGGCGCCCCTGCCAGATCGGTGCACTGCCGATGCGCACCGGCCGCTCGACGAGCACGAACGACAGGATCGCGATCGCGAACGTCACCGCGAGGCGCAGTGCGAGCAGCCCGGCATCGTGGAGCCCCGTGCGATCGGGATCGAGCACCAAGTACACCGGCCAATGCCACAGGTACAGGCCGTAGGAGATACGCCCGGTCGCGCGCAGCGGAGCCACGCCGAGGGCTCGCGGCAGTTCGTGTGCCGGCCCCGTCACGATCGTTGCCACCACGACCGCGGTCGCGACGGCGACGGCAAGGAACCCGCCGCGGTAGAGCCAGGTGCTCGAGTCGGCGGCGCGCGTCACGACCCACACCACCGCGACGGCCGCGGGAAGCCCGGCCCATCGGAGCAACCGGCCCACCACCGCCGGCAGCCCTGCGGCGCGTGAGAGCACGACGGCAAGCGACGCCCCCACGAGCAGCTCCTGTGCCCGCGTGTCGGTGCCGTAGTAGACGCGCGACGGGTCATGCCCCGTGCGGTACAGAGCCGCCATCAACAGCGCCGACGCCGCCGCGCCAACCGCGATCGAAGCCGCGAGCACCCAGCGCCGACCACGCGCGACCCGGAGCAGCACGAGCAACGCCACCGGCCACACCACGTAGAACTGCTCCTCGATCGCGAGCGACCAGAGGTGGCGCAGCGGCGACGGCGCCTTGAACGCGGCGAAGTACGACGTGCCCGACCACGCGAGATGCCAGTTCTGCACGTACAGGAGCGAGGCGACCGCGTCGGCGCGGATCGCACCCCGATCACCGGAGTACGCGATGAAGGCCACGTAGCCGGCGACGCCGAGCAGCAACAGGAGCAGCGCCGGCAGGAGCCGGCGCGCCCGTCGACCCCAGAACGCCGGCGTGTCGATGCGACCCGTCTGCGCGTGCTCGGCCAGCAAGAGCGCGGTGATCAGGTAGCCGGAGAGGACGAAGAAGACGTCGACGCCGACGAAGCCACCGCGCAGCCACCCGACCCGCGCGTGGTAGCCCATGACGGCCAGGACCGCGAAGCCCCGCAGACCGTCGAGTGCCGGCTCGTACCGCAACCGCGGCGCGGGATGCGCCGATTCGCCCGTGGCATCCACCGGCGCGACCGAACGCCGGAGCTACAGGCGTTCGACGATGGCTTCTGCGAACTTCGACGTCTTCACCTCGGTGGCCCCGTCCATCAGGCGCGCGAAGTCGTAGGTGACGATCTTCTCGGCGATCGTCGCCTCGAGCGCCCGCACGATGTCGTCGGCCGCGGCCTGCCAGCCGAGATGCTCGAACATGAGCACGCCGGACAGCAGCAGCGAGCCCGGGTTCACCTTGTCCTGGCCCGCGTACTTCGGCGCGGTGCCGTGGGTGGCCTCGAAGATGCCGTGGCCGGTGACGTAGTTGATGTTCGCACCGGGGGCGATGCCGATGCCGCCGACCTGCGCGGCGAGCGCGTCCGACAGGTAGTCGCCGTTGAGGTTGGTGGTCGCGATGACGTCGAAGTCGGTCGGGCGCGTGAGCACCTGCTGGAGCGTGATGTCGGCGATCGCGTCCTTCACCAGGATCTTGTCGCCCGGTTCTCCGCCGCAGTCGTCCCATCCGACGGCGACGTCGGCGAACTCCTCACGCACGAGCTCGTAGCCCCAGTTGCGGAACGCGCCCTCGGTGAACTTCTGGATGTTGCCCTTGTGCACGATCGTCACCGACTTGCGGCCCCGCTTCAGCGCGTAGTCGATCGACGCGCGGATGAGCCGCTTCGAGCCGGTCTCCGAGATCGGCTTGATCCCGATTCCGGAGTCGGGGCGGATGTCCCAGCCCAGCTCCTCCTTGAGCAGCTCGATCAGCCGCTTGGCCTCCGGCGTGCCTTCCTCGACCTCGAGGCCCGCGTAGATGTCTTCGGTGTTCTCGCGGAAGATCACCATGTCGACGAGCTCGGGCCGCTTCACCGGCGACGGCACGCCCTGGAACCAGCGGACCGGGCGGAGGCACACGTAGAGGTCGAGGAGCTGGCGGAGCGCGACGTTCAGCGAGCGGATACCGCCGCCGATCGGGGTGGTGAGCGGGCCCTTGATCCCGATGAGGTAGTCGCGGAAGACGTCGACCGTCTCCTGCGGCAACCAGTCGCCGGTCGCCTTGAACGCCTTCTCGCCCGCGAGGACCTCTTTCCACGCGATCGAGGCGCCGTGCTTGGCCGCCGCGGCGTCCATGACGAGCTGCGCGGCGGGCCAGATGTCGACACCCGTTCCGTCACCCTCGATGAACGGGATGATGGGCTCGGCGGGCACCGCGAGGGTCCCGTCGCTGTTCACCGTGATCTTCTCAGCCATGCGCGGGACATTACCGGTCGCACTCGCTCGGTTCGGCACGGGGCTGCACCCGCGTTCCGGGGTGTCGCTCGCCGCTCCGGACGCCTCAGCCGCCGAGTTGTTCGTGCGGGAACGGGGTGGGAGCTACTTCTCGTCGAGTTTCTGACGGAAGCCGGTCACGAGGGCGTGGGCTTCTTCGGGGCCGCCGCCTTGGAGGAGGCGGCGCACGAGCGCGCTCCCGACGATCACCCCGTCGGCCGCGCCCGCGGCCTCGGCCGCCTGCTCGGGAGTGGAGATCCCCACCCCGAGGAGCGCCGGCTTGTCGGTCGCGGCCTTGAGCCGCCGGCCCATCAGGAACGCCGACTCGGTGAGCGCGTGCCGCTCGCCGGTGACGCCGAGCAGCGAGACGCCGTACACGAAGCCTTCCGACCGCTCGCAGATCGCACGGAGGCGCTCGTCGGTGGTGGTCGGCGACGCGAGGAGCACCGTCTCGACTCCCGCCGCGGCCGCCTCGTCGCCCCA
>DAIQOP010000329.1:0-3307 GCA_036787815.1 Actinomycetota bacterium
CGGTGTTGTACCGGCTGCTCGACGGCGACGTGGTGTTCCGCACCGCGCCGGGCGAGAAGCTGATCGCCGCCGTGCTCGGCCAGGAGGTCGTGTTCGAGATCGACGCGGTCGAACCCCCGCGGCGCACCGGCTGGAGCGTGAACGTGGTGGGCCGGGCCGAGCGCATCGTCGATCACGACGAGCGGCGCCGGGCCGAAACGCTCGGCCTCGAACCGTGGGCGGGCGACTACCGGGACGATTACGTCCGCCTGCACACGCTGCGGGTGACGGGGCGCCGTATCCGCAGCGACACGGGCGTGCTGACGACAGGACCGTGATCAGGGCCCGGGCGCGACACGGGACCGCACCGGGAAGGCGGGTACGGTGCTCTGACCGACGTGCACTGGAGGCCTGTGATGGAGCAGGCGCTGATTCACGGTCGTGAGGTTGGGTACCGGCTCGAGGGCCACGGCCCGCTCGTCGTGCTGGTGCACGGCATGGCGGGAAGCGGGGCAACCTGGGATCGCGTGATCCCGCCGCTGGCCGAGCGCTTCACGGTGCTCGCTCCCGACCTGCCCGGTCACGGCGCGTCGGCGAAACCCGTCGACGGCGACTACTCGCTCGGCGCCTTCGCGAGCATCGTGCGCGACCTCATGCTCACGCTCGGCCACGATCGCGGCACGATCGTCGGCCAATCCCTGGGCGGCGGCGTCGCGATGCAGTTCGCGTACCAGTTCCCGTCGCGCTGCGAGCGGCTCGTGCTCGTCGGCTCGGGTGGGCTCGGTCGTGAGGTGTCGCCGCTCCTGCGGGTGCTCGCGTTCCCGGGTGTCGAGTTCGTGTACCCCCTCATCTTCGCTTCGGTGTTGGGCGATATCGGCCGCGGTGTGATCGGCGGGTTGAGCAAGCTCGGGCTGCATCCGAGCGCCTACGTCGACCAGATCTGGCAGAGCTACGAATCGCTCACCGATCCCGAAACGAGAACGGCGTTCGCCCGGACGCTGCGCTCGGTCGTCGACGGGTCGGGCCAACGCGTGAGCGCCCACGATCGCCTGCCGCTCGCCGGCGACATCCCCACCCTCGTGGTGTGGGGCGCCGACGACGCGATCATCCCGAGCCGGCACGCGGCCGACGCGAAGGCGACGCTGCCGAACTGCCGGGTCGAGATCTTCGAACGGGTCGGCCACTTCCCCCACTGCGAGGATCCGGACCGCTTCGTGCGCGTGCTCACCGACTTCGTCACCTCGACCGACCCCGCGGCGGTCACCGACGAGCACTTCGCTCGGGCGCTCGGTCGTGCCGCGGTCGTACCGCTGTCGTCCGAGGTCGCCTGAGGTCACCCGGTTGGGCGAATAGGGACTTCCGCCTCTAACGGCCGGGACGGCATCGCCCTATCAACGCCAGTGGAGGCCGCCCAGCAGAGGTCGCGCGGTTTCCCAACGAGACTGTTGGAGGAGCCGTCGATGCCCGGCGCGACTGCGTACCGAACCGTTCCGGTCCTCGACGAAGAGGGTTTCGTCGTGCTCCGGCCGCTCAGCCCGCCGATTCCCGAGGCCGAGTGGCGCGACCTCGAGTACCTCGACTGGAAGAGCTCGGGCGACACGCGGTTCGCTCCCATCGTGTCGGCGCTGGGTGAGTTGGAGTGCAGCGGCTTCTGGGATCACGGCAAGGCCGACAAGGACGGCATGTGGACCACGAACGCCGCGCGCTGCCCGGAGATCGTGCGTTGGGTGCAGCGCGTCGGCGCGAACTTCGGACGGGTGCGCGTGATCGAGCTGCAGCCGCAGACCTACGAGGATGCGCTGCGCCACATCCACGTCGACGACAACAACCGGCTGAACCCCGCGGGTGAGGGCTGGGTCGTGCGTGCGTTCATGCAGCTCACCGACGACCCCGACAGCTTCGCCGTGCTGCGTACCGACCGCGACGACGCGCGCACCGAGACGCGGGTGCCGTTGGCGCGCGGCACGCAGTACATCGTCGACACCGAGCGCATCTGGCACGTCGTCGCGCACTACGGCGACCGCCCGCGCTACGCGCTCATCGCCTGCTTCGAGAGCGGGCGCCCACTCGAGCGCTGGATCGAGCAGCACCGCGCGTAAGCGCGGCCCCCGACGCTCCCGACCGACGGGCTGGTCCGACGGGGCGGGGTCACCGAGCCGCGACGGAATCCGGAGGGCGGTTACCGTCTTGCCACCGGCGGGCGCCGGCGGCGACACGAGTGTCCCCGACGAGAGGATCCCGACGGTGCCGGTGACGGGCTTGGCGAACCTCGCGGTCAAGGTGGCCGACGTCGACACCGCGGCCGCCTGGTATTCGGGCCACGGTTTCGACGTCCGCAACCGGATCTCGTGGAACGGCATCGAACGGGCCGACGTGTTGCTCGGCCCGGTGCAGATCACCCTCTTCTCGAAGGCGATCTACGAGACCGGCGACTACTCGGTCGGCGCGGAGGGGTTCCTGCATCCCGCCCTCTTCTGCGACGACCTCGATGCGCAGCTGGCCGGGTACAGCGTCCTCTTCGGACCCGAGGTCGTGAGCGGCCCGTTCGGGCGTCGACGCATCGCCTTCGTAGAGGCGCCGGGCGGCATCAGGCTCGAGTTCATGGAGCAGCTCCCCGACGAGGAGGAGACAGCACGATGAAGGTCACGCGGGTGTTGCACGCGAGCGTGAACGTGTCGGGGAAGCTCGACGCTGCCGGGGAGTGGTACCGGCGGGTCCTGGGTCTCGACGACGCGTGGCGGCCGGAGATCGACGGTGTTCCGGGCGCGTGGTTCACCGCGGATGCCGTGCAGATCCACCTCGTGGGTGCACCGGAACGGCCCGCCGGGACGATCGACCCGAGCGCGCATCACGTCTGCTTCGGCGTCGACGACCTCGAGGCCGCGGTCGCCGAGCTCGACGCCGCCGGGATCCGGTACGTGCGCGGTTCCCAGGATCACCACGGCGTCACGGTGGCGCAGGTCTTCGTGGTCGACCCCGCGGGCAATGTGGTCGAGCTGCAGGACGACGCGCGGTGAGGTGCGCACCACCGTGGGAGAGATCGTCGGAGTGAGCGCGAGCCTGCCGCGCATCGTGGAACGCGACTGGACCGTCGAAGACGGCTACCTCGTTCACTTCCGCACGGCCGGCGGCGCGGCCGGGGTGATGCAGTCCGTCGCCGCCGATCGCGGCCCGATGCTGTTCGCGACCCGTGTCGTCGGCACCCTCGGCACGGCCTGGGCCGAAGGCGACCGGGTGCAGATTGCCGACGCGCACGGCACCCGCGAGGTCGCGACCCCCGACGACCTCAGGGTCGCGCCGCCCGAGCCGCCGCCCGCCGCTCTCCTCG
>DAIQOP010000113.1:0-12052 GCA_036787815.1 Actinomycetota bacterium
TACCCTGCACCTCAGACCCCGCGCACTGGAGCGAGCCATGGCTGAATCGCCGCTGACCGTCGGCCCCAACACCCCCGTCGAGCTCATCGAGGCGGTGTACGCGCGGTTGCCCGAACGCGTCGCGATCGCGCGCGAGCGGCTCGGGCGCCCGGTCACCTACGCCGAGAAGGTGCTCTTCACGCACGCCGATAATCCGCGCACGATCGGTCTCGCGCGCGCCGCCGAGTACGGCGACTACCGGCCCGACCGTGTCGCCATGCAGGACGCCACCGCGCAGATGGCGCTGCTGCAGTTCATGCTCGCGAAGCTGCCGACGGTCGCGGTTCCCACCACCGTGCACTGCGACCACCTCATCCAGGCGCGCATCGGCGCCGACGTCGATCTCGCGGCCGCGATCGACGTGAACTCCGAGGTGTACGAGTTCCTGCGCACCGTGTCGGCGAAGTACGGCATCGGGTTCTGGAAGCCGGGCTCGGGCATCATCCACCAGGTCGTGCTCGAGAACTACGCGTTCCCCGGCGGCATGATGATCGGCACCGATTCACACACGCCCAACGCCGGCGGGCTCGGCATGATCGCCGTCGGGGTCGGCGGCGCCGACGCGGTCGACGTGATGGCCGGATGGCCCTTCAACACGAGCGTGCCGAAGCTCATCGGTGTGCACCTCAAGGGCTCCCTCTCGGGTTGGGCGGCCTCGAAGGACGTGATCCTCAAGGTCGCGGGGATCCTCACGGTGAAGGGCGGCACCGGCGCGATCGTCGAGTACTTCGGGCCCGGTGCGGAGTCGATCTCCACCACGGGCAAGGCCACCATCTGCAACATGGGCGCGGAGATCGGTGCGACGTGCTCGTTGTTCCCCTACGACGCGCAGGCCGCGCGCTACCTCAAGGCCACGCGCCGCGAGGAGATCGCCGATCTGGCCGACCGTGTCGCCGACTACTTGCGCAACGACCCCGAGGTCGACGCCGACCCCGAGCGGTACTACGACCGCGTGATCGAGATCGATCTCTCGGAGCTGCAACCGCACCTCGTGGGTCCGCACAGCCCCGACCTCGATCGTCCGATCTCGGAGGTCAAGGCCGCGGCCGAACGCGAGGGCTACCCGATCGAGATCTCGGCCGCGCTCGTCGGTTCCTGCACGAACTCCTCGTACGAAGACATCGGCCGCGCCGCGAACATCGCGCGGCAGGCTTCCGCGAAAGGCCTGCGCGTGAAGTCGCCGCTCATGATCACGCCCGGGTCCGAGCAGGTGCGGGCGACGATCGAGCGGGACGGCCTCCTCGCCGACCTCGAGGCGATCGGTGCCACCGTGCTGGCGAACGCGTGCGGGCCCTGCATCGGTCAATGGCAGCGCGACGACATCGTCAAGGGCGAGGTCAACACGATCGTCAACTCGTTCAATCGCAACTTCCCGGCCCGCAACGACGGCAACGCCGCGACGCTGTCGTTCATCGGCTCACCCGAGACGGTCGTCGCGCTCGCGCTCGGCGGCCGCCTCGACTTCGACTTCACGCACGACGCGCTCACCGCACCCGACGGAACCGAGGTGAAGCTCGAGGCTCCGCACGCCGACGACCTTCCGTCGAAGGGATTCGATGCAGGAGAATCGGGGTTCCTCGCACCGTCGAGCAACCCCGACGCGGTCGATGTGATCGTGCGTCCCGACTCGGAGCGCCTCCAGATCCTCGCCCCGTTCGCCCCATGGGACGGCAACGACCTGCGCGGCCTGCGGGTGCTGCTCAAGGCCGTCGGCAAGTGCACGACCGATCACATCTCGCCCGCCGGTCCGTGGCTGCGCTACCGCGGGCACCTCACCAACATCTCGGGGAACCTGTTCATCGGCGTCAACAACGCGTTCGTGCCCGGCGATACGGGGAAGGGCGTCGACGTGCGCGGTGGCGCGGTCGTCGCGCTCCCCGATCTCGCGAGGGCGTATCACGACGCCGGGATCGAATGGATCGCGGTCGGCGACGAGAACTACGGCGAAGGCTCGTCGCGCGAGCACGCGGCGATGGAGCCCCGTCTCCAGGGTGGTCGTGCGGTGATCGCGCGATCGTTCGCCCGCATCGCGGAGGCCAACCTGAAGAAGCAGGCGATCCTCGCGCTCACGTTTGCGGACCCCGTCGATTACGAGCAGGTGCGGGTCGACGACACGGTCGACATCACCGGTCTCGAGGGGCTCGCTCCCGGGCGTCCGGTCACGGTCGTGCTGCATCACTCCGACGGCACGAACGTCGAGATCGAGACCCACCACACCATGTCGCAGGAGCACATCGACTGGTTCCGCGCCGGCTCCGCATTGAACCTGCTCGCCACCCGCCGCGCCTGATGCAGCCCTCGACCCGCCCGCCCCGGCGGGCGGGTCAGGTGCGCAGATCGCGCAGGCGGGTGACGATGCGCGGGAGCGCGGTGACGAACGCGTCGACGTCGGCGGCGCTGGTGTTCCAACCGACCGAGACCCGCAACGAGTGGTCGGCATCGACTCCCATCGCGGCCAGCACCGGGGAGGGTTCGAGCAGCTCGCTCGAGCACGCGGAGCCGGAGTGCACGGCGACTCCGTGCTGGTCGAGTGCGAGCAGGATCGGTTCCGCCTCGACACCCTCGATGCCGAAGCAGAGGACGTGGGGGAGCCTCCCGCTCGCGTCGCGGTCGCCGAAGCGCTCGGCACCCACGGCATCGAGCGCCGCGCTCGCGCGCTCGACGAGTGCCGCGGCGTCGCGCGCTTCGGTCGCGAGCCGATCGTCGGCGGCCAACCAGTCGCATGCCGCGCCGAAACCGACGATCGCGGGAGTGTTCTCGAGGCCGCCGCGGCGCAGGCGCTCCTGCGCGCCGCCGACGACGAACGGATCGAGGCGGAGGCCCCGGCGAACGAGCAGTGCGCCCGCGCCTTTCGGTCCGCCCAGCTTGTGCGCGGTGATCGAGCACAGGTCGGCGCCGAGCTCGGCGAACGACACGGCGACGTGCCCGATCGCCGCACACGCGTCGATGTGGACGATCGCGCCGAGCTCGCGCGCGTGGGCGCTCGCCCCTGCGGCCGGTTGCAGCGTGCCGACCTCGTGGTTGGCGAGCTGGATCGAGACGAGCGTCGTGTCGGGGCGCACCGCGGCGGCGACCTCCGACCAATCGAAACGACCCGCGCGGTCGACGCCGACCACGGTGACGTCGGTCGAGCCCCGCCGGCACGATTCGACGACGGCGGAGTGCTCGACCGCGGTCGTCACGACGTGGCGGCGCCCCTGGTCGGCACCGCGTGCGATCGCACCCCAGACGGCGGTGTTGATCGCCTCCGTTCCCGACGCGCCGAACACCACCTCGCGTGGCCGGGCGCCGACGAATGCGGCCACCTGCTCGCGCGCGTCTTCGATCGCGACGCGTGTCGCGCGGCCCTCGGCGTGGAGCCGTCCGGGATCACCGTGGTGCTCCGAGAGATACGGCAGCATCGCCTCGAGCGCGACGGGTCGGAGCGGAGCCGTCGATGCGTGGTCGAGGTACGCGCGGCTCACACGCGGGTGACGCAGTGCCGGTCGCCGTCGGGGCGACTCTCCTCGATGTGCGGTTGCGTCGCTCCGTAGAGCCCTTCGAGCATGCCCCGCACCATGCCGGTGTCGACGGCGCACAACACGTGCGGGTAGCGCTGGGCCGCCTCTCCGAACGGGCAGTGCTCGGAGACGAGCGTGAGCGATCCGCCGCGCGCTTCGGCGTGCGCGGCGAAGCCGTGTGCGGTGAGCGCGTCGGCCACCGACGCGACGGCGGCTTTCACCGAGCGGTGGCCCTCGCCGGGCTCCATCGCCGACGCGAGGCCGAGGCCGTACTCGTAGCCGACCTCTTCGGCGAGCGCCTTCGCCTCCTCGCGCGGCAGCCGTTCGAGCGCCCGAGCGAGCAGCGTGCCGAGCAGGTCGTCGCGCCGGGGCGGGAAGTTGAGGTGCGTGTCGAGCGAGGCGGCGCGGTAGATCTTCGACGGCCGCCCGGCCGACTCGTTGCGCGAGAGCTCGACGAGGAGGTAGCCCCCCGACGCCAGCTTCTCGAGGTGGTGGCGGGCGACGTTGGGATGGAGGGAGAACTCCAGTGCCACCTCGGCGGCGCGCAGGCCGTCGGGGTGCGCCCGCACGAGCACGTAGATGTCGCGGCGGGTGGGGTCGCCGAACGCCGAGGTGACGGCAGCGACTGCGGCACCGAACTCGTCCGGACTGAGGGCGGCCGAGGTCATGGCGGTATTCTACCTACGTCCGTAGTGCAAATTCCCCGGCCCAGCCGATCCCACCCCGCCCGCCCACCCGACGGAGGCGCCAGCATGCCGACCGAGGCCCAAGTCATCGACGCCCTACGACCGGTCGAGGACCCTGAGCTGCACCGTTCGATCGTCGATCTCGGCATGGTGCGCGGGGTCGGTTTCGAGGGGGAGCGGGTCCGGGTCACCGTCGCGCTCACCGTCGCCGGATGCCCGCTGCGCAACGAGATCACCAACCGGGTCACCGGCGCGGTCGAGGCGCTGCCCGGCGTCAGCGGGGTCGAGCTCGACTTCACGGTCATGACCGACGAGGAGCGCCAGGCGCTCGCCCAGCGCCTGCGGGCCGAGGGCGGCGACGGCTCACGCGGCGACGGCCACGACCATGCCGGCCACGACCACGCGGGTGCCGCACCCGGTCGCGT
Organism: Actinomycetota bacterium; assembly: GCA_036787815.1. Taxonomy (GTDB): domain Bacteria; phylum Actinomycetota; class Acidimicrobiia; order IMCC26256; family PALSA-610; genus DATBAK01. The sequence continues at coordinate 4,651 of DAIQOP010000113.1, forward strand.
CAACCCGTTCACCGACTCGCGTACGCGGGTGATCGCGATCGCGTCGGGGAAGGGCGGGGTCGGCAAGTCGTCGGTCACCACCAACCTCGCGGTCGCGCTCGCGCAGGAAGGGCACAAGGTCGCGGCGGTCGACGCCGACGTCTGGGGTTTCTCGATGCCGCGCATGCTCGGCATCGACCGGCCGCCCGTCGTCATCGACGACCTCATCGTGCCGCCGGAGGCCAACGGTGTGACCCTGATCTCGATGGGCTTCTTCGCCCGCGAAGACCAGCCCGTCGTGTGGCGGGGGCCGATGTTGCACAAGGCGCTCGAGCAGTTCCTCACCGACGTGCACTGGGGCGAGCCCGACTTCCTCGTCGTCGACATGCCCCCCGGCACCGGCGACATCGCGCTCTCGATGGCGCAGTTCCTTCCGCGCGCCGAGGTCATCATCGTGACGACCCCGCAGCCCGCGGCCCAGCGCGTCGCGCAGCGGGCCGCCTACATGGCGAAGCGGGTGAACCTCTCGGTGATCGGCGTGATCGAGAACATGTCGTGGTTCCGCGGCGACGACGGCAAGGAGTACCGGCTCTTCGGCGAGGGTGGCGGCCAGGAGCTGGCCGACGATCTCGAGGTGCCGCTGTTGGGCAAGGTCCCGCTCGTGCCGCAGCTGCGGGAGGGCGCCGACTCGGGCAACCCGATCGTGGTCAGCGATCCCGACGACGAGGCCTCGAAGACCTTCCGGGCCATCGCCCACGCCCTCACGCACGAGCTGGCGCCCAAGCGCGTCTACCGCACCGAGCTCAAGATCACCTGACGCGCGCGGCGTAGAGGCGCAGCCGGGAGCATCCACTAGGGTCGGGCTCCATGGACGTGAAGATCGGCGTGGTGTACACACCCAAGGAGCTCCTCGTGGAGCTCGACGGCGGTGCCGACGAAGTGCGAGCTGCGATCGACGATGCGCTCGCCAAGAGCCAGCCGATGATCTGGCTGACCGATTCCAAGGGTCGGAGCTTCGGCGTGCCGGTCGACAAGATCGCGTACGTGGAGATCGGCTCCGACGACTCGGCCCACAAGATCGGCTTCGGCCGATAAGGAATCGCCGTGGGTCCGGCGCCTGAGATCCTCGGTCGGCGCCTCCTCTTCTTCACCGGGAAGGGCGGCGTCGGGAAGAGCACGATGGCGGCCGCCACCGCGATGCTCGCGGCCGACCGGGGTCGTCGGGTGCTGCTCGTCGACGTCGACGGCAAGGGCGATCTCGCGACGCTCTTCGAGCACACGCCGGTCGGGTTCCGCCCGGTGCAGGTGCATCCCGGGGTGCTCGCGATGTCGATGGACACCGAGGCCTCGCTGCAGGAGTACCTGCGCCTCAATCTGAAGGTCCCGGTGCTGGGCCGGCTCGGCCCCCTCGCGCGCGTGCTCGACTTCGTCGCCACCGCCGCGCCCGGCGTGAAGGAGATCTTGACGATCGGCAAGATCTGCTGGGAGGTGCGCGAGGCGATCGCGGGGCGCGCCGACTTCGACCTCGTCGTGGTCGATGCCTCCGCGAGCGGGCACGTGGTCGCACAGCTCGGCGCGCCGGCCGCGATCCAGGAGCTCGTCGACGTCGGCCCGGTGCGCTCGCAGACCGACTGGCTCGTCGAGCTGTTGTCCGACCCCGAGATCACCGGCGTCAACGTCGTGACCACGCCGGAGGAGATGCCGGTCGCCGAGACGATCGAGCTCGTCGCCCGGTTGCGGGCCGAGGTCTCCACCCCGCTCGCAACCGTCATCGTCAACCGCGTCCTCCCCGAGCTGTTCACGGTCGCCGACGAGGAGACGTTCACCGCGATGCGCGAGCCCGCGGTCACCGCTGCGCTCACCGAGATCTCCGGGCCGGGAACGACCGCTGTGCTCGACGGCGCGCGGCTCGCGGTCTCGTTGCGCCGCACCGGCGCGACCCACCTCACCGAGCTCCGCGAGAAGGTCGACCTCCCGCTGCTCTACGTGCCGTACCTGTTCGCTCGGGTGCAGGGGCGGCGCGTGCTGCGCATGGTGGCCGACGCGCTCGGCGAAGAGCTCGGCCTGTGAGCCCGCGCGCGCAGGCCGCCTCGGGTGCTCCCGGGGGCGGGCCGGGGAGCAACGGCCTCGAGCAGTTGCTCGCGGCGAAGGAGATCGCGGTCTTCTGCGGATCGGGTGGTGTGGGCAAGACGTCGGTCGCGGCCGCGAGCGCGCTCGGTGCGGTCAGCCGGTTGGGCGGCAAGGTGCTCGTGCTCACGATCGATCCCGCGCGCCGGCTCGCGACCGCGCTCGGGCTCGACGGTGTCGGCAACCTCGCCCGCCGCGTGCCGGCCGATCTGCTCAAGGCCGCGGGCGTCGACGATCGCGGCGAGCTCTACGCCGCGATGCTCGACACGAAGCAGAGCTGGGACGAGTTGGTGATGCGCCACGCGCCCGACGAGGAGACCGCGTACCGCATCCTCGAGAACCGGCTCTACGCCAACCTCACCGCGCGCTTCGTGCAGAGCCACGACTACATCGCGATGGAGCGCTTGTACGAGCTGCACCAGAGCGGTGAGTACGACCTGATCATCGTCGACACTCCTCCGACGCGGAACGCGGCCGACTTCCTCGAGGCGCCAAAGCGCATGGCCGACTTCTTCGGCGGCCGGTTGTTGCGGTGGCTCACCTTGCCGTACCGGGTCGGCGGGCGCCGGGGCAGCCGCGTGCTCAACGTCGCGAGCCGGCCCTTCTACCAGGTGGCCGACCGCGTGCTCGGCAGCCAGTTCCTCGAGGACATCGCGGAGTTCTTCCTCAACTTCCAGTCGATGTACGACGGCTTCAGCGCCCGGGCGAAGGCCGTCGAGCGTCTGCTGCACGATCGGCGCACCACGTTCGCGGTGGTCACCACCCTCGAAGCCGCGCCCCTGCACGAAGCCGAGAACTTCTGCGAACGGCTCGACGCGGGCCGCTTCCACCTCGGTGCGTTGGTGCTCAACCGCACGCTGCCGGATTCGTTGCTGTCACCCGAAGGTGATCGCGCGGCCTCGCGGTTCAGCGACGACGCTCCGGCAGTGGCCGCGCAGTTGGCGCGCCTCGTCGGGAGCGAGCACGCCTCGCTGAACGACGAGGTGCGAACCGCGCGTGTGCTGCGCACGGTCGGCGAGTCGTTCCACAACTTCTCACTCGTCGCGAAGCGCGAGGCCGAGTTACGCGCCGAGCTCACCCGGCGCCCCGAGGTGGTGGCCCGCGTGCCCTCGTTCGACGACGAGATCACCGACCTCACCGGGTTGATGCGCGTCGGCCGGGCCCTCTTCGGCGACGAACCATGACCCTGCTGCCGATCGCGCTGAGCCGCACGGATCTCAAAGGCGCGCAGCTCGATCACGTGCTGCGCCTCGCGAGCAGCTGGCGACCGCTCGCCGACCTCGCGTTCTCCGACCTCTTGCTGCTCGCACCGATCGCCGAGGAGGCGGGCCATCGATTCGTCGTGCTCGCGCAGGTGCGCCCCACCACCGGGCAGACGATCTACCCGACCGACATGGTCGGCACGATCGTCGACGAGGTGGAGCGCCCCCTGCTGATGCGGTCGCTGCGTACCGGCGAGATCGTCGAGAACGACACGCCCGCATTCGGTACGAAGGAGCGGGTGCGGGTGCAGTGCATCCCGGTGCGCTGCGACGACGCCATCGTCGGGCTGGTGACGCGTGATCTGTCGATGACGTCGTCGCGCCGCCCGGGCGAGCTCGAACGCACCTACCAGCAGACGTTCGACCGGTTCGCCTTGATGATCGCGCAGGGCTCGTTCCCGTTCGCGCGCGAGGAGATCGAGCTCGAGACCTCGCCCCGCGTCGGCGACGGCGTGATCATCATCGACGACGTCACGCGGGTGCGCTTCGCGAGCCCCAACGCCGTCAGCTCGATGCACCGCATGGGCATCCACGCCTATGCGGCCGGCCAGCTCCTCCGCGAGGTCGGGTTCGACGACGCCGCGCCGCGCGCCGCCCTCGCGGCCAGCCTGCCCGTCACCGAAGAGCTCGAGCGCGGCGACGTCTCGGTGCTGCTCCGGGTGCTTCCGATGCTCGAGTCGGGCCGTCCGGTCGGGGCGATCATGATGATCCGCGACGTCACGGACCTCCGTCGCCGGGATCGCATGCTCCTCTCGAAGGACGCCACGATCCGCGAGATCCACCACCGCGTGAAGAACAACCTCCAGACGATCGCGTCGCTGCTGCGCCTCCAGGGTCGGCGCTTGTCGTCACCCGAGGCTCGCGACGCGCTCGCGGAGTCGGAGCGTCGCATCCGGTCGATCGCGATCGTGCACGAGACGCTCTCGCGCGACGCGGGCGACGTCGTGCGCTTCGGCGAGATCGTGCGCCCGCTCGTACGCGTGGTCGAAGAGACGGTCGCGGCGCCGGAGCGCTCGATCGGGTTCAGTGTGGAGGGCGACGCCGGGGAGCTGCCGGGCGAGGTCGCCACACCCCTTGCGGTCGTGCTGAACGAGCTCATGCAGAACGCGGTCGATCACGCGTTCCCCGAAGGCCGCCCCGGTCGCGTCGTCGTGAAGTTGGGTCGCACCGTCGACCATGTGCTCGTCGACGTCAGCGACGACGGCATCGGCCTGCCCCCGGCGTTCTCGCTCGAGGAGTCGAAGGGGCTCGGGCTCTCGATCGTGCTCGCGTTGGTGACGGGCGAGCTCGACGGGTCGATCGAGATGCGCAACGAGCACGGCACCACCGTGCACGTCCAGGTGCCGGTGGCGATGCCCCGGGTGGAGCTGTAGGCGCCCGCCCGTCGTCTGGCACTGAGCCGCAACTGTCCTTCTGGTCGCGTTCGCTCCGGCTCGTCACGGGGCTTGCCCGGTTCCTTCGCGTCGCTCGCCGCTCCGGACGCCTCAGGCGTCGGACGGGTCGGGACGGTTCAGCCGACCCTTCGCTGGTCGGCGAGCCAGGTCTTGCGGAGCTTGCGGCGCTCCTCTTCGGTGGTGGCGCCCCAGACTCCGGCTTCCTGGTTCGTGGCCAGGGCGAACTCGAGGCAGCGGCCGCTCACCGGGCAGGCCAGGCACACTTCCTTGGCGGCGTCGATCTGGTCGAGGGCCACGCCGGTAGTGCCGATCGGGAAGAACAGGTCGGGGTTCGAGTCGCGACACGACGCGTCGAGACGCCAGTCGTCCGCGTCCCAGTCGTGCGTACGGATCCAGGTGAGCGCCACGTCGTTTCCCTCCCCGGGTCGCACAGCAGAGGCTTGTGCGCCCATTCACGTTCAACGGGGTGGGGCTCGGCCCCCGATCCCCGGTAGCTACGCTAATGGCGCTGCTGCGGCGGGGGCAAGGGGTCTGACCTGCACCTTTGCGCGCGTAGGTGAAACCGGTTCCGGTTTTCCGACCGCAGCGGCGGTGGGTGGCGCGTCGGCCCCTACGATGCCCGCGATGGCCACCCGACCGCTCGTCCTCGCCCACCGGGGGGCCTGCCGGCGGGCGCCGGAGAACACGCTCGAGGCATTTCGTGTTGCCCGCGAGCTCGGTGCCGACGGCGTGGAGCTCGACGTCCGCCGCACCCGCGACGGCGTGCTGGTCGTGAGCCACGATCCCGTGGTGGAGGGCATCGGGCTCCTCGTCGAGCACCCGTTCGCCGATCTGCGCGCCGCGGTTCCGGGCGTGGCGACCCTCGAGGAGGCGCTCGACGAGCTCGCGGGGCTTCTCGTCAACGTCGAGATCAAGTGCTTCCCGACCGAGCCCGACGCCGACCCCGGTCGGGCCGTGACCCGTGCGGTCGTCGAGCTACTCGGAGTGCGGGCGTTGCACCACGAGGTGATCGTGTCGTCGTTCGAGCTCGAAGTTGTCGACCTCGTGCGCGCGCTCGACTCGCGAGTCGTGACCGCGTGGCTCACGATGGGCTTGGCCCCGGCGACGGCGCTGCCCATCGCGGCCGACCGAGGTCATGCCTGGTTGCACCCCGACCGCGCGTCGATGGACGGCGCCGCGGCGGACGACGCGGTGCGCGACGCGGAGCGACTCGGCGTCCGGCTCGACGTCTGGGCGGTCGACGATCCCGACGAGATCGCCCGCCTCTCCACCGCCGGCGTCGACGCGATCATCACCAACCTCCCCGACCTCGCATTGGTCGCCCTCGCCTAGCGGCGACAACCGGCCATCGTCAAGCGCAACAGCGGCGAGCGAAGCGAGCACGCGACCTCGCTCGCTCCCATCCCGCGTCACGGAGCGGCGAGCGACGCGCGATGAACAGGGTGAAGGCGCGGGGTTACCGGGAGCGAGCGCGACCAGAAGAACCGAGCGCAGCGAGCACGCGACCTCGCTCGCTCCCATCCCGCGTCACGGAGCGGCGAGCGCAGCGAGCGCGACCAATAGTCACGGCACGACGAGGTCGAGGACGTCGGGTTCGTAGGTGACTTCGAGTCGGGTCGTCGTCGCGACGAAGTCGCCGTCGACCTGCCACGGGAACGGGCGAATCGCCGTCACCTCGAGCTCGGTGAGCCCGCCACGGTGGACGACGCCGTGCCGGTGCGCGAGGAACCGGCCCGACAACATCGCCGAAGCGGCGGCCCCGATGAGCGTCAGCGGGTCCATCGCCTGGAACGCGGTGAGCGAGAGGGGAGTATCGAGGCCGGCCTCCGGCGCGACCTCGAGGCCGCGGCGACCGAGGTAGGTATAGAGCGGGGTCTTCGACACGATGGCGAACCCGGCGCCCGTGATCGACTCGCCGTCGGGGAGCGTGACATCGAAGCGTTGGCGGCGGCGGTCGTAGTGCCGGAACCAGGTGTCGAAGGCGCTCACGACATGCAGCGGCTGCGCGAAGTAGCGCTTGAGTGGGCGGTACTTCTCGACCCGATGGATCACTGCGGCGTCGAACCCGACGCCGGCGTGGAACAGGAATCGCCGTCCGTTCGCGACTCCGAGCCCGATACGCAGGAACGATCGCCGCCGTAGCGAAGCGAGGAGGTGCGACGCCGCGCCCGTCGCCGAGTGCGAGACACCGAGTGTGCGCGCGTACACGTTGGTCGACCCACCCGGGAGCGGCGCGAGTGCGGTGTCGGTTCCCGCGAGCCCGTCGGCGGCTTCGTTGAGGGTGCCGTCGCCGGCGAGCACGGCGACCACGTCGATGCCTCGTTCGGCGGCTTCGCGCGCGATCGCGGTCGCGTGGTGGCGACCCTGGGTCTGCTGCACCTCGACCGCATGCTCGACGCGCAGGACCTCGCTCACCGCAACGGATGCGCGCGTCGTGACGTTCGACGCGGTGGAGTTGACGAGGAGCACGATGCGCACGGCGGGGGAGGCTATCGGGCAGGCGAATTTCCGCAGTGTTCCGCCGTTCCGTCATGAGCGAGAGCGAAGGCCATGAGGCCCGGAATCATTGGAGTTTCCGCTTGCGTGGCGAACGTGTGTTCGTGTAGGATGGCGGGGTGAACGCGACTCTCTCTGCTGTCG
>DAIQOP010000330.1:0-3242 GCA_036787815.1 Actinomycetota bacterium
GGGGATGCGGCGCCGCGATCGACAAGTGGTTGTGCGCGTCGATGAAGCCGGGGACGAGCGTTCGCCCCGCGAGGTCGACGACGGTCGCGTCCGGATAGGCACCGAGCAGGTCGCGCGCGCCGACGGCCGCGATCCGTTCGCCGTGCACGACCACGACTTCCGCGGTCGCGCCGCGGGCGTCCATCGTGAGGATGCGCCCGCCGGTGAACGCGATCGGGCGCGGGTCCGGACGAACGGTGGGGCTCACGCGTCGGTGGCTCCCGGGAGCAGGCGCATCGGTGACCTCCCGGGAGCACGGGAACTGGGCGGCTCGGTGTCGAACGACCGAATCCTAAGATCTCCTCGTGAGCGCCGCCGTCGTGTGCGGAACGCACCCCAGGTCGAGGAATCTCGGCCCATCGGACGACGTGACGGCGTCGACGTCGCGCGCGTGCTGGCGCTCGCGTTCGTGGTCGCCGGACATCTCTCGATGGCCGTCATCGACCGGGATCGTCACGGCGCGATACAGGGCACGAACCTGCTCCTGCTGTACCCGCGGTGGTCGATCGTCGCCGCAGCCGCGCCGATGCCGGTGTTCTTCGCGGCCGGCGGGTGGGCCAACGCCACGACGCCGCCCCGCCGCGCGGCCGCTCGGCTACGGACGCTCGTCGGGCTCGCAGCCGTGGTCGTGGGGTCTTGGTCCGTCGGCGTGCTCCTCGCCACCGCGATCCACGGAGGCGACCCGGGCGTGTTGGCGAAGGGCGCGCGCCTCGCGACCCAGCCGTTGTGGTTCCTCGCGGCCTACCTGCCCTTCGCGTTCTGGGGGCGGGCCCTCGCGCGCGCCGCGACCGCGCGACCGGTGTGGACGATCGGAGGCTGCCTCCTGCTGACGGGCGCGCTCGACGTGATCCACTTCGCTCTCCACGGCCCCGGCTGGCTCGCATGGCCGACCTTCTACCTCGCGTGGGTGACACCTTGGCTGCTCGGAGGTTGGTGGCGCGACCGGTGGACGCGCGGCGCGTTCTCGGAGTGGCGCGTCGGCCTCGCGCTCGCGGTCGGCGCGAGCTGTGTCGCATGGGCGCTCGTCGCGCGTGCCGGCTACCAGGCCTCGCTCATCGACTACGGATCCGATTGGCGCTCGAACACGAACCCACCGACGCTCTACACGGCGGTCGTGGGGCTCGCGCAGGTCGGGGTCTTGATGATCGCGGCTCGCGCGCTCGACCGTGTGGGCTCGCGCTTCCGCGCGCTGTGGAACCGGGCCGGCTCGGCCGCGATCGCCGTGTACGCCTGGCATCTCAGCGCGCTCTCGTTGTGCGTCGCCGTCGTCGCGATTCCCGGCGTTCCGGCGCCGCGCCGGCTGAGCACAGCGTGGTGGTGGTCTCGGCCGATCTGGTACACCGCAGTTCTCGGATCGTGTGCGGTGTTGGTCGGCGCGAGCGCTGCCATACAGGCGCGGCTCGGCACGCGGAAGGGACCATCGGGCGCGGCACCTCCCCTCGCGCGCCTCGCGATCGGCACCTCGTCGCCGCTGTGGGCGGCGCATTCGTCGGGCTCTACGGTCCGTCGACCGTGCCCCGGGCCCTCGCGTGCTGCGCACTGTTCGCCGGGGGCTGGGCACTGCTCCGGGCCCCCGCACCTGGGTGACGCGGCCTCGGAGGCGCGTACGCTCGACGTGAAGGCGGGCAGCGGACCCCGGCCCGATCAACGACGAAGGAGCAGGCGTGGCAGCCATCGCAGTCGACGAGCTCGAGCTTCCGTCATGCGACACGATGGGGCTCGATCGTGAAGAGCGCTTGGCGGTGATCGCCGCGGCTCGCGAGCAGCACTGGCTCGCGCGCACCCCGCTCGGCTTCGCACTCACGCGTTACGAGGACATCGTCGCCGTGCTGCGCGAGCGTCAGTTCCACTCGGCGCTCTCGCTGATCCCGCAGCTCCAGGGCGTCGACACCCGCTACATGGAGGGCCGGCGACCGTCGATCCTGTCGATGGAAGGCGACGAGCACGCGCGCCTGCGACGACTCGTTGCCCCCGCGTTCACGCCGGTCGCGGCGGATCGGCTGCGACCGTTCATGCGCGAGGTGGTCGGCTCACTGATCGACGCGGTGCTGCCGGCAGGAACCTGCGATTTCGTCGCGCAGGTCTGCGAGCCGTACCCGATCCCGATCATCTGTGAGCTGCTCGGCGCGCCGAAGCACGACTGGCAGCTCTTCTCGGCCTGGGCGACCGACATCTTTCGCATCTTCAACCAGAATCTCGCCGAAGACCTCCCCGCGATCCAACGCGCGTCCGCCGAGCTCGAGGAGTACGTGCGGGCGCTCGTCGAACGGCGTCGCCACGCACCCGGCGACGACCTGCTGAGCGTGCTCATCGCGGTCGAGGAGAAAGGCGACCGACTCTCGACCGACGAGTTGATCATGCTGGCGGAAGCGGTCCTGATGGCCGGCACCGACACGACCCGCAACCAGCTGGCGTGCAGCATCGCCCTGCTGACCGCGCACCCCGAGATGTGGGCGCGATTCGTGGAGCAGCCGGAGCTCGCGCCGCGAGTCGTCGAGGAGACGATGCGCTACCTCGGTGCGGTGCAGGGAACGATGCGTGTCGCGTCGCGCGAGATCGAGTACCGCGGTGTGCGGTTCCCGGCCGGGACGCTCATCTCGCTGTCGTTGGCGGGAGCGAACCGCGATCCCGACGTGTTCGCGGATCCCGATCGTTTCGACGTGACTCGCGAGTCGGCGGCACCGCACATGACGTTCGGGTCGGGTATCCACCACTGCCTCGGCGCCCATCTCGCACGCGCCGAGCTGCAGGAGGCACTCGTCGTCGTGGCCGAGCGGATGCCCGGCTTGGAGTCAGCCGGCCCCGTCGCGTGGAAGCCGGAGACCTTCGGGATCTGGGGCCCCGCACACCTGCCCGTGCGCTGGACCGGCTGATCGGCGACGGCGCTCGCTCACCGCCCGGTTGAACGCCCGCGGAGCCCGGCTCGTCAGGGTTGGTAGAAGCAGGGGCTCGACGCGCCGGCCGGGACGCCCTCGAAGGGCTCCCTGATCTCGGCGACCGTCGGGCCGTGCTGCGCGGCGAGGGGCGCGAGCTTCTCGAGATCGAACCCGTAGAGCTCGGCCGCGTTCACCGCGAAGATCTGGTGGAGCTCGGCCGGATCGACGCCCGCGAACGCGCGCCGGAGGCTCTCGCGGGAGAACGGCGTCGACCCTTCGTTGTGCGGGTAGTCGCTCCCCCACATGTACTTGTTCAGGCCGATCTTC
>DAIQOP010000114.1:0-12009 GCA_036787815.1 Actinomycetota bacterium
GGCGCGGTGCCGGGCGGGTACAACGTGACCGCGGGCGACATCTGGGGCGAGGGTGTGCGCTGGCCGGTCGTGAAGGTGATCGACCGCGGCGTCGAGCGCCGCGACGTGCTCTACGCGCTCCAGGCGAACAACCGCATCCCCGACTACATCGGCGACCTCCGCGCGCAGATCGGCGCAGCGCAGCTCGGCGTGCAGCGGCTCTCGGAGATCCTCGAGCACCACGGCGCGCCGACGGTCGAGGAAGCCGTCGACTACATGATCGACTACGCGGCCCGCCGTTTCCGCGAAGAGGTGACGGCGTGGCCCGACGGCGTGTACGAAGCCGACGCGTACGTCGACCACGACCCGCTCGGCAATCCCGACGTCCATCTCCACGTGAAGATCACCGTCGACGGGCACTCGCTCACCATCGACTACTCGGGCAGCGACACGCGACCCGAGCTGCAGGCGTGGTCGACCTACGGCAACACGCGCGGGTACACGATCGGCCAGATCGCGTCGATGATGGACCCGGAGATCCCCAAGAACGAAGGGTTCTTCGACCAGATCGGCCTCGTCGTCCCGCAGGGCTGCGTGCTCAACCCGCCGCCGGGCAAGCCGGTGAGCGCGGGCACGCACCACCCCGGCGCCGACGTCGGCGAGGTGATCGCGGTGGCGATGCAGCACGTGCTCCCCGACAAGGCCGTGCCGCAGACCTACAAGACCGGTATCCCCACGATCATCGTCGGTATCGACCCGAAGACCGGGCAGCGCTTCACCGACCATTCGGCCGAGGTGTACGCCGGCTGGTGCAACGCCGCGAAGGGCATGGATGCCTGGGGCGCGCTCAACGCGTCGTTCGGCAACCTCTGGAAGGCCACCGCGGAGATCAACGAGAGCCTGTTCCCCCACATCCAATGGAGCCGCGACTACCGCACCGACTCCGGGGGTGCCGGTCAGTGGCGCGGCATCTGCGGCAGCCACTACGAGAAGGAAGTGCGCGTCGACGCGACCGTCTACACGTACGTGGTCGGCATGAAGTACCCGATGCCCGGCATCTGCGGCGGCAAGAACGGCGCCCCGAACGAGATGGTGATCCGTTACGGGTCCGACGATCCGTATCCGGTCGTGCACACGGCGAACTACGTGCCGATCGCGGCCGGTCAGCGGATCATGTACGACTACGGCGGCGGCGGCGGTTGGGGCAACCCGCTCGATCGCGACGCGCAGGCCGTGCTCGACGACGTGCTCGACGAGTACGTGAGCGTCGAAGGCGCGCGCCGCGACTACGGTGTCGTGCTCACCGGCTCGCTCGATGACCTCACCCTCGCCATCGACACCGAAGCCACCGACGCCCTCCGCGCGCAACTACGAGCCAAACAGTGAACGACCGGCACGCGCCCGCTCCCATCCCGCGTGACAGCGAGCGCAGGAGCCCGGACGCGCCGCAGGCGCCCTTCCGCGAACAAGCGAGCGAGCGAGAAGGCACCGTGAACGCGAGAGCGACGAGCGAAGCGACCATGCTCACTCCCATCCCGCGTGTCAGCGAGCGCAGGAGCCCGGACGCGCCGCAGGCGCCCTTCCGCGAACAAGCGAGCGAGAAGGCACCGTGAGCGGTTTCCGGGTTGGAGTCGATGTCGGGGGAACCTTCACCGACGTCATCTGCGTGACACCCGAGGGCGAGATCGTCCTCGACAAGACGCCCACCACCCTCGACGACCAGTCGACGGGAGTGATGAACGGCCTCGCGCAGCTCGCCGAGCGGTTCGGTCTCTCACTCACCGATCTGTGCGGCCGGCTCGACATCCTCGTGCACGGCACGACCACCGCCGACAACACGATGATCGAGATGAACGGCGCCGCGACCGGCCTGCTCGTCACCGAAGGTCACCGCGACGAGATCGAGCTGCGCCGCTGCCACAAGGAACAGATCTGGGATCCCTCCGCGCCGGGCCCGTTGCCGATCGCACGGCGGCGCGCGCGCATCCCGATCCCCGAGCGCGTCGACTACGAAGGAACCGTGTTGCGCGCGCTCGACGAAGACGCGGTGCGCAACGGCGTCCGCCGCCTCCGGGCGCTCGGCGTGCGCTCGATCGCGGTCATGTACCTCTTCTCGTTCGTGAACCCGACGCACGAGCGCCGCACGCGCGAGATCGTCCTCGAGGAGTTCCCCGACGTCGAGCACATCTCGCTGTCGCACGAGGTGATGCCCCGCGGGCCGGAGTACGAGCGGGTCTCCACCACGCTCGTCAACGCGTACGTCGCGCCGCGCATCTCGAACTACGTGGGGCAGCTCGAGGAGAAGCTCCGCCGCGGCGGCTACGGCGGCCCCCTGCTGATCATGCAGTCGACCGGCGGCGTCATGCCGCCCGAGTACGTCGCGCGCCGCGCGGTCTCGCTGCTCGCCTCGGGCCCGACCGGTGGGGTGATGGGCGCCACCGTCGCGGCCGACCAGGCCGGCATCGACAAGTTCGTCGCCGTCGACATGGGTGGCACGAGCTTCGACCTCTGCCTCGTGCGCGACGGGCAGCCCGAGATCAAGACCGACTGGAACTGGCGGTACCGCTACTACATCGGCCTCCCGATGGTCGACGTCCAGAGCGTCGGCGCAGGTGGAGGGTCGATCGCGAGGGTGCGTCAGGGCGCGTTGCTCGTCGGACCCGAATCCGCGGGGTCCGTGCCGGGGCCCGTCTGCTACGGGCGGGGTGGCACGGCACCGACGGTCACCGACGCCGACGCGGTGCTCGGGTACCTGCCGGCCGCGAGCTTCGCCGCCGGGCGCATGCACCTCGACATCGATGCCGCGCGTGAGGCGATCCGCACCGAGATCGCGGAGCCGCTCGGGATGGACGTCGTCGAGGCCGCGTGGGGCATCGAGCGCATCGTGAACGCGAACATGGCGAACGCGACCCGCAAGGTGCTCGCCGGCCACGGCGCGGATCCACGCGAGCTCGCGTTGATCGCCTACGGGGGCAACGGCGCGGTGCACGCGTGGGCGATCGCCGCGGAGCTCGGCATCGAGCGGATCGTGGTGCCCAAGGCTGCGCCCGCGTTCTCGGCGTTGGGAGTGCTCGTCGCCGACTATGTGGTCGACGTCGTACGCGCGTACGTGACCCCGCTCTCGCAGGTCGACCTCACGCGCCTGCGCGCCCTCATGTCGGAAGTGCTCGACGAGACCCGCAAGGAGCTCGAACCCACGGGTCTCGCCGACGACGGCATCGAGCGCACGCTGTTCGCGCAGATGTGTTACCCGGGCCAGAACTTCGACATGAGCGTGCCGGTGCCCGAAGGCCCCGATCTCGGCGAGAGCGGCCTGCTCGACCTCGCGGAGCGCTTCCACGACCAGCACCTGACCGAGCGCGGCTTCTGCTTCCGCAACCAACAACCGCTGCTGCGCGGCGTACGACTCGTCGCGCGCGGCCGCACACCGAAGCCCGCCCGCCTCGCCCAGGCGGGAACCAACACCCCGGGCGTGGAGTCGATCACCGGCACCCGGCCCGCGTACTTCGGCACCGAGTTCGTCGACACGCCGGTGCACTCGGGGCCCGCGCTGGCGCCCGGCGCCGAGATCCGCGGTCCCGCGCTGATCGAGGAACCGTTCACCGTCGTGGTCGTCCCTCCGGGTACGACCGCGCGCCTCGACGACCTCGGGAACTACGTGCTGCAATCGTCGTGACCGTCCGTGGCACGCATCCGCGCCGCTCAGTAGTGTCGGCTCCCGACAACGATCCGGGGGACGACCGTGGGCAACCCGTTCATCAGCCAAGCGCTCGTGCGCGACCGCACCCGCCGGCTCGAAAGCGAAGCGGCCCGGTACCGGCAGGCCTCCGCCCAGGTCACGACGCACCTGTCGACGGTGCGCCTCTTCGAGGCGTGCGGCAAGAAGGAGCTCCGCGCGATCGCGAAGACGGCGAGGATCGCGAACGTGCACAGGGGCACGCAGATCGTCACCGAGGGCGAGCCGGGCGACACAATGTACGTGGTCCTCGCCGGCACCGCCCGCGTGTCGCGAGGTGGCCGCAAGCTCGCAGTGGTCGGCCCGGGCGACGCGTTCGGGGAACTGGCGCTCCTGAGCAAGGGACCGCGAACCGCGAGCGTGGTCGCGCTGTCCGACATGGAGGTGGCGATCATCGCCCGGCGGCAGCTTGCCGGATTGCTCACCGACGCCCCGACGTTCGCGCGAAAGCTGCTCGAGTCGCTCGCCAACGTCGTGCGCGAGCTCGACAAGAAGATCGTCTGACCCGGGCGCGGGCCCGCGAACCGAACCCGCCCGGAGCACGCGCGAGATGAGCGACGCCGGTGGCCGTTCGACGCGCGCCTACCTCTCGAACGACGACGCGCGGATTCTCGCCGCGGCCGTCGACCGCCTGATCCCACCGTCGGGACCGCATCCGGGCGCCGCGGCCCTCGGCACCGTCGACTACATCGACGGGCTGCTCGGGGCGTTCCTCGTCGACCCGCCCCGGGTCTTCGCGGGCGGACCGTTCTCGGGCCGCCATGGCGGCACCGCGTCCTTCGCCGAGTTCCTGCCGCTGCGCCCGACCGAGGAGCTCGCCTGGCGCATCCGGATCGAGGGGTCGCAAGGCCGCCCCGAGCGCGAGTTCAACGGGCCGGTCGTCGGGTGGCAGGAGCAGTACCGAGCGGGCATCGCCGCGCTCGGCGACGACTTCGACGCGGTCGACCCGACCGAGCAGGACCGCCGGCTCGCCGCCGTGCCGGAGTTCCGCGCGCTGCTCTACGGCCACGCCAACGAAGGCTGCTACGGGGCGCCGGAGTACGGCGGCAACCGCGACGGCCGGGGTTGGGCCGCGATCGGCTTCCCGGGCGACTCGCAACCGCGCGGATACACCGACGAAGAGGTGTCCGGGCGTGAGTGACACCGATTGCGACGCCGTCATCGTCGGGTCGGGGCCGGCCGGCGCGACCGCGGCCGACGTGCTCACCGAGGCCGGCTGGTCGGTGATCGTGCTCGAGAAGGGCCCGAACCACCTGCTCGATCTCGAGCCGCCGTTCGCGCTCAACGGCCAACTCTCGAACGACGAGATCAAGCACGCCCGCCGCCACTTCCTCGGCCCCGATCCGCTGGTCGAACCGCGCACGTTCCGCCATTCGGTCGACGAAGGCGATCGCATCCACGTCGGTGGCGTGAACAACATGCCGACGGGCGTGGGCGGCGCGGGCTTCCACGCCGACGCGAAGCTGCCCCGCTTCCGCGAGGTCGACTTCTGTGTCGCCTCCGAGCTCGGCCCGATCGAGGGCGGCGACCTCGTCGACTGGCCGTTCGGATACGACGAGCTCGAGCCGTACTACGCGGCCGCCGAACGCCTCATCGGCGTCGCGGGCGAGGCCGGTGCCAACCCGTTCGCGTCGTGGCGCGCGGATCCGTACCCGATGCCGCCCGGCGCCGACATGTACGGCGCGATCCTCACCGGCACGGCCGCGACCGAGCTCGGCTACCACCCGTACCGCGCGCCGACCGGCGTGAACAGCGTGGAGTACGACGGGCGCCCGGCGTGCAACAACTGCGGGTTCTGCGCGAACTACGGATGCCCGATCGACGCGAAGGGTGATCCGGTCGCGCCGCTCCGCCGCGCGCTGCGCACCGGCCGGTGCGAGATCCGGCCCGAGAGCTACGTGAGCGACATCGTCCTCGACGCGTCGGGGAAGCGCACACGCGGCGTTCGCTACCTCGACGCGACGGGCGACATCGTCGAGCTCAGTGCCGGGCACGTGATCCTGGCGTGCGGCGCGTTCGAGACCCCGCGTCTGCTCTTGCGCACCGGTGTCGGCAACTCCTCTGATCTCGTGGGCCGGTATCTGATGTACCACTTCCAGACGTTCGTCATCGGCTCGTTCGACCATTCCTTGCACGCGCACCGCGGCCGCGCGGTCACCCACCTGCACGACGATCACATGATCCCCGACGCCGAGAGCCTCGCGTTCGCGAAGGAGCACGGCCTTCCCTACTTTCGCAGCGGCATCACCGAGCACGGCGGTGGCGGCAGCCCGGTCATGGAGGGCGTCTACCTGCCGCCCGGCGCGGTGCACACGCAAGGCATGCTCGAGTCGACGATGCGCGATCGGCTCTGGGCCTTCACCATCCAGGGTGAGGATCTGCCGCAGGCGACGAACCGCGTCGACCTCGATCCGCAGGTGCGCGACTGGCACGGCTTCCCGGCCGGGCGGGTCACGTATTCGCCGCATCGCCACGAGCTCGTCGCGTCGAGCTACTACGCACCGAAGCTCACCGAGATCATGCAGCGCGCGGGTGCCCGCTTCACGTTCACCGCGACCTCGCCGCCCCTGCCGGGATCGCGCGGGATGGCGATCCAACCGGCGCCGAACTCCAAGCACGTGATCGGCACGTGTCGCATGGGCACCGATGCCCGTACCAGCGTCGTCGACCCGTGGCAACGCTTCCACGATGTCGAGAACCTGCTCTGCACCGACTCCTCGGTGTTCCCGACCTCGACCGGCTACGGACCGACGCTCACGATCGTCGCCCTGGCGCTGCGGGCATCTCGCGCCCTCGCCGGCCTCGCACCGCTGCGCTCCGTGCGCCCCTGAGCCGGAAGCGTCGACCGCGCGCCGTTGTCTCAGGGTCGCGCGAAGATGCGGTCATGGCGTACGAGGCGGTCGTCTTCGACTTCTACGGCACCCTGGCCGAATCCGACGGGTCGGGGTTGCGCGTCGCCGATGTCGTCGCCGAGCACGGCTTCGAGCTCACCGACGACATCGCGCGTCGCTACTGGCAGGACGGTCTCGACGGGATCGAGCACCCGGAGCAGTCCGAATCGCGTGAGCACTACCGGGCGTGGCAGACCGTGCGCCTGTACGGCCTCCTCGGCGAGTGCGGCATCGGCACCGCCGAGGCGGAGGTCATCGTGACCAAGCTCCGCACCGACGACGCGTCGCCGAAGATGGTCGCCTACGCCGACTCGGCGATCGTCCTCGAGCGGCTGCGGGCCCTCGGCGTGCGCGTCGCGGTGTGCTCCAACTGGGACTGGGACCTCGTCGAGGCCGTCGACGACGCCGGGTTGAGGGAACACTTCGAGCTGCTCGTCTCCTCGGCCTGGGTCGGTGCCCGCAAGCCCCACCCGCGCATCTACCGGCACACGCTCGACGCGCTCGGCGTCGACCCGCAACGCACGTTGTTCGTCGGCGACACGTGGAACTGCGACGTCGACGGCCCCCTCGTCCACGGCCTGCGCCCCGTCTACGTGCGCCGCGCCCATCGCGAGCCCGATCACACCGCGCCCGACGCGATCCCCCCGCACGTCGTCGCCCTCCCCGACCTCCACGGCATCCTCGATCTCCTCTGACCCGACCTTCTCTGCACGGTCGGAGCGCCACTCCTTGGAATGCCTCCGTTGCACATGCGATGCGCACACATCCCAAGGACCGTGCGACCACCTCGTTCACGAGCTAGCTCGACGAACCCGACGGCAGGCGCTGGTACACCGTGTGGGACTCGGAACAGTTCGCCGACGCGCGCGACGCGCCGGTCAGTGCGTCACGATCTTCAGGAGAATCAACAGCAGCCCGAGCGCGGTCGCGCCGGTCGCGTATGCGCCGCGCCGCCACCACGGTCGGATCTGCGAGCTCGCGAGCCAGCTCGTGACGGTGAGCTCACCGACGAGCACCCACATCGCGATCGTCACCGATGTCGCGGCGCCGACGCCGATCACCTTGGTGAGCACCAACGCCACGAACGGCAGACCCGTCGCTTGCAGGATGGAGAATGCGTTCGTGGCGATCGCGCGCACCTCGTGCGAGCTCAACGGCGTGGACCGGCGGCTCCGTTCCTCGACCAGATGCGCGTACATGTGCGCGAGCGAATACACCATCGCCACGACGAACGCGTCGAGGAAGACATTCCAGCGGTTCTTCGTCCCGGTCGCCGCCGTCGCGAGCGCGGCGCCGACGACGAGAAGCCCGTAGATCCGGTTCGCGGAGCGGGCCGCGACCTGATCGGGCTGCGATGTTCCATCGAGCTCAGACATGACCCGCGTGCTCGACGTGAGTGTCAGAGGCCGAACTTGGCGTCGCGCAACGCTTGGATCGCGTCGTCGGGACCGTCGAGCTCGAGCTGGGCCGCGGCTTTGCGTCCTGCGAAGTAAAGCACCATCTCCCCCGGCGCACCGCGCACGACGACCCGCGGCTCTGCGTCGCGAGCCACCAGATGCCGGCCTGCACCGGCATCGAGCTCGAGGCCGAATCCCTTCACCTTGCGCGCGGCGAGGCGCCCGCTGAGTCCGAGTGTGCGCCACAGGAACGCGTCGACCTCGGCGTCGGCGGGGCGAGGGCCCTCACCGTTCGCGCGGCGCACGTCTTCGTGATGGATCCAGTTCTCCACCACGTTCGCGAGCGCGCCCGGGCCGACGCGGAACACCAGCGGCAGACCGGTGCGCAGCCTCGCGATCATGGCGTCGTACCCGGTTGCCTTCGCGCGTTCCATCAGATGATCGGTGTGCCGCGCGAACGGCCCGCCCAGGAGCACGCCCGGCAACGCGTCGGGCCGGTGCTCGCGCACGATGAGGTGCGCGGCGAGGTCGGCGGTCACCCACCCCTCGCAGAGCGTCGGCGCGTCCGCACCGACCTTCTCGAACGTGTCGCACAGCGACGCGCGCTCGGCACGCAGGATCTCGGCCGCACTCATCGCCACTCCCGTTTCGTCGGGTACCCGTTCCGGACGCGCCGAATCATGCCGCGCGAAGACACCGACCGTGCGAGGTAGTGCGAATTGCGGGCCGCGGGGCGGCCGCGGTCAGATCAAACGAACGTTCTGAGCTTCCTCACCTTTGCGACCGGGGCCCACGTCGAACTCGACGTTCTGACCCTCCGTGAGTGTCCGATACCCCTGGCCCTGGATGGCTGAGTAGTGCACGAACACGTCGGGACCATCCGTACGGGAGATGAAGCCGTAGCCCTTCTCCGCGTTGAACCACTTGACGGAGCCTGTCGCCAACTCAGTGACTCCCTACTTGCACGCGTCGGTCTCGCTCGGACCGAGTCGACCTTGTATCGGGTCGCGCCGGTCAAGGTAGCAGCCCGACCCACCTCACGAATAGCGCCAATTTCACGTGCCGTAGTGCCGCAGCTCGACGGTGCACATGTTCGATCTGCGGCTCGTGGGGCAAGCGCAGATCAGGTGCCGTAGTGCCGCAGCTCGACGGTGCACATGTTCGATCTGCGGCTCGTGGGGCAAGCGCAGATCAGGTGCCGTAGTGCCGCAGCTCGACGGTATTCCCGTCGGGGTCGCGGACGTAGAGGGCCTCGCCGTTGCCCTGCGCGCCGAAGAGCGTCGCGGGGCCACCGGCGACGTCGAAGCGACCCGAATCGGCGAGCGCACCGAGATCCTGCGGCTCGATGACGAGACAGACGTGATCGACGTTGGTGCCCGAGCGCGCACCGTGCAACAGGTCGACGATCGTCGTCGCGTTCACGCGGACCGAGGGGAACGGCACCTCGCCGCGCCGCCACTCCTCCACCCGCTCCCCCGCGAGCCCGAGCACGCCTTCGTACCACGCGAGCGAACGCTCGACGTCGGGCGTGACGATCACGATGTGGTCGAGGCCGATGACCTTCAGCTCCATCGCGCGATTCTGCCGCGTCCGGCACCGGCTCGCGGCTCCGCCCGGCGCGCGCCAGACGCGGTGTCAGCGCGGGAGGCCGAGGATACGGTCACCGATGATCGTGCGCTGCACCTCGGAGGTACCACCCGCGATCGACGCGGCCTTGCTCCAGAGCCATTGGCGCTGCCAGCGCCCCCCTTCGGGGTTCCCCGCCGCGTCGCCCCACAAGGGCGCGGCCGGCCCGAGCACCGCGAGCGCGGCCTCGGCCATGTGTTGGCTCATGTCGGTCCAGGTGAGCTTCACGTAGCTCGATTCCGGCCCCGGCTCGACCCCGCGCGCGAGACGGGACAACGTGCGCCAGTTGTGCAGGCGCAACACCCGCAGCTCGACGAACGACTGCGCGAGCGCGTCGGCGATCTCGTCGTCGTCGAGCTGACCGTGCTCGTGTGCGAGTGCGTACAGCTCGTCGAGGAACACCTCGTGCACGACCTGCTCCTTGAACGGGAAGCTCGTACCCCGCTCGTGCGCGAGCGTGGTGTTCGCGACGGCCCACCCGTCGTGCAGCGTGCCGACGAGATGATCGCCGGGCACGAACACGTCGTCGAAGAAGACCTCGTTGAACTCGGCCTCGCCCGTGATCTGCACGAGCGGCCGTACATCGATGCCGGGCGCCTGCATGTCGACGACGAGATACGAGATGCCCGCGTGCTTCGCCGCGTCGGGATCCGTGCGGGCAAGGCAGATCCCCCATCGCGCGAACTGCGCGTAGCTCGTCCAGACCTTCTGACCCGAGAGCAGCCAACCATCGTCGACCGGAGTCGCTCGTGTCTTCAGCGCGGCGAGATCGGAGCCCGCGTCGGGTTCGCTGAACAGCTGGCACCAGATCTCGCCCGCGGTGAGGATCGACGGCAGCCAGCGCTGCTTCTGCTCCTCGGTGCCGTGCGCGAGGAGCGTCGGTCCGGCGAGGTTGATCCCCACGCGGTTGACCGGTTGCAGCGCGCGACTCCGCGCGTACTCCATGTTGAAGATGGCGACCTGCACCGGCGATGCACCCCGCCCGCCGTACGCCTCGGGCCAGTGGATTCCCACCCACCGGTCGGCCGCGAGCTTGGCCTGCCACTCGCGACCCCATTCGACCTCGTCGGCGAGGGTCGCGAAGCGAGGTGGACGTTCGAGGTTCGCGTCCATCCAGGCGCGGATCTCCGCGGCGAACGCGACCTCTTCGGGGCTGAACGACAGATCCACCGGATCAGAGATCCCAGAACCGTTCGCGCCGATAGCGGCGGAACGATTCGCCGAGCGCGGCCGCGTCGTCGGCGCCGAACGGCCGGTACACGTCGTCGCCCCGCTCGCGCACGTAGAGCGAATCGCGCCCGACGCGATCGAGGCGGAACTTCTCGTGCACGAGCGTGCGCTTCACGATCTTGTTCGTGCCCGTGGTCGGTGGATCACGCAGCACCCGCAGGTAGCGCGGCCGCCACTTCGGGCCGATCCCGGCCTGCGCGTCGAGCCAGTGCGCGAACGCCACCGGATCGAGCTCCTCACCGTCGCGCATCACGAGCCCGGCCATCACCTGATCTCCGGCCTGATCGTCGGGGACCCCGTAGACGGCCGCGAGGATCACGCCGGGTGCATCGCGCAGGCATTCCTCGATCGGCCCCGCGGGGAAGTTCTCGCCGTCGACCCGGATCCAGTCGGCGTTGCGGCCCGCGAAGTAGAGGTAGCGATCGTCATCGAGATATCCGAGATCGCCCGACCAGTACCAACCGAAGCGCGTGGTCTGATCGGTCGCGGCGACGTTGTTGTAGTAGCCCTCGAACGGGCCGACGCCGGCGGTGTTCACGATCTCGCCGACGCACTCGGCCGCGTTGACCAACCGGCCGTCGGCGTCGAGACGCGCGGCCGGCTTCTCGTTCCCGTCCTCGTCGACGATCTTGATGTTCTCGGGGGCCTGACCGAGCGCGCCCGAACGCTCCTCCGCGTCGCGGTTGACCGCGATCCCACCTTCGGTCGCGCCGTACGCATCGATCACCTCGACGCCGAAACGCCGCGAGAAGCGCTCGACGACCTCCGGCGAGCCTTCGTTGCCGAACGCGACCCGCAGCGGGTTGTCGGCGTCGTCGGGGTGCTCGGGTTGGGCGAGCAGGTAGGCGAGCGGCTTGCCCGTGTAGTTGAAGTAGGTGGCGCCGCAGTGGCGAATGTCGCCGAGCCACCGAGAGGCGCTGAACCGGCGCCCGAGACCGACGCTCGCGCCGACGACGATCAGCATCCAGCAGATGGCCTGCGTCGACAAGGTCTGTGTGCCGGGCTCGAGCCGTGACGTGACGGTCGCCGGCACCTGGACCGGCGTCGGACCGATCAGCTACTCGAAGTACCGCAGGGTCAGTGACGACGGCACCTGCCGCTACGACGAGGCGGGGAAGGGCTACCTCCGGCAGGCATCCTTCTCGGGGAC
>DAIQOP010000115.1:0-11995 GCA_036787815.1 Actinomycetota bacterium
CGAGGTGGGGCCGGGCAGCGCACCCGTGGGAGAATCCCCGGTGTGCATTGTGCCGCGGTGTGTTTCGATCTCCATGTGCCCGAGAGCCGTTCGCTGAAAGCCAAGCGGGCGGCGATCCGGCCCGTGGTCGACGGTCTCCGCCACCGGTTCCGCGTCTCGGTCGCCGAGGTCGGGCATCTCGACCAGTGGCAGCGGGCGGCGATCGGTGTCGCCGTCGTGTCCGCGACGGTCTCGCAGGTCGAGCAGGTGCTGGAGTCGGTCGAGCGGTTCGTCGACACGGCCGAAGGTGTCGAGCTCATCGACGTCGAGCGGGGCTGGCTCGAGCTCGAAGCGGCACAGTGACCGGACCGAGACGATGACGAAGCACTCGCCCCATCGCTACCCGCGCACGGCGCGCGCGAACGAAGTGATCATCGAGGTGATCGCGGAGGAGCTCGGCCGCCTCTCCGACCCGCGCCTCGAGATGGTCACGCTCACGGGCGCGGAGGCTTCGAGCGATCTCGCGTACGCGACGATCTACTACTCGGCGCTCGACCCGGCCGGTCATCCGCAGTCGGAGGAGCAGGTGAAGGCGACGGGTGCGGCGTTGCACAAGGCGACACCGCATCTCCGCCGCGTGCTGGGGCAGCAGATTCGCTGGCGCAACACGCCCGCGCTCACGTTCAAGGTCGATCCCTCGGTCGCCGCCGGCCAGCGCATCGAGGAGCTGCTGCGCGAGATCCACTCCCACGACAGTCAGGCGCAACCCGGAGGCGGGGGCATGCCGGAGGGTGAAGCCGAATGAGTAGCGAGGCGCAACCCGGAGGCGGGGGCATGCCGGAGGGTGGAGCCGCATGAGTACCGAGGCGCCGGAGGGTGGAGCCGCATGAGCAACACAGATCTGGCGGCGGCGGCTGCGGCGATCCGCGGCGCGCGGTCCGTGTCGCTGGCGTGCCACGTGAATCCCGACGGCGACGCGTTGGGTTCGATGCTCGGCCTGCACCATGTGCTGCGGGCCGCGGGCATCGCGTCGATCGCGTCGTTCTCTGAGCCGTTCGGGGTCGCGCCGCACTATCGCGAGCTGCCGGGGCTCGAGTTGCTGGTGCCGCCGTCGGAGTTCCCGGCCGAGCCCGAGCTCATGATCACGTTCGATTCCGGCGCGCTGCACCGGCTCGGCGATCTCGAGCCCGCGGCGAAGGCCGCCGCGGAGCTCGTGGTGCTCGACCATCACGTGTCGAACGAGCGCTACGGCACGATCAACGTGATCGTGCCGACCGCGGCCGCGACCGGCGTCGTCGTGCGCGAGCTCGTCGCCGAGCTCGGTCTGCCCCTCACGCACGACTCCGCGGTGTGCCTCTACGCGGCGCTCGTGTGCGACACCGGCCGGTTCCAGTACGAGTCGACGACGGCGTCGGTGTTCGAGCTCGCGGCCGAGCTCGTGTCGTTCGGCGTTCCCGTCGCGCGCTTGTCGCGCTCGTTGTTCGAGGAACATTCGTTCGCGTACCTCAAGCTCCTCGGCGCGGCGCTCGAGCGCGCGGTGCTCGACCCTGCGCACTCGTTCGTGTACACGTCGGTCATGCAGGACGACCTGGATCGGTACGGCGTCACCTTCGAAGAGGTCGAGGGACTCATCGACGTCGTGCGGCGCACGAGCGAGGCCGAGGTCGCCGCGGTGTTCAAGGAAGGCACCGACGGCGTGATTCGCGTCAGCCTGCGATCGCTCGGGGCCGTCGACGTGTGCCGGATCGCGCAGTCGCAGGGTGGTGGCGGGCATCGCTTCGCCGCGGGCTTCTCGACCGACGATTCCGTTTCCGAGATCGTCCGACGCATCGAGAGCGCGCTGCAAGAGTGACGGTCGACGGGTTGGTCGTCGTCGACAAACCGACGGGATGCACATCACACGACGTCGTCGGACGCTTGCGGCGCGTCTACGGGCAACGGCGGGTCGGGCACGCCGGCACCCTCGACCCCGACGCGACGGGTGTGCTGCTCGTCGGCCTCGGGCGGGCGACCCGCCTGCTGCGGTTCCTGCAAGAGACGTCGAAGAGCTACCGCGCCACGGTGGTGTTCGGGGTCGCCACCGATTCGCTCGACGCCTCGGGAGCGGTGCTCGACCGCGTCACGATGCGACTCACCCGTGAGCAGATCGAGACGGCAGCCGCTCGGTTCGTGGGTGAGACCGACCAGGTGCCGCCGATGGTGTCGGCGATCAAGATCGGCGGCCGTCGTCTGCACGAGCTGGCCCGCCAGGGCGTCGAGGTCGAACGGCCAGCGCGGCGGGTTCGCATCGACCGCTTCACGGTCGAGGGGTTCACCGACGGCCCGTATCCCGAGGCCGAGGTCGTCGTCGACTGCAGTAGCGGCACCTACGTGCGGTCGCTGGCCGCGGATCTCGGGGTCGCGCTCGGCGGCTGCGCGCACCTGCGTGATCTGCGCCGGCTCCGCGTCGGCGCGTTCGAGGTCGGCGAGTCGCATCCGCTCGAACGCATCGAGAGCGACCCGCTCTCCCTGGTGCTCACTCCCGCCGAAGCCCTACGCGACATGGCCCGTGTGACCGTGACGGGCGAGGAGGCACGGGCGGTGTCGCACGGCGCGGTGTTCGCGCCCGCGGCGCTGCCGGCGGTCGGTGACGCGCCGGGCCCGTTCGCAGTCGTCGATCCCGCGGGCACGCTGCTCGCCGTGTACGAGCGCCGCGGGGCCGCGCTGAAGGCCGCCGTCGTGGTCGCGCCCGCGCCCGCGCCCCCGCCCGGCTCGGGCGACACCGACGACGTGACGGGCGACGCGGCGGATACCGAATGAAGATCGTCCGCGATCCGCAAGGACCGGCACTCGCTGTCGAGGCGGAGCCGCATGAACGCGGCTCGGTCGTCACGATCGGTGCGTTCGACGGCGTGCACCTGGGGCACCGCGCCGTGCTGCGGCTCGTGCGCGAGCTCGCCGACGCGCGCGGCCTGCGCGCCGCGCTCGTCACCTTCGATCGTCATCCCGCGGAGATCGTGCGGCCGGAGTCGGCGCCGAAGCTCCTCACCACCCTCGACCACCGGCTCGAGCTCCTCGACGGCACCGGCCTGCTCGACCAGTGCGTGGTGCTCACCTTCGACGAGCAGCGCAGCCACGAGAGCGCCGAGGAGTTCGTGCGCGAGGTGCTGGTCGGGGTGCTGCACGCGCGCCTCGTGGTCGTCGGCGCCGACTTCCACTTCGGGCACCGGCGGGGCGGCAACGTCGCGCTGCTCGACGCCATGGGCGCCGACCTCGGGTTCGAGGTGCTCGGGCTCGGGCTCGTCGCGCCCCAGACGGGCTCGATCCCGTACTCGTCGACCCGCGTGCGGGAGCTGCTCGGCGAGGGCGATGTCGAGGGCGCCGCCGAGGTCCTCGGCCGCCCCCACGAGCTGCGGGGCCTGCTGGCCGACAATCGCCTCTTCGTCCCGGAGCGGATGTGCGTGCCGGCCGAGGCGCTCTACCTCGGCACCGTCACGGAGGGTGAGCGCCCTGAACGTCCGGTGACCATCTCGATCGGCACCCCGATCGCGACCGCGATCCCAACCGCGATCCCTGCCGCAACGGGGCCTTCCGACCGGGTCGAGATCGTGACCGTGCGCACGGGAACCATCATGGGCGCGCCCGGTATCGTGCGGCTGCACACCCGCATCGGTGGCACGGAAGCCGCCGGGGGGCGTTGAAGACGGGCCATGCGGTAGCATGCTCCTCCGTGAGCCGGCCTCCTGGCCGGACACGACGCTTTCCCACCAGCGAAGGAATTAGAGCGCGCGCATATGCCGAAGGCCGCCACGATCACCGAGCACAGGGTCCACGAGACCGATACCGGTTCGCCAGAGGTGCAGATTGCCCTCCTCACCGATCGGGTCAATCAGCTCACGGAGCATTTGAAGGTCCACAAGAAGGACCACCATTCGCGCCGGGGCCTGCTCATGCTCGTCGGCCGTCGCCGTCGGCTGCTCGACTACTTGCGAAGCAATGACGTCGAGCGATACCGCGCCCTGATCGCCAAGCTCGGGCTGCGTCGTTAGCACGCGAGGAGCGGATCGCCCGCTCCTCGCTTCGCGTCACGACCGAAACCGCCGGAAAGGTGTTCGGTTGTCAGTCGCCACCGCCCGGGTCTCCGCTCGGACGCTGACAACTGGGAACCGGGTCCTCTCCAGGCACGAGATTGAAGAGGAGCCGCTCCCATGAGCGACACCATCCACGTATCCGGCCCCGTCAATGCCGCGGGCCTCGAGATGTCGTTCGAGACCGGGCGTCTCGCCCAGCTCGCCGACGGCGCCGTGTTGGTGCAGGTCGGTCGCACGACCCTGCTCTCCACGGTGTGTACCAGCAAGCCCCGCGAGGGCATCGACTTCTTCCCCCTCACCGTCGACGTCGAAGAGCGGATGTACGCCGCGGGAAAGATCCCCGGCTCGTTCTTCCGTCGTGAGGGTCGGCCCGGCGAGTTGGCGATCCTCACCTGCCGCCTCACCGACCGTCCGTTGCGCCCGTCGTTCCCCGCCGGGTTCCGCAACGAGGTGCAGGTGATTGCGACGATCATGGGCGCCGACCAGGAGAACCCGCACGACATCGCCTCGATCAACGGTGCGTCCGCCGCGCTGATGGTGTCGGGGATCCCGTTCAACGGTCCGATCGGTGCGGTGCGCCTCGCGCACCACAACGGTGAGTGGATCGCGCACCCCACGTTCGCCCAGGGCGACGAGTCGACGTTCGAGCTCGTCGTCGCCGGTCGCCGCCTCGCCGATGGCGACGTCGCCATCATGATGGTCGAGGCCGGCGGGACCGAGAAGTCGTGGGACATGTACCAGGCCGGCGCGCCGAAGGTCACCGAAGAGGTGATCGCCGGCGGCCTCGAAGAGGCCAAGAAGTGGATCAACGCGTCGATCGAGCTCCAGCTCCAGCTCGTGCACAAGGTGCAGGAGGCGCACGGGCCGATCGAGATGATCCCGTACACCGAGAACGTCGACTACCAGCCCGACGTGTTCGACGCGGTCTCCGACTCGGCGCGTGCCCCGATCGGCGAGGCCATGGCGATCGCCGACAAGGCGGCGCGCAACAAGCGCATCGACGAGGTCGAAGCCGTCGTCACCGCCGAGCTCGTCGGGAGCGACGAGCAGCCCGGTCGGTTCGCCGGGCGCGCCGGTGAGGTGAAGAAGGCACTCCGTTCGCTGCAGAAGCAGGTCGTGCGCTCGCGCATCGTCAACGATGGTGTGCGCATCGACGGCCGCGGCCTCGGCGACATCCGTCCGCTGTCGGCCGAGATCGGGATCCTCCCGACGGCGCACGGCAGCGGCCTGTTCCAGCGGGGCGAGACCCAGGTGCTGTCGGTGACCACGCTCGGCATGCCGCGCATGGAGCAGATGCTCGACACGATCACGACCGACGAGCGCAAGCGCTACATGCACCACTACAACTTCACGCCGTTCTCCACGGGTGAGACCGGCCGCGTCGGTTCGCCGAAGCGTCGCGAAATCGGTCACGGCGCCCTCGCGGAGCGTGCGTTGCTCCCCGTCGTGCCGAGCGCGACCGAGTGGCCCTACACGCTGCGGGTCGTCTCCGACGTGCTCGCTTCCAACGGCTCCACCTCGATGGCGTCGGTCTGTGGTTCGTCGCTCGCGCTGATGGACGCCGGCGTGCCGCTCAAGGCTCCGGTCGCGGGTATCGCGATGGGCCTCGTGTTCCACGAGGGTCGCTACGTCACCCTCACCGACATCCTCGGTGCGGAAGACGCGTTCGGCGACATGGACTTCAAGGTCGCGGGCACGTCCGAGTTCGTCACCGCCCTGCAGCTCGACACGAAGATCGACGGCCTCCCCGCCGACGTGCTCTCCGCCGCGCTGCAGCAGGCCAAGGCGGCTCGTCTGCGCATCCTCGACGTGATGACGGGCGCGATCGCGTCTCCTCGCTCCGAGGTGCGCGAGACGGCACCGAAGATCGTGAGCTTCGAGATCCCGATCGACAAGATCGGCGAGGTCATCGGTCCCAAGGGCAAGGTCATCAACCTGATCCAGCAGGAGTCCGGTGCCGACATCTCCGTCAGCGACGACGGCATGGTCGGCACGGTGTCGATCGGCTCGAAGGACGGCGAGAAGGTCGAAGAGGCCAAGCGCCGCATCATGATGATCCTCGACCCACCGACAGCGGAGCTCGGCGCGATCTACAAGGGTCGGGTCGTCAACATCACCAAGTTCGGTGCGTTCATCAACATCCTCCCGGGCCGTGACGGCCTGGTGCACATCTCGAAGCTCGGCGGCGGCAAGCGCATCGACCGGGTGGAAGACGTCCTCTCGCTCGGCATGGAGCTCGAGGTCAAGGTCGACGACATCGACCAGGGCGGCAAGCTCTCGCTCTCGCTCATCGGCGAGGAGGGCGGCTCCGGCGGCGGCGGCGGTGGCGGATCGCGTGGTTCCGAGCGCGGCGACCGGCCCGAGCGCAGTGCGTCGGAGCGACCCGAGCGGTCCGAGCGCGGTCCGTCCGAGCGGTCCGAGCGGGGGCCGAGCGACGCCGGCGAGGCGAGCGGTGCGGCCCCGGCCTCGTCGTTCGAGGACTTCTGGGAAGACCAGGCCAAAGCCGAGTTCGGCGATCTCGGGCCCGCACCCGAGACCGCGCGCGGTGGGTCGGGCGGGTCGGGTTCCGGAGACGGAGGCCGCCGTCGTCGGCCCCCGCGTCGGCGCTGAGCGAGGCGCGGAGCTCGGGGCGAGGCCTCGGAGTGGAGGGCGTTGGAAGGTCGGTGCTCGATTCCGGCCTGCGCGTCGTCAGCGAGGCGTTGCCCGAGTTGCGATCGGTCACCATCGGCGCGTGGGTCGGGACCGGCTCACGCGACGAGACCGACCGGCAGTCGGGAGCGAGTCACTTCCTCGAGCATCTGCTCTTCAAGGGAACGCCCGACCGATCGGCGCGTGAGATCGCGGAAGCGGTCGAGTCGGTCGGCGGCGAGATGAACGCGTTCACGGGGCAGGAGGAGACGGTCTTCTACGTCCGCGTCCCCGATGCGCATCTCGATCTTGCGGTCGAGATCCTCAGCGACGTGCTGTGGCGGCCGGCGTTCCGGCCCGACGAGGTCGACTCGGAACGTCAGGTGATCCTCGAAGAGATCGGGATGCGCGACGACACGCCCGACGATCTCGTCCACGACCTGTTCGCCGGCGCGTTGTTCCCCGACCACGCGTTGGGTCGATCGGTGCTCGGCACCGACTCGAGCATCGAGGCGATGCCGCGCGACGACATCGCCGAATACCACGCGGCGCACTACCGGCCCGGCAACATCGTCATCGCCGCGGCCGGCAACCTCACGCACGACGACCTCGTCGAGCGGCTCTCGGGGCATGTGGGTGAGCTCGGCGGCGACCGGCCGCGGCGTGAGTCGCGCGACCTCGGGGAGTCGAGCTCCCTCGCGGTGATCGAACGACCGACCGAGCAGGCGCACGTGGTGGTGGGGCTGCGGGCGATCCCGCACCTCGACCCGGACCGGTACGCGTTGACCGTGCTGAACCAGGCGCTCGGCGGCGGGATGTCGTCACGGCTCTTCCAGGAGGTTCGCGAGGAGCGTGGGCTCGCGTACTCGGTGTACTCGTACCGCGGCGCGTTCGCCGACACCGGCATGCTCGCCGTCTACGCGGGCACGTCACCGGAGCGGGTGCACGAGACGCTCGACGTCATCGACGCCGAGCTCGATCGCCTCGTGAGCGAGGGTGGGCTCCCGGCGCGTGAGCTCGACGCGGCGAAGGGTCACCTCAAGGGCGCGATCGCGATGTCGTTGGAGACCTCGTCGAGCCGGATGCGCCGGCTCGGGCGGGCCGAGCTGATCGAAGGCGAGATCCCGACGCTCGACGAGATCGTCGGCCGCATCGACGCGGTGACGGGCGACGACGTCGAACGCGTCGTCGAGCGGGTCATCGCGCAGCGTCCGCGCACGCTGGCGACGGTGGGCCCGTTCTCGCCTGCCGACTTCGACCGGTAGCACCCGCCTAGTACCAAGCGTCGTGCACCAAGCGCTCGGTACCAAGCGCCCGGTACCCTTCCGCGTCAGTGGCAAACGCAGGCGTGATCCGTGTCGGGGTGTTCGGTGCGGGTGGCCGCATGGGCTCGACGGTCTGCCATGCGGTGCACGCCGACCCCGATCTCGAGCTCGTCGCCGCCGTCGACCCGCATCACGCGGGCATCGATCTCGGCCAGCTCGGCCTGCACGGCACCGGTCTCGAGATCTCGGCCGGCCCCGCCGCGCTCGTCGACGCGGCGGCCGACGTCGCGGTCGACTTCACCGTCGTGGGCGCCGCGCGCCAGAACTTGCGGTTCTGCGCCGACAACGGTGTGCACGCGGTCGTCGGCACGACCGGATTCAGCGACGCGGAGCTCGTCGACTTCGCGGCGTGGTTCGCCGAAGGCCGGGCCAACGCGGTGATCGCGCCGAACTTCGCGATCGGGGCGGTGCTCATGATGCGTTTCGCCGAGCTCGCGGCTCCGTACTTCGAGACCGCGGAGATCATCGAGCTGCACCACGACGCGAAGATCGACGCTCCCTCGGGCACCGCGATCGCTACCGCGAAACGGATGGCGGCCGCGTCGAGCGAATGGTCCGCCGACCCCACCACGACGTTCGTCTCGGCCGGCGCGCGCGGCGCGACCGTCGACGGGATCCCGGTGCACTCGGTGCGGCTCCACGGCCTGGTTGCGCACCAAGAGGTGCTGCTCGGCACGACCGGTCAGAGCCTCGTCATCCGCCACGACTCGTACGATCGCTCGTCGTTCATGCCGGGCGTGCTCCTGGCGGCCAAGGGCATTGCGTTGCGCCCGGGCCTCACGATCGGTCTCGAGGCGTTCCTGGGCGTGTGAGGGTGCCGGCGAGCGCAGCGGCGCTCGTCACGACTTCGTAGCCGTCGCGGTCGGAGAGCCATGCCCGATTCGCCCGGTGCAGGGGGTCGGCGTCGTCGTAGCGGTTGAGCGCGACGACCGGTGTCCAGTTGCCCAGCGCCGCTGCGGTGAGGCGTACCGAATTGATGGTGCCGAGGCCCGCGTCGGCGACGATCACCAGGCGATCAGCGGCCAGTGCGTGCGCGAGCGACACGGTGTCGCCGTCGTCGGCGATCGGCGACCGCGCGCCGCCGGCGCCTTCGACGAACACGACGGCTTCGTCGTCGGCGCCTGCGGGTGCCCCGGCGCGCACCTCGGCCGCGAGCTCGGCGATCGTGAACGGCTCGAGCCCGAGCGCCACGGCCGCCATGGGCGGCGCGACGGCCAGGCCCAACCAGCGATGGCGCGGGCACACCGTCTCCGGGGCTTCACCGGTCGCGCGGGCGAGCACTTCCGCGTCGGTGGGCGACGTGTCGTTCGGATCGAACGATTGCACGGGCTTGCGCGCCGCGACCGCGCGCCCGGACGCGCGGACGACGGTGATCGTGGCGGCGGTGAACCAGGTCTTGCCGACCTCGGTACCCGTGCCCGTGACGACGACGATCACCGCGTCGGGGCGCGTCGTGCCGCACCTGCGTCGAGCGCGTCGAGCGAGTCGAGCGCGGCGAGCAGCCCCTCGACCTGGGCGGCGGTGTGCGCGGCAGAGAGCGCGACGCGCAGGCGCGCGGTACCGACGGGCACCGTCGGAGGACGGATCGCGGGCACCAGGAACCCGAGCTCGAGCAGTGACGCCGAGGCGGCGAGGGCGCGGTGGTCGTCGCCGACGATGATCGGGACGATCGGGGAGCGGTGACCGGGCCGCACTCGTTCGACATGCGTGTGCAGGCGCGCGATCAGGCCGGCGCCCTCGGTGCCGGTGAGCACGCCGAGCGCCGCGAGCGCGGCGGCCGCGTCGGCCGGGGTGGTCGCGGTCGTGAAGATGTACGAACGGGCCCGATTGACGATGAGCGCTGCGAGCGGACCCGACGCGGCCACGAACCCGCCGAGCGAGCCGAGCGTCTTCGAGAGCGTGCCGACTCTCACGATGTCGAGGTCGTCGGGGAGCTCGGTCGGCAGCGCCGGTCCGAGCACCGCGTGGGCTTCGTCGAGCACGAGCAGCGCGTGGTGGCGCGCCGAGATCCGGCAGAGCCCCTCGAGGTCGGCGAGGTCGCCGTCCATCGAGAAGACGGTGTCGGAGACGACGAGCGCCCGGCGGTCGCCGCGCCGCTCGAGGCACCAATCGAGATGTTCGAGATCGGCGTGGCGGAAGACGTCGACGGACGCGTGCGCCAGCCGGCAGCCGTCGATGATCGACGCGTGGTTCAGCTCGTCGGAGCAGATGAGCACGTCATGTGCGCCGAAGGTGCTGAGGACGCCGAGGTTCGCGGCGAAGCCGGTGGGGAAGAGGACGGCGCGCTCGGTCTCCTTCCACGCGGCCAACGCGTCCTCGAGCTCACCGTGGACGGGTCGGGAGCCGACGATGAGCCGGGCCGAGCCCGAGCCCGCGCCCCACCGGTCGAGGGCGTCGTGGGCCGCGGCGATCACGGCGGGGTGCTGGGTCAGGCCGAGGTAGTCGTTGGAGGCGAACGACACGACGGGCGCAGGGTGTTCGCGATCCGGGTGCCCGCGCCCGCCGACCGTTCCGACGGGGCCGGCACCGTCGAAGTCGCGCGGCTCGCGCCAGCGCCCGGACTCGCGGATCTCGGCCCCCTCCTCCGCCGCCCACGCGCGCCACGCGGTGCTCACGCGGCTCGGCCCTCCGGCCGCCTCACGGCGTTGCCTCGTCGATCGCGGCGGCGAGCGTGTCGACGATGCGCACGATCTCGGCCGCGGTGATCGTCAGCGGCGGGACGAGCGTGATCACATCGCCGATCGGGCGCACCAACACGCCGCGGTCGACCGCGGCCGCAGTGACGCGCCGACCCCAACGCAGCCCCGGCTCCGGCGGCGCGAGCTCGACGCCGGCCATGAGCCCGCAGATGCGGATGTCGCGCACCGACGGATGCGCGCGCAGCCGTTCCTCGAGCAGCCCGCGCAACTGAGCGGAGCGTGCGCGCACGTTCGCGAGCACGTCGTGCTCGGAGATCAGCTCGAGATGGCGACGCGCGACCGCCGCGGCGAGCGCGTTCCCGCCGTAGGAATGACCGTGGTAGAAGGTGCGCGGGCCGAGGTCGGCTCCCAGGAACGCGTCGTAGACCCGGCGGTTCGCGGCGGTCGCCGACATCGGCAGGTAGCCGCCGGTGATGCCCTTGGCCATGCACAGCAGGTCGGGGGAGAGGCCGCACTGCTCCGATGCGAACAGGGTTCCCGTCCGACCGAATCCGGTGGCGACCTCGTCGCAGATCAAGAGGACGTCGCGCGCGGCGCATGCCGCGCCGAGCGCGCGCAGGCCGGCCGGATCACCGATGAGCATCCCGGCCGCGCCCTGCACGAGCGGTTCGACCACCACGGCGGCGAGCTCCGACGCGTGGCGCTCCACGAGCGCGACGGCCGCGTCGAAGCAGCCGGGCTCGTCGAACGCGGGCGCGCGCAGCACCGCGAACCGGAGCGGATCGTAGAGATCGGTGCCGAAGCCTCCCGCGCCGAGTGAGAGCGAGCCGATCGTGTCGCCGTGGTACGCGCCGCCGAACGCGAGATAGCGGGTACGGCCGCGCACCCCGAGGTTGTCCCAGTACTGGAACGCGATCTTGAGCGCCTGCTCGACCGCGGCCGCGCCGTCGGACGCGAACAGGAAGTGCGGGTCGTCGACGGGCACCACCGGCGCGAGCGCCTCGGCGAGCTCGATGACCGCTCGGTTGCCGTTGCCCAGCATCGTCGAGTGCGCGACGAGCTCGAGTTGGGCGCGCACCGCGGCGTCGAGCTCCGGGTGGTGATGACCGAGCGTCGTGACCCACACCGACGAGATGGCATCGAGGTAGCGCCGACCCTCGACGTCGATGAGCTCGTGGCCCTCGGCGCGTTCGACGATGACGGGGCGGTTGTCGCCGTACGTCGCCATCTGGGTGAAGCCGTGCCACACGACCGCCGCGTCGCGGGCGATCCAGTCGTCGGAGGCGGTCACGCTGTGATCCTAGGGACTCGGATCCTGCGGAACTGCGGTCAGAATGGCGCCGTGAGTCTCGAG
>DAIQOP010000116.1:0-11914 GCA_036787815.1 Actinomycetota bacterium
CGCGCCAGTCCGTCTTTCTGGTCGGTCGCGATCCGTGCTGAGGAACGGGTCGCGCGCCCGCCGAGCCCGAGCGCTCGAATGTCAGCCGGGGGCGGCGATGCCACCGCCGAGGAGCACGTCGCCGTCGTAGAGCGCGACGACCTGTCCCGGCGCGACGCGCGGCTGGGGAGCCGAGTACCGCAGGGTCGCGCGGCCGCCGTCGCCACGGTGGACGCGCGCGGTGACCGGATCGCCGTGCGCGCGCATCTGCGCCACGAGCGCGACGGTGTGATCGATGTCGTCGTCGAGCACGAGGTCGTCGAGGTCGACGGTGTCGCGCAGCAGGTCTTCGCGCCGACCCAGGGTGACGGTTGCGGTGGTCGCGTCGATGTCGACGACGAAGCGGCGCTCACCGGCGGCGACGCCCGTGCCACGTCGCTGGCCGATCGTGAAGCGCGCGGCGTCGTCGTGCTCACCGAGATGGTCGCCCCCGACGCCGACGATCGCGCCGGGTCGCGGCTCGGTGCGCTCGGCGAGGAAGTCGGCGCGACCGCCGCGGGTGATGAAGCACACGTCCATGCTCTCGGCCTTCGCCGCGGTGCGCAGGCCGCGACGCTCGGCTTCGCCGCGCACCTCGGCCTTCGTGAGCTCGCCGACGGGGAGGAGCGTGCGCTCGAGATGCGCCCGGTCGAGCATGTAGAGCACGTACGACTGGTCTTTCGCCCGATCGTGCCCTCGCGCGAGGCGGGGCCGATCGGAGTGGTCACGCACGATACGCGCGTGGTGCCCCGTCGCGAGGGAGTCGAAACCGAGCGCGGTCATGCGATCGAAGAGCGCGCCGAACTTGATCGTGCGATTGCACTCGACGCACGGGTTGGGCGTGCGCGCGTGCGCGTACGCGTCGACGTAGGGCGCCACCACGTGCTCGTCGAACGCGTCGGTGAGGTTGAACACGTAGTGCGGGATCCCGATCTGGGCCGCGACCCGTCGTGCGTCTTCCACGTCGGCGACGCTGCAGCAACCGGAGTCGCTCGGACCGCCCCAGAGCTTGAGGGTGACGCCGGTGACGTCGTGACCGTCGTCGACGAGTCGCGCGGCCGCGACCGACGAGTCGACACCGCCGCTCATCGCGACCAGGACGCGCGCCATCGTGGCCTCAGACCGCCGTCGCGGCTCGAAGCCGGGCGACCGCGCGCGGCACCACGGCCAACGCGGCATCGACATCGGCGCCGACCGACGCGTACCCGAGGCTGAACCGGATCGACGAGCGGGCGGCGAGCGCGTCGATGCCCATCGCGACGAGCACGTGCGAAGGGTCGATCGCCCCCGACGAGCATGCGGAGCCCGACGCGGCCTCGATCCCCTCGTGATCGAGCGCGACGAGCAGTGTCTCGGCCTCGACCCCCGGGAAGCCGACGTGCAGCAGGCCACCCACGCGCAGGCTCGGGTCGCCGTTGACGACGAGGTCGGCAACCGCGGCGCGCAGGCCGGCTTCGAGCCGGTCGCGCAACGACGCGATGCGGGTGATCTCCTCTTCCCGTTGCTCGTGGGTCTCGGCGAGCGCGGCGGCCAGCGCGACGATGCCGGCGACGTTCTGGGTTCCGGCGCGCAGGCCCCATTCGTGGCCGCCACCCTCGACGAGCGGCACCAACTCGACCCCACGACGGCGGACGACCGCGCCCACGCCCTTCGGTCCCCCGAACTTGTGCCCCGAGATCGCCACGAGATCGGCTCCGGCGGCAGCCGCGCCCACGTCGAGCCATTGGGGCGCCTGCACCGCGTCGGTGTGGAGCACGGCACGGGGCGCGCGCTCGTGCACGAGCGCGACGACCTCGGCCAGCGGCTGGACGATGCCGGTCTCATTGTTCACGAGCATCACCGAGACCACCGCCGTGCGTTCGTCGAGCACCGACGCAAGGCGCTCGAGGTCGACGGTGCCGGCACGCGTCGCCGGGACGACCGCCGTGCGCATCCCCTGGCGGGCGAGGCGCTCGACCGCGCCGAGCACCGCCTTGTGCTCGATGCCGGTGGTGACCACGCCGTCGGCGTCGCCTCGGTCGGCGGCGGCCCAGGCCGCACCCTTCACCGCCAGGTTGTCGCCCTCGCTCCCGCCGCCGGTGAAGACGATCTCGTCGGGCGCCGCCCCGAGCAGTGCGGCGACCCGTTCCCGGGCCTCTTCGAGCGCGTTCTTCGCGGTGCGCGCGCTGTGGTGGGAACCGGAGGGGTTCGCCGCGTCGGCGGAGAGGAAGGGAGCCATCGCCTCGACCGCGACGGTGCGCATCGGTGTGGAGGCCGCGTGGTCGAGGTAGGCCATCCCGGGAATGCTACGAGCCCTTGGTCCCTTGAACGAACGACGAACGTCGGGCGTAACTGTCACACCTCAGGGACATACTCGATTCATGACCACCAACCGAGCGACGAGCCAGACGGCGACCGCCAACCAAGGCACGAAGCGCGCTCGTTCGAAGCCGCGCACACGGCAGGCGAAGACCGCGGCGGAGCCCACGCAGCTCCGCCTCCTCGACGGTGGCCGCACGAGCCGCAAGGCCTGGCAGCTCGACGCCCGCACCCGCCGCATCGGTCGTGAACGGGTGGCCGAAGCCCGGGAGATCCTCCGCCGCGCCCAGCCTCCGGCGGCCGGTTACGGCCACCACAAGATCGCCGGCTGACCGAGCCCGGCCAAGCCCCGAACAGGGTCCTCAGCCGAGGAATCGGCGCAGGATCCGTTGGGCCGCCGCGGTCGGCGACACCGTGCCGGCCCGCACGTCGGCCTCGAGGGCGTGCATCTCGGTCGCGACGGCCGGATCGCTCGCCAAGGCGTCGAGCAGACCCTCGTTCACCTCCGACCACATCCAGTCGCGCGCCTGGTCGGCCCGGCGCGCACCCAACACCCCGGTTTCAGTGAGCATCGCCGAATGGGCCGCGATCGCCGCCCAGACCCGGTCGATCCCCTCCCCGAGCAAAGCGGAGGCGCGCTCCACGCGCACCTCCCAACCCTCGGTGCGCGAGCGCAGCAGGTGCAGCGCGTTCGCGTAGTCGGCCGCGGTGCGCTCGGCGGCCGCGGCGAGGTCGC
Organism: Actinomycetota bacterium; assembly: GCA_036787815.1. Lineage (GTDB taxonomy): Bacteria > Actinomycetota > Acidimicrobiia > IMCC26256 > PALSA-610 > DATBAK01. The sequence goes on from DAIQOP010000116.1 coordinate 3,053, forward strand.
CGTCGGCCTTGTTCACCACCACGATGTCGGCGAGCTCGACGATCCCGCGCTTCACGCCCTGGAGGTCGTCGCCCGCCCCCGGCGAGAGCAGCAGCACGAACCCGTCGACCATGCCCGCCACGGCGACCTCGGACTGCCCCACCCCCACCGTCTCCACGAGCACGACGTCGTGGCCGGCGGCCTCGCACAGCAGCAACGCCTCACGCGTCCGCCGTGCGACTCCGCCGAGCGTGCCGCCCGATGGCGACGGCCGGATGAACGCCTCCGGACGGCGCGAGAGCATCTCCATGCGGGTCTTGTCGCCGAGGATCGAGCCGCCGCTGCGGGTGCTCGACGGGTCGACGGCGAGCACGGCGAGCCGGTGCCCACGGTCGATGAGGTGCAGGCCGAGCGCCTCGATGAACGTCGACTTGCCGGCGCCCGGCGCGCCGCTGATGCCGACGCGCACCGCGCCACCCGTCGAGGGGAGCAGCTCGTCGAGCAACGCGACGGCCTCCTCGCGGTGGTCGGGCCGCGTCGACTCGACGAGGGTGATCGCGCGCGCCAGGGCCCGCCGGTCGCCGCCCCGGATCGCGTCGGCGAACGCACTCATATCTTCCACTCTTGGCGCCTGCGGCGCCGGGCCGCTCGGGCCCCGCTCGCTTCTGGGCCGGATGTCGGTCTCAGGTCGCGTGAGTCCGCCCGCTCGCTCACGTTGTGGCGTTGCGCGACCGGAGCAGGGTGACGATCTCGAGGGCCGCGGCCGGGATGTTCGTGCCCGGACCGAAGATCGCGCTCACCCCGGCGCGCCGCAGCGGCTCGTAGTCGTGTTGGGGGATCACGCCGCCGACCACCACCCGGATCTCGGCCCCGCCCTGGCGGGCGAGCTCGGCGATGAGCTCGGGCACGAGCGTGGTGTGGCCCGCGGCCTGGCTCGACACGCCGACGAGGTGCACGTCGTTCTCGATCGCGTCGCGCGCGGCTTCGGCCGGAGTCTGGAACAACGGGCCCACGTCGACGTCGAAGCCGAGGTCGGCGAACGCGGTCGCGATCACCTTCGCGCCGCGGTCGTGGCCGTCCTGGCCGAGCTTGGCCACGAGGATGCGGGGGCGCCGCCCCTCGGCCTTCGCGAACTCCTCCACCGCCGCGCGCACCGCGACGAGCTCGTCGGAGCCGTCGTACGCGCCGCCGTACACGCCGCTGATGCTGCGGATCACCGCGCGGTGGCGGGTGAACACCCGCTCGAGCGCGTCGGAGATCTCGCCGACGGTCGCCCGCGCCCGCGACGCCTCGACCGCGAGCTCGAGCAGGTTGGCGTCACTCGCTGCGCCCTTGGTGAGCGCGTCGAGCGCAGCATCGACCCGAGCGGAGTCGCGGGTGGCGCGGAGCTTCTCGAGCCGGGCGATCTGCTGCCGGCGCACCTCGGTGTTGTCGATGTCGCGCACGTCGACCGCGGTCTCGTCGCTCGTGCGGTACTTGTTGACGCCGACGATCGTCTCCTCGCCCCGGTCGATCGCCGCCTGCCGGCGCGCCGCGCTCTCCTCGATCCGCAGCTTCGGCATGCCCGACTCGACGGCCTTCGTCATGCCGCCGAGCGATTCGACCTCTTCGATGAGCTTCCACGCCTCGGCGGCGAGGCTCGCGGTGAGCGCCTCGACGTAGTACGAGCCGCCGAGCGGGTCGACGACGTGGGTGACACCCGTCTCCTCGGCCAGGATCAGCTGTGTGTTGCGCGCGATGCGCGCGGCGGTCTCGCTCGGGAGCGCGATCGCCTCGTCGAAGGAGTTGGTGTGCAGGCTCTGCGTCCCGCCGAGCACCGCGGCCAACGCCTCGTACGCGGTGCGCACGATGTTGTTGTACGGGTCTTGCTCGGTGAGCGACACACCCGAGGTCTGGCAATGCGTGCGCAGCATCACCGAGCCCGCCTGCTTCGGATCGAACTGCCGGATGATGCGGGCCCACAAGAGCCGCGCCGCGCGCAGCTTCGCGACCTCCATGAAGAAGTCCATGCCGATGGCGAAGAAGAACGAGAGCCGGCCCGCGAACGCGTCGATGTCGAGGCCGCGCGCGCGTGCGGTGCGCACGTACTCGAGCCCGTCGGCCAGGGTGAAGCCGAGCTCCTGCACCGCGGTCGCCCCGGCCTCCTGCATGTGGTAGCCGGAGATCGAGATCGAGTTGAACTTGGGCATGTGCTGCGCCGTGTACTGAATGATGTCGGCGACGATCCGCATGCTCGGTTCGGGCGGATAGATGTAGGTGTTGCGCACCATGAACTCTTTGAGGATGTCGTTCTGGATGGTGCCGGCGAGCTTCTCGCGCCCGACGCCCTGCTCCTCCGCGGCGACGATGTAGCCGGCCAGCACCGGCAGCACCGCGCCGTTCATGGTCATCGACACGCTCATGCGGTCGAGGGGGATGCCGTCGAAGAGGATCTTCATGTCTTCGACGGAATCGATCGCGACGCCCGCCTTGCCGACGTCGCCGGTGACCCGGGGATGGTCGGAGTCGTAGCCGCGGTGGGTCGCGAGGTCGAACGCCACCGACACGCCGGTCTGCCCGGCCGCGAGGTTGCGGCGGTAGAACGCGTTCGACTCCTCGGCCGTCGAGAAGCCCGCGTACTGGCGGACCGTCCACGGCCGGTTCGCGTACATGGTCGCCCGCACGCCCCGGAGGAACGGCTCGAAGCCGGGAAGCGAGCCCACCCCGCCATGCTCGAGACCCTCGAGGTCGGCGGCCGTGTACAGCGGCTTCACCGGGATGCCTTCGGGGGTCGCCCACACGAGGGTGTCGGGGTCGGCGCCGCGCAGCTCCTTGGCCGCCAGCTCCCTCCAGCCCTCCAGCGACGGCTCGGGTTCGCTCATGAGGCCGAAGGTTAGGGGACGTCGTCGTCCCGCTCCGGTGCCGACGCCGTACCGCTCCAGTCCATCGGTAGAATCGCCGAATCGGTGGGACCGACACAGAGAGGGCTCGCCCCATGGAAAGCATTGGACCGACGGAGCTCCTGATCGTGCTCGCCATTGCGTTGCTGCTCTTCGGCGGGGCCAAGCTGCCCAAGCTCGCCCGTTCGATGGGCGAGGCGTCGCGGGAGTTCAAGAAGGGCATCGACGGCCACAAGGCCGACGACGAGCCCTCGAAGCCCGCCGCCTGACCCGAGTCGCGGCCCCTCCGCAGGTTCTCTGACGTTCCTTCGGCGCGCCTCGACGCTTGCGCGGCGCGCCGCGTCATGCCACTATCACACCTCTTGACACACTCTGACGTGATATGAGGTGTAGGCATGCCGACCGTGATGGTGAAGCCGTGGACCGATCCGATCCTCGACGTGCTGGGCCACGACCCGCGTAGCTGGTACGTAGAAACCTTCTGGCTCCCGACCCTCGGTCCGACGTGCGTGCTTCTGATGAGGCACCTCGCCGACCGGTTCGACCGAACGCCCGACGGGCTCGCGCTCGACGTGACCACCACGTCTGAGTGCCTCGGCCTCGGCGCCCGGGCCGGCACGAGCTCACCGCTCCGGCGCAGCCTCGCCCGGCTCGAGCAGTTCGACCTCGCCGTCGGCGAAGGCGACGCGGTCGTGCGGGTGCGCCGCAACCTCCCGCCCGTCAACCGTCGCCACGTGAAACGGCTCCCCGTCGACCTCCAGACCCGCCACGCCGAATGGGTCACGACCACCGTGCGGGAAGGGCCACTCGAGCTCGCGAAACGCAGAGCGCGCCGCGTCGCGATCACGCTCTTCGAGCAGGGCGACGAGATCGACCACGTCGAGCGCACCCTCGCATCGGTCGGCTTCCACCCGACCGTCGGCCGCGAGGCCGCGCAGTGGGCATGGAACACCCTGCGCGACGACGAGCACCCACCCGATCGGCACTTGTAGCGTTCACCACGCCGCTCTGCGACGCGGAGCCGGGGAATTGGGGGGAACCATGGTGGGACGGTCGCTTGCGTGGCGCTCGGTGTCCGGCGCCTCGGTTCTGCTCCTGAGCCTCTCGGCGGTGACGGTTGGCACTGCGGCCGCCTCGGGAGCCGGCAAGGTCACCACCTACACGGGCAACGGAATCAACCGCCCGTCGAGGATCACGGCCGGGCCCGACGGTGCCCTGTGGTTCACGAACGGCGGGAACAGCACGATCGGACGCGTCACCACGACCGGCAAGGTCACGAACTACACCGACAGCAGCATCCACTCCCCCGGTGCGATCGCCACCGGTCCCGACGGCGCGCTCTGGTTCCTCAACATCCAGTCGTCGATCGGGCGGATCACCACCGGCGGCACGGTCACGACGTTCCCCGATCCGACGATCACCGCCTCCTTCGGGCTTGCGGCCGGACCGGACGGCGCCCTGTGGTTCACCACCTTCGGAGGCAACTCGATCGGACGGATCACCACCAGCGGGAAGATCAAGCACTTCAGCGACGCCACCATCTTCCGGCCGACGGCGATCACCGCCGGTCCCGACGGCGCACTCTGGTTCACCAACGGCGGCAACGACTCGATCGGACGGATCACCACCACCGGGACGATCACCAACTTCACCGACCCGACCATGAGCCGACCGTCCGGGATCGTGACGGGGCCGGACGGCGCCCTGTGGTTCACCAACCACGACAACGCTTCGATCGGGCGGATCACCACGACCGGCACGGTCACGAACTTCGCCGGCCCCGACGTCAAGGCTCCGATCGGAATCGTGGTCGGCCCCGACGGTGCGCTGTGGTTCACCGACGGCAGCCACTCGATCGGGCGGATGACCACGAGCGGCACCGTCACCCGGTACACCGACGCCGCCATCAACGGCCCGGGCGGCATCGCGCTCGGCCCCGACGGCGCGCTGTGGTTCCCCAACTTCAACGAGAGCTCGGTCGGACGGATCACCACCACCGTCACGCCGCAGATCGCGCGGTTCACGCCCACCGCGGGAGCGGCAGGGACGAGCGTGACCATCACCGGCAAGAACCTGTCGGGCGCCACGCAGGTCACCTTCAACGGCAGTCCCGCCTCCGTCGTCTCCGAGAGCGCCACCCGTATCGTGACGACGGGCCCGGCGGGCGCTACCACCGGCCGGATCACGGTCACCGTTCCGGCAGGCACGGCCACCGGCAAGGCCACATTCACGGTGACGTAGAGCCCTGCGCACCGAGCTCGATCCGCCCGCCTGACAGGCATTACCTCTTGGGATCGGTGGTCCGGCGGGCCTACGATCCACCGCGAACAAGTGAGCTCCGGGGCGGCGGGACCGACAACACCGGAGGACACGCTGTGGGAATCGTCCTGATCAACCAGTCGACCAAGATCACCGACGCGGAAGTGGAGAGCATCGCCCACGCGTGCGATGCCCAGCTCCGCAACGACGTCGCTCCCGCGTGGGACATCAAGCACCCGCTGAAGGTCGGCATCAAGCCCGATTCGTCGTCGTACCCGTTCTTCATGGTCGACGACATCTCCGAGGCTCCCGGCGCGCTCGCCTACCACTTCGTGCAGGACAACGGCGTGCCCGCGGGGAAGATCGGCGTGAAGACCACACTCGACGCGGGCGAATCGGTCGCGAGCGCGACGAGCCACGAGGCCGTCGAGCTCCAGTGCGACATCTTCTGCGCGTCGTGGTCGTACAGCGATCGACTGCAGTGCCTCATCGCGACCGAAGCGTGCGACCCCGTGCAGGGCGACACGTACGACATCAAGGTTCCCGGTGGCACCAAGGTCGAGGTGAGCAACTTCGTCACGCCGTACTACTTCACCGAAGACCCGCTCGGGAACCCGCTCGACCATCTCGGCACGCTCAAGCGCCCGTTCGACATCGCGAAGGGCGGCTACCAGATCCGGATGAAGGGCGGGAAGGTCTCGAACGTGTTCGGCGAAGCCTTTCCGGAGGCGCTGCTCGCGGGGAAGAACGCGAGCCAGGGCCGCACGTTCTGGCGGCACGTCACGATGGCCATCGCGATGATGCAATAGCCCGCGCAATCGCCCGGGATTCGCGGCGCGAACTGCGCACTACCGTGGCCTGCTCATGGAACCGCTCGACGAGATCGCGGGCTGGCTGCGCGGCGCACGGCACGTCGTGGTGCTCACCGGTGCGGGCATCTCGACGGAGTCGGGCATTCCCGACTTCCGCGGACCCAACGGGATCTGGACGAAGGACCCGGCGGCCGAGAAGGCCGCGAACATCGAGCACTACCTCGCCGATCCGGAGCTGCGCGCGAGATCGTGGCAGAACCGGTTGCGCAGCGAGATCTGGGAGGCGAAGCCGAACGCGGGCCACCGCGCGCTCGCCGAGATGGAGCAACGCGTCCCGCTCGAGGCGTTGCTCACCCAGAACATCGACGGTCTGCACCAGCTCGCGGGGAGCAGCGCCGAGATCGTGGTCGAGCTGCACGGCAACGTGCGCGAAGCGAAGTGCGTCGAGTGTGCCTGGCGGGGCCCGATGGCGCAGATCCTCGACCGGGTCCGGGCCGGCGAGACCGATCCGGCCTGCGAGGCGTGCGGCGGCATCCTCAAGTCGGCGACGATCTCGTTCGGCGAAGCGCTCGTCGCCGCCGACCTCGAACGGGCGCAGCGCGCGGCGCTCCGCGGCGACGTGTTCCTGGCCGCGGGCACCTCACTCGGCGTGTACCCCGCCGCCGCACTGCCCGAGATCGCCCTCGGCCAGGGCGCCCGGCTCGTGGTGATGAACGCCGAACCGACCCCGTTCGACCCCGTGGCCCACGCCGTCGTCCGCACCCCGCTCGGAGTCGCGCTCCCCGCCCTCGTCGCCCTCCTGTGACTCGCCTTGGGAATACCCGACCCTACCGGTAGGCTTTCACCGCCATCCCCGCCATCTTTCGGAGCACAACGATGCCGAGCTTCCGCGAGCTGCTCACCCAGACCAAGGCCCAGGTCGGCGAGGTCGACCCGGCCGAGGCCGAACGCCGCCTCGGCGCGGCCACGTTCCTCGACGTGCGCGAGCTCGACGAGTTCGAGCAGGGCAGCATCCCGGGCGCGCTCTTCATCCCCCGGGGCCACCTCGAGAGCCAGTCCGAGACCAAGCTGCCGAAGCACGACGTGCCGATCGTCGTCTACTGCGCCAGCGGGGTCCGTTCGGTGTTCGCGGCGAAGACCCTCAACGACCTCGGCTACACCGACGTCGTCTCGATGGCCGGCGGGTTCGGCCGGTGGAAGAACGAGGGCCGGGCGTGGATCACGCCCGCGGTGCTCACGCCCGAGCAGCGCCACCGCTACGGCCGCCACATCCTGCTCCCCGAGGTCGGCGAGGCGGGCCAGCAGAAGCTGCTCCAGTCGAAGGTGCTGCTGCTCGGTGCGGGCGGGCTCGGCTCCCCCGCCGCGCTCTACCTCGCCGCGGCGGGCGTCGGCACCCTCGGCATCGTCGACATGGACGTCGTCGACGCGTCGAACCTCCAGCGCCAGATCCTGCACAACGTGGAGCGCATCGGCGACCGCAAGGTCGACTCGGCCAAGAAGACGCTCACCGCGCTCAACCCCGACGTCGACGTCGTCACCTACGACGTGCGCTTCGGCGCCGACAACGTCCTCGACATCATCCGCGGCTACGACGTGGTGGTCGACGGCACCGACAACTTCCCGACCCGTTACCTCCTCAACGACGCTTCGCTCCTCGAGCGGGTGCCGGTGGTGCACGGCTCGATCTTCCGGTTCGAGGGCCAGGTCACGGTGTTCAAGCCCTACGAAGGCCCGTGCTACCGCTGCCTCCTGCCCGAGCCGCCGCCGCCGGAGCTCGCGCCCTCGTGCGCCGAAGCCGGGGTGCTCGGCGTGCTGCCCGGGATCGTCGGTTCGCTCCAGGCCCTCGAGGCCATCAAGCTGATCCTCGATCTCGGCGATCCGCTGATCGGTCGCCTGCTCGCCTACGACGCGCTCGAGACGAGCTTCCGCGCGTTCAAGGTGCGGCGCGATCCGACGTGCCCGGCGTGCGGCGAGGGCGCGCAGATCGTGATCGCCGAGTACGACGACCAGTGCCTGCCCCACGCGGTGCTCGCCGACGGCACCATCGTCGGTCACTGAGGCCCTCGGGGCCGATCCACCGGCGATCGCGGTCCGAGAACCCGGCCGGGGTCGTCAGATCACCCGCCCCCCTGCCGATCGGTGCTCTGATGACTCCGATGACATTGCTGCCCCGCCGTCGCCCGCGGATCCTCACCCCCGCCCGCATCGCGCTCATCACCACGTTCGGCCTCGTCGCCGCGCTCGGTACCGCGGTCGCGGGCTCCGCGCCCGCCGGCGCCGACAGCCCGGTCTCGGTGCGCGGCTTCGGCGGCGCCGCCGCGCTCGGTGCGCCGACGAGGGCACTGAACGCGCCCATCGTCGCAATGGCGGCCACGCCCGCCGGCACCGGATACTGGCTCCTCGGACAAGACGGCGGCATCTTCAGCTACGGCACAGCGGCGTTCTACGGCTCGACGGGCGCCATGCACCTCAACCAGCCGGTGGTCGGCATCGCCCCGACGCCGACCGGGCACGGGTACTGGCTCGTCGCGGCCGACGGCGGCATCTTCAGCTTCGGCGACGCGCAGTTCCACGGCTCGACCGGCGCCATCCACCTGAACCAGCCCATCGTCGGGATGGCCCCGACGCCGACCGGTCACGGGTACTGGCTCGTCGCGGCCGACGGCGGCATCTTCAGCTTCGGCGACGCGAGCTTCCACGGCTCGACCGGCGGGATCGCGATCGGTTCGAACGTCGCCGGCATCGCCCGCACGGTGAGCGGCCACGGGTACTGGATCGTCGCGGCGAACGGGCGGGTGTTCTCGTTCGGTGACGCGTCGGCGATGAAGAGCGTGGCCGCGGCGTCTCCCATCGTCGGCCTGCAACTCGCGCCGGGTGGTAGCGGCCTGTGGCTCGTGGCGAGCAACGGCGCCGTCTATGCCACCGGCCACGCG
>DAIQOP010000117.1:0-11704 GCA_036787815.1 Actinomycetota bacterium
AAACCATCAGAGAAACTCACCGAGCTTCTTGCAACGACCGCTTGAACCCGCCGACACGCATGCAGTACCAACGACCGGTGGGGGCAGGGCAGGGCGGGTGTGGGCGGGGAAGGGGACCGGTTAGGAGAACGCGCCGACGAGGAGGGCGCCGACTCGCTCGCGGTCGCTACAACTGCGCGACCTTGGTCCACGTCTGCCCGCCGTCGGTGGTGCGGACGACGAGGGGCTTACAGGCGGTGACGCCCTTGCATATGGATGCCCACCCTACCGAGGGAGTGACGAAGTTCATTCCTGGGTCGCCTCCACCGTTGAGTGCGCGGAGCAGGGAGTAGCGGGGTTGCCACGAGAGGCCCGCGTTGTCGGTGACCTGGAGGTCGAGCAGGTGCCCGAACGCGCGCCAATGCGCAGGGTCGACGGCAACGAACCATGTCGGATTGTGCTCTAGCAGCTCGGTGTATCCAGGAAGGGTGCGCAGCGACCAGGTCCGACCGTTGTCGCTGCTGACATCGGCGAAGCTCTCGCCAGGCTGCTTGTTGGCTCCGGGACGCCCGCCGGCGACGACGAGCCGGTCACCGAAGATGGTGACCGAGAAGAGTGTCGGATCGGTCGAGCCCCTCGGAGGAAGCGAGACGCGCACGCGGGTCCATGTCCTCCCGCCGTCGTTGGTGCGCTCGAGCACGTTGCCATCGATTGCCCATCCTCGGCTCGCGCCGACGAATCTCAGGCCGTGCTCGACCGGCACACCGGCCCGCAGCAGGTGCCACCGCACCCCACCATCGACCGTCGCATAGAGGTCGTTCCGGGTGCGGTTCGAGCCGTGGATCGGCAACGTCGTGAGTGCCCAGCCGCGGTCGTCGCCTGCAAACGTGAGCGAAGCGAGCGTCGCCGCCGGAGCAGCGCCGGGGAGCTCGACTCGGGTCACCGTCGGATGCGCGCCCGCGACGATGCGATAGACGGCCGGAGGCGGATGGATGTCGCCGCCACTCGTTCCCAGCCACGCGTGGCCCCCGGCCAGGAACTCGCACTTGGTCTGGACCGAGTGGTACGGGATCGAGACAGGAATCGACTGCCAGGTCCTTCCGCCGTCGACGGTGTGGTGGAGCGTGCGGTCGCACACCCAGCCCTCCGACTGCGACATCAGTGCTGGCCCGCTGAAGAGCGCCGAGACCGACGGCGTTGTGAGCTTGATGGGCACGGGTCGCACGGTCGACGGGTTCGGTGTCGACGCCGGTGGCGCCGCGGCCCGGTTCCGGCTGCTCAGCGCGACGACCGCGACCGTGATCACCACGACTGCGACGAACGCGATCCCGACCGTGACAAGCGCATGGCGTCGTCGCGTGCCGAGCGGTGCGACCTCGGGGTCCGCTTGCGCACGCGCGTGGCGAACCGACGCGACGAGCCATTCGGGCCCGGGGTTGTTGCCGCGTTGCGCCAAGCGCTCGAGCTGGTCCTTCAGTTCGGTCGTCTCAGTCATTGCGGACCTCCTCGATGAGCTGCGCACGCAATCGGCGCAGGCCGCGCGAGCTGCGGGCTCGTGCCGCGCTCTCGGTGCAACCGACGATTGCGGCGGCCTCGGCGTGCGTGTGTCCGTCGACAACGGTCAGGTAGAGCAGCGCACGCGTCTCGGGTGCGAGCCGGAGCAGGTCTTCGAGATCCGACGGGAACGACGCGGCTGCTGTTGGCTCCGCGACGAGGCGGTGCATCAGGAGCCGGTGACGAGCGGCTCCCCGCGATTGGTTCTTCGCGGCGTTGAGGATCGCCCGCCTCAGATATGCGCCCGGGTCGTCGAAGTCGAGAGCAGGGTGTAGCCGGATCGTCCTGAGTACGGCCTCCTGGACGAGGTCCGACGGTTCCGTGTCGGCGTTGCCCACTACCGCAGCGAAGCGCAACAAGCCGGGATAGAGATCGGTGAGCACGCCTTCGACGCCGGCGTCGAGTTGGTCGTACGGAGTCATCGGCGTTTCCCCACACCTTGAAGACACCGGAGGTGTCCTGAGTGTGACCCGGCGCGAGAGATTTCCGACCGTTAGGAGAACGCGCCGATGAGGAGGGCGCCGGCGCGGTCGACGGCCTCGGGGTCACCGAGCGGCAGGTTGAAGATCAGCGTGTCGAGACCGGCCGCGACGAGCTCGCCGACCTGGTCGACGATCTCGTTCGCCTCGCCGACGTTGAAGCCCGCCGCGGCCTCCGGGCCCGCGGCCTGCACGAGGAACTCGCGCGTCTGGGCCGTCTGCTCCGCGGAGTCGGTGAGCATCAACGTCGCGAGCCGCGTGTTGGTGATCTCCGACGGATCGCGCCCGACTGCGGCGCAGTGCTCGCGCAGCACGCCGAGCTTGTGGCGGATCGTCGCGGCGTCGCCCGTGATGTTGCACATGTCGGCGTACTGCGCGACGAGCGCCAGGGTGCGCTTCTCCCCGCCGCCACCGATCATGATCGGCGGACCACCCGCCTGGATCGGTCGGGGCACGTTGTGCACGTCGTGCACGCGGTAGTAGCGGCCGTCGAACGAGGGCGTCTCTTCGGTGAACATCGCCCGGCAGATCTGCACCGCTTCGGCGAGCCGGTCCATGCGCTCCTTCACCGGCGGGAAGTCGAATCCCATCGCCTCGTGCTCGACGTCGTGCCACGCCGCGCCGATGCCGAGGATGGCGCGGCCGCCGCTGATCACGTCGAGCGTCGTCACCTGCTTCGCGAGCATCGCGGGGTTGCGGTAGGTGACACCGGTGACGAGCGTGCCGAGGCGAATGATCGAGGTGACCGCCGCGAGCGCGCCGAGCAACGTGTAGCTCTCGAGCATCGGTTGTGTGCCACCGCCGAGCGCGGGCAGTTGGTAGAAGTGGTCCATCACCCAGATCGATTCGAAGCCGATGTTCTCCGCGGCGTCGACCAGGTCGACGACGTTGGCGAACATGTGGTCGTCGCCGTCGCCGAACGTGAAGTTGGGGAGCTGGAAGCCGAAGGTGGTCATCGCGACACTCTGGCATGTCGGGCCGTTCGGTGAATCGCGGCAGTTCGGGTGGATCGCGGCCTGCCCCTGCCGATGTGGATTGTGCAATCGGAACACGGCGATGGAGTCGTGTCGGACGAACGGGGTGACCAACGGTGCTGCACGCGTTTCTGACCTACTTGGACGAGCACCCGGCGACACGAGTGCTCGCCGACGAGTTCACAGACGTGCTGGCGCACCTCGGCTGCCTCGCCGCTGTTCCGATTCAGGTCGACGGTGCGGGCCGCGAGCCCGCCCTCTCGGGGGCAATGGCGTAACGCCGGCGCTCGCCCGGCACCCCTCTGCGGGCACCCCCTTGCCGTAGCGAACATATGTTCGCTACGGTGGCTTCCCCCGAGCGGAGCCAGGGGTTGCCATGGTGGGCGTTGCCACCAACTCGGCCTACGCCGAGCTGCATTGCCATACGAACTTCTCCTTCCTCGACGGAGCGAGCCATCCGGAGGAGCTGGTCGAGGAAGCGGCCCGCCTGAACCTGGCCGCGCTCGCGGTCACCGATCACGACGGGTTCTACGGCGTCGTGCGCTTCGCCGAGGCGGCGCGTCCGCTCGGTCTGCCCACCGTCTTCGGTGCCGAGCTCACCCTCGGGCTCGGCTCCGCGCGCATCCAGCCCGGTCGTGCCGATCCTCCCGGTGAGCACCTCGTGGTGCTGGCGGAAGGTCCGGTGGGGTACGCGCGACTCGCCCGGGCGATCAGCGAGGCGCAGATGCGCGGCGAGAAGGGCGCGCCGCGGCTCACCCTCGACCAGCTCGCGTCCCCCATGAACAGGGATTGCTGGTTCGTGCTCACGGGGTGCCGCAAGGGAACGGTGCCGGCGGCGCTCGGGCGTGACGGGCCGCGTGCCGGGCGGCGCGCGCTCGATCGGCTGGTCGAGGCGTTCGGGCGCGATCGCGTGCTCGTCGAGCTCTGGGACCACGGTGATCCGCTCGACCGGCACCGCAACGACGCGTTGGCCGAGCTCGCGCTCGCGGCCGGGGTCGAGGTGGTGGCGACGAACAACGTGCACTACGCGACGACCGCGCAGCGACCGCTCGCGACCGCGCTCGCCGCGGTGCGCGCGCGCCGTTCGCTCGACGAGATCGACGGCTGGCTGCCGGCATCGCCGCACGCGCAGCTGCGGTCGCCGGGGGAGCAGGTTCGCCGGTTCGCGCGCTGGCCCGGCGCCGCCTCGCGCACCGTCGAGATCGCGCGTGCGTGCGCCTTCGACCTGCGCCTCGCCGCCCCCAACCTGCCCGACGCGCCGGTGCCCGACGGCCACACCGAGATGACGTGGTTGCGCGAGCTGGTACGGCGCGGTGCCGCGGTCGCGTACCCGCCGACGCACGCGCAGTACGAGCAGGCGCAACGGCAGCTCGAGTACGAGCTCGGGGTGATCGATCAGCTCGGGTTCCCGGGCTATTTCCTGCTGCTCTTCGACATCGTCGACTTCTGCCACCAATCCGACATCTACTGCCAGGGCCGCGGGAGCTCGGCGAACAGTGCCGTCTGTTACGCGCTCGGCGTCACCAAGGCCGACGCCGTCGCGCTCGGGCTCCTCTTCGAACGGTTCCTCTCGCCCGAGCGCGACGGCCCACCCGACATCGATCTCGACATCGAGCATCAACGGCGCGAAGAGGTGATCCAGTACGTCTACGACCGTTACGGGCGCGATCGTTGCGCGCAGGTCGCGAACGTCATCACCTACCGGCCCCGCTCCGCGCTGCGCGAGATGGCGAAGGCCACCGGGGTCGCGCCCGGCCAGGCCGACGCGCTCGCGAAGTGGGTCGACCGTTGGAGCTCGGGAACCGACGCGTTCTCGGAGCTGGTGGAGGCGAGCGCCGACGCGAACCCGAAGGACCACGAGCTGGCCACGGGGATCCACCGCGCCGATCCGCGGGTACGGCGATCGACCGCGCGACGTGTCCGCGAGTTCCAACGCAACCAGCGCGACGGCGTGCCGATTGACACGCTCCCGGCTTCGTCGTCGACCCGTCCGCCCGCGATCCCGCCGCTCGCGCTCGAGCTGGCCGGCCAGGTGCTCGACTTCCCGCGCCACCTCGGCATCCATTCGGGCGGGATGGTGATGGCCGATCGCCCGCTCGTCGAGTTCTGCCCCGTCGAATGGGCGCGGATGGAAGGCCGTTCGGTCCTGCAATGGGACAAGGACGACTGTGCTGCGGCCGGGCTCGTGAAGTTCGACCTGCTCGGTCTCGGGATGCTCACGATGTTGCACATCGCCGTCGACCTCGTCCGAGAGTCGGAGGGTGTCGACATCGACCTCGCGACGATCCCGCAGGAGCCCGAGGTCTACGACCTGTTGTGCGCGGCCGACACGGTCGGGGTGTTCCAGGTGGAGAGTCGGGCCCAGATGGCGACGCTGCCCCGGTTGCGCCCGCGCACGTTCTACGACCTCGTCGTCGAGATCGCGCTCATCAGGCCCGGCCCGATCCAGGGCGGTTCGGTGCACCCGTATCTGCGGCGGCGCAACGGCGAGGAGCAGGTGACGTATCTGCATCCGTTGCTCGAGCCGTGCCTCGAGAAGACGCTCGGTGTGCCGCTGTTCCAGGAGCAGCTCATGCAGATGGCGATCGACGTCGCCGGCTTCAGCCCCGCGGAGTCCGATGAGCTCCGCCAGGCGATGAGCTCGAAGCGTTCGCACACCCGGATGGCCCGGCTACGCACACGGTTGATGGACGGCATGGCGGCCAACGGCATCACCGGCGCGACCGCCGATGAGATCGCGCACAAGCTCGAGGCGTTCGCGGATTTCGGCTTCCCCGAGAGCCACTCGGTGAGCTTCGCGTACCTCGTCTATTCGAGCTCGTGGATCAAGTACCACTACCCGGCCGAGTTCGCGGCCGCGTTGCTCAACGCGCAGCCGATGGGCTTCTACTCACCCCACACGATCATCCGCGACGCGCGTCGTCACGGTGTCGAGGTGATCGGCCCCGACGTCAACGGCTCACGTCGTGAAGCCACGCTCGAGCCCCGGCCCGCGCACGTCGAGCCGATCGGGCGGCCGAAGCCCGGCTTCTTCGCCGAGCCGTCGCACCACGCGGTACGGCTCGGGTTGCGGTCGGTGCGCGGCCTGCACGATTCGTTCTGCGACCACGTCGACGACGAACGGGCGCGTGAGCGGTTCCGCGACATGGAGGATTTCGTCCGGCGTACCGGCGCGACGGTCGACGCGATCGAGACGCTGGCCGCCGCAGGTGCGTTCGAGCAGTCGTTCGGGTTGACGCGTCGTTCCGCGATGTGGGCGGCGGGCGCGCTGCGCGACGCGCGCCCGCACGTGCAGCGCGACGGTGGCGTGGTGGAAACGCTGCCCGGGCTGCTCACCGGTCTCGACGCGCCGCCGTTGCCCGGGATGACCGAGCCCGAAGAGGTGGCATCCGACCTGTGGTCGATGGGGCTCTCGCCCGGCCGGCACCCGACCGAGTTCGTGCGCGACGAGTTGGTGCGCCAAGGGGTCGTCACCGCCGCCGACCTGCGGGTGCTGCCCGACCGTTCGGTCGTCGAGGTGGCCGGCGTGGTGACGCACCGCCAGCAGCCGGCGACCGCGAAGGGCACGGTGTTCCTGAACCTCGAGGACGAGACGGGGCTCGTGAACGTGATCTGCACTCGCGGTGTGTGGAAGCGCTTCCGGTTGGTCGCGCGCGGCGCGCCCGCGTTGCGGGTGCGCGGCGTGCTCGAGCGCCACCAGGGCGTCACCAACCTGGTCGCCGGCCGGATCACCCGCCTCCCGATCAGCCTCTCCGGCTCCCTCCAATCGCGCGACTTCCGGTGATGACCGCCCTCCCTGTTCCCTCGCCGCTCCCTGCTCCCTCGCCACCCTCCCTGGTACGGCGCGCTCCTGTCGGTGGCCTCCGCGCGGCCGATAGGGGGGTACCCTTGCGGGCCGCTCGAGGAGAAACCGTCTCGATCGAGGAAGCACCGACATGTCTGAACCGCCGAGTCCACGATGCTGCGCTTCCCCCGCCGCCTTGCGGCGCGCTTCGGCGCGCTCGTGCGCGCGGACCCGGCCGGTGTTCGCGCCGGCTTCGGCGCGCTCCTAATCTCGTCGGGCGGCGATCTCGTCGCCGGGATCACGCTCGGCTCGATCACCCACACGCTCAACGCACTTCCGGCGCTCGTCGTCCTCGTTCCGGCCGCGATCGGCATGCGCGGCAACGTGTTCGGCGCGCTCGGGAGCCGGCTCGGCACGCTGATCCACACCGGCACCTTCCGGGTCTCGCGCCGGCTCGACACCCCCGTCGGCCAGAACGTCGCCGCCGCGCTCGTGCTCTCGCTCTCCACCTCGTTCGCGCTCGCCGTGCTCGCCAAGGTCGTCGCGGTCGCGTTCAACCTGCGGTCGATCTCGATCGTCGACTTCATGGTCGTGTCGGTCGTCGGCGCGCTGCTCTCGTCGATCGTCGTCCTCGCGATCACGATCGGGGTCGCGTCGGAGTGCGCGCAGCGCCGGTGGGATCTCGACAACGTCGCCGCGCCGATCGTCACCGCTGCGGGCGATGTCGCCACGCTGCCGAGCCTCTTCGTCGCCACCTACCTGCTCGGCTTCCACCTCTTCACGCCGATCGTCGCCGGGCTCTGCGCGATCGCCTGCCTCGTCGCGCTGGTCGCCGGGCTGCGGAGCGGATTGGCGGTGCTGCACCGGATCGTCGTCGAGTCGGCGCCGGTGCTCGTGATCGCCGGCTTCGTCGACGTGCTCGCCGGGGTGACGATCGAGAAGCGCACCGAGTCGTTCCTGCTCTTCCCGGCCCTCTTCGTGCTCATCCCTCCGTTCCTCGAGGATTCGGGCGCCCTCGGCGGCATCCTCGCGGCCCGGGTCTCGACGCGCCTCCACCTGGGCACCCTTGCCAGGGGCAAGTCGCCGCTGGCGGCCCTCGACGACGTGCTGCTCGTGCTGGTGTACGCCGTGCCGACGTTCGTGCTGCTGGGCCTGTCGGCCGACGTGGCGGCCAACGTGGCCAATCTCCACGGACCGGGGGCGTTGCGGATGGTGTCGGTCTCGGTGGTGGGCGGGGTCATGGCGACCGGGTTCGCCGTGGTGATCGGCTACTACGCGGCCGTCTTCACCCACCGCCTGGGGCTCGATCCCGACAACCACGGGATCGCGATCGTCACCTCGACCCTGGACCTGTTCGGCGCGTTCTCGCTTATCCTTGCCATCGTGCTCGTCGGACTCCGCTAGCTGCCCTCATGGACGACCAACCCCGCAATCTCAAAGAGATGCTCTCGGAGGCCAAAGACACCTCCGAGCTGATGGTCGACCTCGGCTACGCCTCGCTGTTCTTCGACGACGAAGACATGGCCGACGAGGTGCTCGAGCTCGAGGAGCGGCTCAACGAGCTGGTCCACGAGATGCGCTCGGTGTGCGTGCTCGCGGCGCGCTCGCCGCGTGACGCCGATGCGATGTCGGGCGTGCTGCACCTCGTGTCGGCGATCGAGCGGATGGGCAACGCGGCCGTCGACATCGCCAAGATCGTCACCCACCACCTCGGTATCCCGGCCGCGCTCGTCGCCGACCTGGCGGCCGCGCAGGAGATCTCGCACCGGGTGCGCGTCCGCGAAGACTCGGCCCTCGCGCACCGCACCCTCGACGATGCCGAGCTGCCGACCGAGACGGGTCTGCGGGTCGTCGCCATCCGCCGGGCCAAGGACTGGCTCATCGATCCCGACGACGGCGAGATGCTGCGCCCCGGCGACGTGCTGATCGCGCGGGGCAGCGCCGACGGGATCCCCGAGCTGCGCGTGCTCGCCGGCGCCCCCGAGTGGCGCGTCGCGACCCTGTCGGAGGATCCGGCGATCAGCGACCTCGATCGCGCGGTCGACGTGCTCGTCGAGATGAAGGACGTCTCGGAGGCGGCGGTCGGTCTCGCGTACTCGGCGCTGCTCTTCAACGACCAGGGGCTCGCGGCCGAGGTGAGCAGCCTCGAGAACCGGCTCGACGAGATGCGCGAGCGGCTCGAGCTATGGGTGCTGCGTGGCGCGGCCGAGACCGTCGATCCCTCGGCGCTGCGGGGCCTCCTCCATCTCGGGGGCGCGGCCGAGGAGATCGGTGACGCCGCGCAGCAGATGGTGTGGCTCGTCGAGGAGGGCGAGGAGCTGCACCCCGTGCTCAACGCGGCGCTCGGCGACACCGACGACGTGATCATGCGGGTGCCCGTGGCACCCGGCTCGGAGCTCGACGGCGAGCTGCTCGCCTCGGCCGGGCTCGGCGACGACACCGGATTCCACCTGCTGGCGTTGCACCGCAACGGCCGTTACTTCTACCGCCCGCGCCTGGGGATGCGCATCGAGGCCGGCGACGAGCTCGTCGCGTCCGGGCCCTGGGAAGGGCGCGAAGACCTGGCGAGCCAGGCCGGCTTCCGGTTGATCTCCGACGACGAGACCGGCGAGATCGAGCTCATCCGCGTGGGGGCTCCGGGCTAGGTCCCGACGTGGGCGTCGGACCTACCTGATCTTCATGCTCGCGACGGCCACGGCGGCCGCGAACGACGCGGCGGCCACACCGAACGTGGCCAGATAGCCGATCACCGGCCCGTAGCGCGACCGGCTCGTCTCGATGATCGCCGCCGCGCAGATCCCGCCGCCGACCATGCCGCCGAGGTGGGCGCCGATCGAGACGTTGGTGAGGAACAGGCCGAACGCCAGGTTGATCAGCAGGAGTGGACCGAACCCGGTGTCCCAGAAGCGCACGCCGCGCCTGACCATCAAGACGGTGGCCGCGGCGCCGACGCCGAACACGGCACCCGAGGCACCTCCGCTGTAGACGAGCGGGTCGAGGAGCATGGCGCCGAGCGACCCGGCCAGGAGCGACGCGAGGTAGATCGCGGTGAACCGCCACGGTCCGACCGCCGGTTCGAGCGCGTTCCCGATGAGGTAGAGCGCGAACATGTTGAACGCGATGTGGGCGATGCCGAAGTGGATGAATCCGGCGGTGAACAACCGCCACGACTGGCCGTGGTCGACGTAGAGCGCCGTCTGCGCGTAGTGGAACAGCCGGGTGTTGCCGTACGTTTCGTTCAGGCCGTTCGTGAACAGGAACATCGCGACGTTGAGGCCGATGAGTGCCTGCGTCGCGGCGGCGGGGCGCGTGGCGAGCGAACGGCGGACGCGTTCGCGCGTCGGTGGGCGGTCGGCCTTGATGCACTCCCAGCATTGCGACCCGACCTGGGCGGTGTGCAGGCACTCGGCGCAGGCCGGGCGGCCGCAGCGCGTGCAGTGCCGCCCCGTTTGGCGGTCCTTGTGGTGGAAGCAGGTCTCGGCGGTCGGGCCGGGGCCCGGGCTCACGGGGGGTTCAGGCATCATCGAGGAGTCGACGGTACTCCTCGGGCAGGTTCTCCAAGATGTCGGGCGGGATCTGGCCGAGCCGGTAGGCGTCCCGGAAGAGGTCCTGCTGGGTCGGCGGCCACCACGGCGGCGAGACGTTGGCGTCGATGGTGCGGGGGTCGACGGGGCCCCGCGTGTTCGAGGCCTCGTACACGGCGAAGCAGAGCTGCAGCACACGCGTCGCGAGCTCGCCCGTGAGGCTGGGTCGGGTGCCGTCGAGGAGCGAGTCGACGAAGTTGGTCGACATGTCGGTGAAGCTGCGCATGTAGCTGTCGTCGAGGCCGGCGAAGGAGCGACGCGTGCCGTCGGCCTCGTAGAGCATCAGCGACGGCAGGTCGTGGAGCTTGCCGCAGAACTGCGTGACCCAGATGAAGCCGTCGGTGCCCTGGATCTCGAAGAACTCGTCGGCACCCCAGTAGTCGGAGCGGATGTGCATGCGCGGCGCGTACGTGACCTCCATCATGCCGAGCAGGTCGTCGCGGTCGTACTCCCAGATCGCCGCGGTCGGCGTCTCGAAGAACAACGGCCCGCGCCGGACGATCGCCTGCACGCTGCGCACGTGCTCCTCGAAGAGCCACAACGCGACCGCGTACTTGTGCACGATGTCGTCGAAGAGGTGGCCGCCGGGGCTGTGCGAGTCGAAGCGCCAGGTGTAGCCCTCGGGCTCGAGGTTGGCCTGGAACTCGTTGTCGGAGCGGCCGACCACGGTCTTGATCCGCACCATGTTCGGTGTGCCGATCGCGCCGGCGGCGATGAGCTCGCGGGCCTTGACGAGCGGCGGGTAGTGCACCGCGTTCTCGGTGACGCGGAACACCACACCGGCGGCATCGACCGCGGCGATCATCTCGCGGGCGTCGGCGACGGAGTTCGCGATCGGCTTCTGCACCGATACGTGCTTGCCCGCGCGCGCGGCGGCGATCACGTGGTCCTTGTGCATGAACGTGGGGGTGAGGATCTCGACGGCGTCGATCTCGTCGTCGGCGAGGATCGCGTCGATCGAGTCGTAAACCTTGGGAACGCCCCACTCCTCGGCCATGCGCGTGGCCTTCTCCAACCGCGGGTCGCACACCGCGACGACGTCGCAGCGGTCGTGCGCGAGGTAGCCCGCGACGTTGAGCGGCGCGATGTTGCCGGTTCCGATGATGCCGAGTCGGACGCGATCCACGGGTCACCTTTCGTCGGGCGGCGACGTTAGCGGGCACCGCGGGTGGGGCCCGGCGCTACGGTCGTGGCGTGGCCGAGGCGGTGGAAGCGATCGAGCACGAGGAAGCCCGGCCGGAGACCCCGCCCGGGGGGCTCGATTCGACAGCGGTGCGGGAGCGGGTCGCGCAGGGTCTCACGAACGCCACCGAGGAGCGCACGAGCCGCACCTTCCAGGAGATCCTGCGG
>DAIQOP010000118.1:0-11578 GCA_036787815.1 Actinomycetota bacterium
GCGTACGACGGCTCAGCGACACCGCCCGCCAGCCGTCGGCAGCCGCTCGTGCACCGCGCACGACCATGTCGACGTCGGCGGCCGACGCGAGGGCGACCCGGCCGCTGACCTTGCCGGTCGCCGGGTTGGTGACATCGGAGAAACGCCCCGACGTGCCTTCCCACGGCTTGCCGTCGACCCAGTGCACGATCTCGGGGATCGCCATTCGCACGTCCTCGTCCTGTCGGGGTGAGCGGATCATAGGATTCCCGACCCGCGACCCACGCATGTGCAGCAACGCAGGAGAGCCCGTGATCGACGACGTCACCCTTGCCCGCCGGGCCCGCGCTCTCGCCGCGAACCTCGAGCCCTGCATCGGCCAGGTGTACTTCGCGCCCGAGGCGCACGCCGAGTACGTGGAGCTGGGCTTCTCGCCGAGCCGCGGCAACGTCGACGGCGTCGCGCTCCCGGATCCGGTCGCGTACTTCACGAGCCGCGGCTCGCTGATGGGCCAGGTCGCCCCCCATGTGGTCGCCGCGACCTTCGCGGTGTTCAACCCGGAGGTCGTCGTGCCGTGCGTGCAGATCGGTTGGGGGCTCACCGATGCACCGACGATCTTCGCGGCGCGCCGGCGCGGCGCCGTCGCGCAACTCACGCGGGTGCTCGGTGAGCGGCCCGACGGGCTCGGGCAGGCGGTCGACCTCCTGCAACGCGCGGTGGCGCCCCTCAACGTCGAGGGCCGGGCGCTCTTCGCCGGGCTCTGCAGCCAATGGGACGACCCGCCCGACCCGCTCACCCGGTTCTTCCACCTCGGCGACCAGTTGCGCGAGTACCGCGGCGATGCCCACACGGCCGCGTGGACGAGCGCCGGGCTCGACGCGGTCGAGATCGGGCTCCTCACCGAGCTGTTCCTCGGCCTGCCGCTGCGGAGCTACATCCGCTCGCGCGCGTGGAGCGATGCGCAGCTCGATGCCGCGCTCGATCGCCTGCGCTCGCGTGGTTGGGTCGAGGGCGACGGGTTCACGCCAGCGGGGCGCGCCGCGCGCGAAGAGGTGGAGTGGCACACCGACCGGCAGATGCGTCCCGCGATCACCGCGCTCGGCGACGCCTTCGATGCGCTCGTCGACGTGCTCGGGCCGTACGGCGCGGCCGTGCGCGACGCCGGCGGCTATCTCCGGTCGGCCGCGCAGTTGGGACCCAGGCCGTGAACGGGATCCCGACGACGATGCCCGCCGCGGTCTACGTGGGCGGGGGCGTCGTCGAGGTGCAGGAGATCCCGGTACCGGAGCTGCACGCGCACGGTGCCCTCGTCGAGGTCTCGCACTGCGGGATCTGCGGCACCGACCTCCACTTCGTGCTCGAGGGCATGGGCCGCAAGGGGTCGGTGTTCGGGCACGAGTGGTCGGGCACGGTCGTGGCGCTCGGCTCCGCGGCGCCGACGACGGTGCCGCCCGGCACTCCGGTCGTCGTGGCCGATCGCGCGGGTTGCGGCACGTGTCGCGCGTGCCGGGCGGGGCGCCCGGCCGTGTGCCTCGATCGAGCGACGCCCGACTACTTCGGCGGCACGGGCGCGTTCACGCGGTATGTGCAGGTCGACGCCACGAGGCTCCTGCCGTTGCCGGCCGGCTTGTCGCTGCGGTCGGCCGCGCTCACCGAGCCGGTCGCGATCGCGATGCACGCGCGCACCGTGTCGGGTGTCGGCCCGACCGATCGGGTGCTGGTCACGGGCGCGGGGCCGGTCGGGATGCTCATGCTCGCGGTGCTCAGGGCCGCAGGGATCGACGACGTCACCGTGAGCGAACCGGCGCCGGCACGCCGCGCGCGCGCGGAGGCGTTGGGCGCCGTGGTCGTCAGCCCCGATGCGTTGCCCGCTGCACCGATGAGTCGGCCGGTGGCCGACCCGTTCACGGTCGCGTTCGAGTGCTCCGGCCGCGCGGCCGCGGTGGAAGCGGCGATCGATCAGCTCGACCGGGCCGGAACCCTCGTGTTCCTCGGCACCGGCGGTGACTGGCCCCGGGTCAACCACAACCGCGTGATCATCCTCGAGCTCACCCTGCTCGGCTCCTACAACTACGACGCCGACGGCTTCGAGGCCGCGCTCGCGCTGCTCGCGTCGGGGCGGCTGCCGATCGACCTGCTCATCGAGCCCGACGACGTGCCCCTCGACGCGGTCGGCGCCACCATGGCCCGGCTCGGCGCGGGTGAGCTCGCCGGAAAGGCCCTCGTCGTACCCGAGCGGGCCCACTGACGGGTGAGCGCGTCGCGATACGACGGCTTCACCAACCGGGAGGCAGGTTGGTGAAGTCGGGCGTGCGCTTCTCGGCGAACGCGGCGAGCGCCTCCTGATTCGCCGGCCCCGCCATCAGCTCCTGGAACGCGGCGTTCTCGCCTTCGCGCGCCGCGGCGATCGCGGCATGGTGGTGCGCGTTCATCAGTCGTTTCGTCGCGCGCAGTGAGCTGATCGGTTTCGCCGCGAGCAGGCGCGCGTGCGTCATCGTCGTGTCGAGCAACTCCTCCGCCGGGCACACGCGGTACACGAGGCCGAGGTCGCGGCACTCGTCGGCCGAGAGCCATGCGGAGCTCATGAGCACCCACGATGCGCGTTGGCGACCGAGCAGCGTCGGGAACGTGTAGCTCGACGCGGCCTCCGGCGCGACGGCGAGGTCGGTGAACGGGCACCGGAGGCGGGCGGTCTCGGCCATGAACGCAAGATCCGACAAGCCGATGATGGTCGTGCCGATGCCGAGGCCGAGGCCGTTGATGGCGAGCAGCAACGGCTTGTCGAAGGCGAGCAGGCCGTCGACGAGTCCGATGAAGCCGTGGCGCCCGGGCACGAACGCGGGGTCGGTGACGCGTCGGGCCATCTCGAGCAGGTCGGTCCCCGCGCAGAACGCCCGCCCCGATCCCGTGAGCACCACCACGGCCACGGCCGGGTCGGCGAGCGCGCCGGCGAGCGCGTCGGTCAGCGCGTCGTAGAGCGCCTCGTTGAACGCGTTGAGCGCTTCGGGCCGATCGAGGGTGAGCAGGCGGACGCGGTCGGAGTCTTCACTTCGCAGCATCCACCCAGTGTCGCAGCGTCGTGGCGCCGCAGTCAGAACGCAGGGCGCAGCGGCATCCCCGAGGGGCCGTCGTCGTTCTTCGTCGCGAGCACCTGGTGCACCTGGGTGTTGCCATCCTCGAAGTTCACCGCCGAGGCCGCGATGTAGAGCCGCCAAGTCCGGGCGCGGGCCATGCCCGCGTCGGCCACGCCCGCGTCCCAATCGCGTTCGAGGTTCGCCGACCACGCCCGCAGCGTGAGCGCGTAGTGCTCGCGCAGGCTCTCGACGTGGCGCGCCTCGAAGCCGGCGCGTTGGATCGCGGTGACGACCGAGCCGATCTCGTGCAGCTCGCCGTCGGGGAACACGAACCGGTCGATGAACCCGCTCCGGGCGAACGCCACGCGCCGTTGCGCCCGCCACGGGCGGCTGATGGCGTGATTCAGCAGCCGGCCACCCGGGCGGAGCAACGCGAACAGGCGGGAGAAGTACTCGTCGAGCTTGCGCAGACCCACGTGCTCGAACATCCCGATGGAGCTGATCGCGTCGAACGGGCCGTCACGCCCGTCGCGTAGATCGCGGTAGTCGAGCACCCGCACGCTCACGCGGTCGGTGAGGCCCGCCTCGGCGATGCGCTTCGAGGCGAGATCGGCCTGCGCGCGCGACAGCGTGACGCCCAGACCCTCGACCCCGTAGTGCCGGGCCGCGTGCAGGAGCATGCTTCCCCAGCCGCAGCCCACGTCGAGCAACCGCATGCCGGGGCGCAGCTCGAGCTTGCGGCACACGAGGTCGTGCTTCGCATCCTGCGCGGCCTCGAGGCCCACGGCCGGATCGGCCCACACCGCGCACGAATACGTGAGCGACGGCCCGAGGAGCCGGCGGTAGAAGTCGTTCGACACGTCGTAGTGGTGCGCGATCGCGGCGGCATCGCGACCGGGCGAATGCCGGCGGCCCCGCAGTCGCGCCTCGCCGGGTGGCGGCGGCAGACGCCGCATCGCGGTCGGACCGAGGATCTTGGCGATCTCCAGCCACTGCGACGGGGTGATCGACACGGTGTCGAACCGGTGGCGCAGCTCGAGCGCGCCGAAGATGTCGCCCTCGACGTCGAGGTCGCCCGCGACGTACGCGCGGCCGATCCCGAGCTCACCCGGCGCCGTCGCGATGCGCCGCAGCGCATCGGGCGAGCGGAGCACGAGCGTGGCCGGCGCGTCGGGCGGCCCGAGCTGGCTGCCGTCATAGCCACGGACCCCGACGGGGAGGTCGGGTCCGAGCACGGAGGACACGAGGTCGGCGACCGTCATGAAGAACCCCCTCTGCAATCGCTCCACCACGGGCAACCCGGATTGTCCCCGGTTCACCCGCCGATCGAAACGAGATGCTCGCGAATTCTCGGGCGTCGTGCACGCGCGAATTCTGTGGCCCTCAATCGTCGAGCACCTGGCACCAGAACAGGTCGGTCGCGTACGGCAGCTCGAACCGCTCGGGGAAGTCGGCCACGAGTGCCCGCACCCCGCCGAGCACCGCCTCGCGTTCGGCCGGTTCCATCCACGCGATGTAGCTCGTCGTGGCCACCCGTTCGCAGAGGCTCTCACGGTCGAGCTCCTGGGCGAAGGCGAACCAACGGCGCTGCGCGGGCGTGAAGAGACCCGACGCGTCCAGCACTCCGCGGAAGTCGGTGCCCACCTCGTACGGCATGCGCACGTCCCACTGCATGACCCGGCTCAGCTCCGCGACCCACGGCACCGATTCGTCGCGTTCGTTCCAGATCAGGGCGAGCCCACCCCCCGGTCGCAACACGCGCGCGATCTCACGTAGTGCGCGCGGTGCGTCGAACCAATGGAACGCCTGGGCCACGACCACCGCGTCGACCGCGGCCGCCTCGAGGGGGATCTGCTCGGCGGTGCCCTCGTGCACGACCACCCCCGGCAACACCGCGGCGAACTCGGCCCGCATCGCGCTCGACGGCTCGACCGCGACGAGATCCGCACCGCGCTCGGCGAGGAGGCGGGTGAGCTTGCCGGTGCCGGCCGCGAGGTCGAGCACGGCGACCCCCGGGCCGATCGCGAGCGCGTCGGCGAGCACGGCGACGGCCTCGGCCGGATAGCTCGGCCGGCTGCGCTCGTACGCGTCGGCCGCGCGACCGAAGCCCGCGGCGGCCACGGGGTCGACCTCCACCTATCCCCCCTGGTTCGCGGCGATCGGTACTCCGACGGTGGGGTCCGCGGAGCGATACGAGAGCGAGGCGATCGTCGCGAGAGCGGCGAGGATCGCATCGGCGTAGCGATGGCCGCCGGCCGAGTACATGCATCCCCCGCTGCCGTCGGGACAGGCGACCGGGCGCGGCTCATCGAGGTGGATGCCGTTCCCCGACCGCACGGTGATGACGCCACTGCGGCAACCGAGCGCCGCCGTCTCTCCGGCGAGGCACGCGACCGTGCGCGAGAAGCCGTGGGGGCTGAGCGCCGGGCCGAGCGCGACGTACCGTGCGCCCGGGTGTGCGGCGACGAGCCACCGGTACAACACGTTGAGGGCGACCCGATCGGGATGGTTCTCGCTCGGGGGGAACGTCGGCGGACCGACCACGATCACCGGGATCCGGCGCGCCGTTGCCGCGGCGACCAACTGCCCGACGACCGACGCGTACTCCGCGTAGTACGGCGCGCCCGTGAGCGGCTTCCCGGCGCGCTGCATGCACGGCGTGATGTTGTTACCAGTGAACGCGAGCACCACCGCGCCCGGCGGTCGAGCGAGACTTCCGCGCACGAAAGGCGCGAGGTCGCACGGCGCGAGGCCGACGTAGGCGTTCACCGTGACTGCGAGCCCGTGCGCGCGGCCTTCCACCCGCAGGGCGTCGCGCGACTGCACGGTCAGCGAATCGCCCCACACATCGACGCGTGACACCGACGCGGCGAGCGTCGTGGTCGTCGCGTTCGCCTTCGGCTTCGGCTTCGGCTTCGGCTTCGACGAGCTCCCGCACGCCCCCAGCAGCCCGACGATGCAGACCGCGACCGTGATCCGCGTGCCGATCACCCGGTGGTCGTGCAGCCGTTCGCGGCGTTCGACCAGAGACCCTGCACGTCGAAGGTTCCCGTCGCCAGCGTGAGGCGCGCGTCGAGTTGCACGCATTCGTCGCCGATCTCCGACCCGGACGCCGACCAGCCCCGCAGCGGCCAGGGGTCGGTCACGGTCTCGGCGTACTCGTGGGTCTCGGTCGAGAAATCGCCGTCGAGGGCGGTGGGTGTGCGGATCGTGGTGCACCCGCCCACGCCGAGGTCGGGAACGTACGGAAGGTTCGTGTACGCGACGTTGCCGTCGGGCGACGACGTGAAGTTGTGCCACGCACAGAACCCAGTCCGGGGGAACCCGTCGGGATGGGTGCCCGTCGGCGAGGCGACCACGTACTGCGCGTCGAGGTTCAGCTTCTGCGTGGTGTTGCCGAAGTGCTCGGCCGCCGCGACCGCCTCCGCCGCGAGCTGGTTCGCCGTCGCCTTCCGTGGTGCGGCCGCCGCGTTGTCGAACCAGACCCCGCGCAGCGTCGACTGCGTCGGATGCACGACCGGGATGCCCTGGCCCGCACAGTTGGTGGTGCCCTCCGGCACGCCCTCGCAATACTGCGACAGGATCGTGCCCCAGGTGTCGGGTGCGCCGTACAGGCCGGCGAAGAACTGCTGCAGCGCCGCCGCGGCACCGGCCGGATCGTTCGACCACTGCGAGCCCCAGAACACGACGTACACCGCGGGCTTGGGCGTGACCACACCCTTCCGGGCCGAGGACCGCACCGCGAGGGTGCTGATCGCCGGCCGGGCGCCGGCGACGATGGCCTTCACGCCCGCCCGGGAGTGGGGACGGACGAGATAGCGGTGGCCGGCCAGGGTCACGGGCGCCAGGCCGGGTTCCGCGGACGCGCCGACCGTGGACGCGCCGGCGGCCGCAGCCACACCCGACAGGAGGAGCGCGCAGCACGCGGCCACCCCGATGCTGCGTCCCCGGCCTCGCATGATTGGCACCCCGCGTCGATCAGACCTACCGGCGCCCCGATGCGCCGCAGTCCCTGGCCCTCCAGTCTCGCCGCACCGGAGCCGAGGCGACAAGACTCACCGGTGAGGCAGCACGAGAACTCGTTCGTCACCGTCGGGCCGCGCCCGAAGCAACGCGGACGAGTACGTCTCGGTGGGCGGTAGAGGACTCGAACCTCCGACCTCGTCGGTGTGAACGACGCGCTCTAACCAGCTGAGCTAACCGCCCTGGGGACCGCACACGATAGCGTCCGCGGCTCGCGCCGATGTGAGGGAAGTTGCTCGTGGAGAAACTCATGTACCTCCTATGGACGCCGGAACCGGCGCGGCCCGACGAAACCGAACAGCTGCTGCTCCACGAGCTCGGGCCCCGGCTGCTGGCGCTCGCACCCAGGGGCCTCACGATCGACGCCGACGACACCGGCGCGCAGGCGCCGTCGCCCCTCCCGCTCCCCGACGACGAGGCCCCCGTGCGCTCGGTCGTCTCGATCTGGCTCGACGCGTACGACCGCCGCGAGCCCTACGAGGATCTGCTGAAGGCGCACACCTCCCGGTTCGCGGGCTACCTCGTCACCGAATCGATGTACACCGACTACGGAGGCAACCGCTGGTCGGCCGCGCGCGACTGGCCCGACGGCGCGCGCTCACCCGGTGTGCTCACGGTCACCCTGATACAGCAGAAGCGCGGCACCGCGTACGAGGAGTGGATGAACTTCTGGCACACCCGCCAGTCGCCGATGTCGGAGGCGATCCAACCGCGGGCTCGTTACGTGCGCAACTCCGTCGCGCGCGCGATCACGCCCGATGCCCCGCCGTACCTCGGGATCGTCGAGGAAGCGTGGCCGACGATCGACGACCTCGTCGACCCCATGCGCTTCTACTGCGGCGACGGCGACACGGAACGCATGGAAGCCAACATCAACACGATGCTCACGCACATCGCGTCGCTGCTCGACCTCGACGCGACGCGCGTGCACACGATGAGCGAGTGGATCCTCAAGAGCTGATCCCGCTCGTGTGATCAGCCGGACGGACGGGAGAAGCCGGTTCCGGCACCCTGGCCGGGCCCCGTTGGCACGAGCACCTCAACGTGGTCGACACCATCGGGAACCGCGACCACCGCCACGTGCGTGTCGCCGATCCGTCCGGTCTCGGCCGGAAGCGCGGTGTCGCGCCCTCCGTTCACGCTGAACGACGGTTCTGCCGAGGCCGCGACGAACACGTACCAGGTTCCGCCGATCGCGGCCGATCCTGCGTACCCGGGCAGCGCACCGTTGCTCCCGCCGCCGTCGACGCCGGCGTTGAGGCTGAACGGGTTCGAGCACGCGGGGTCGGCGCCGAGCACCTGGAAGCACACCGCGGTCGCCGATCCCGTCCCGCGCAGGGTGATCTCGCCCGACGCGAGCGGCGCGTCTCCGAGCCACGGCAACGCGTCGACGCGGGCTTGTGCTTCTGCTGCGAGCGCGGCGGCCGCCGCGTTGTCGAGCTTCGTGGCACTGCGCGCGATGTGCTCGAGCACGGTCGGATCGGGATGGTTCGCGTCGGATTCGACGACGACATCACGCCCGTCGGGCCACGCGACGTAGAAGCCGACTCCGGGATCGAGCTCGACGGTCGTGCCGTCGGGCGCACGGTGGCCGGCCATCCAGATGCGCAAGTACCCCGGATACGAACCGGCCATGTCGCTCAGCACGGTGAAGTCAGGAGTGGCACCGGTCGTCGGCGGCGCGGCCGAGTACTCGAAGGTGGCCGAGACGTCGGGCGCAGGCATCAGCCGTTCGCCCAGCAACGGGTAGCCGGCCGGCGCGCTCGCAGGTTCGAAGCCCGTCATCAAACTGCCCCCGCGCGGCCGCAACGCGTCGAGCGCGGTCACAGCTTGGTCAGCCGTCGCGCCGCGCACCGTGACCCGTACGTACGCGCCGCGCTCGATCCAGTCGATCTCGAAGGGCGCGTCCCCGGCGTCCTTCGACGCACGCGCCAGCCCGTTCTGCCCACGCACGGTCACGTGCGTTCCCGAACCCCCAAGCCCGTCACCGGGCGAGGCGGGTTGGAGCTCGACCAGGAGTCCGGGCGCGAGCGTGCCGTCGGCCGCCACGGTTCCGAACAACTGTGTCGGGAACCCGGTACCACCCTGCGTGCTCGAGGTGAGCGACCAGAGCTGCTGCCCGTCGGGAAGCCACGAAGGGGCGACGAGCGGCGCCGCAATGGGATTCGGAGGACTCGGCGGCGCCGTGGTCGGCGTGCTCGAGCTCGGCACGCTCGATTCTGTCGCGACGATCGACCCATGCGGGCGTGCTCGCATCACGAGCACCGACGCGGTCGCCGCCGCGGCAACCGTCAGCACTGCGGCGATCGCAACAACCCGGCGGCGCGTTCGCGGGGTCGTCGCCACGAGGTCGCCGAGCCCGGAGCCACCGAACGTCGCGGCATCGAACGTCGCGGCGTCGAGCTCGACGACCTGCGCGGCTTTCGCGCGCAGCGTCTCGCCCAACCGCCGTTCGACTTCGTCGCGTTGCGTCGTTTCGGTCATCGTTCCAACTCCTTGCGGAGATCCGAGAGGCCGCGGTGCAACCTCGTCCGCACCGTCGCGACCGGGCACCCGAGAAGCTCGGCGATGTCTCCGTGGCTCAGGTCTTCGTAGTAGCGCAGCACGAGCACCGCCCGACGCTCGGGCCTGAGCGCGCGCAGGGCATCCCAGGTCGTGTCGATGTCACCGATTCCGGTGGGGCCGGGGTCGTCGATCCGCGCCAGCCGATCGGCTTCCATCGCCCGCCGTTTCTTCCAACTCACCGCGCCGCGAACCACTGCGGTGCGCACGTAGGCCGTCGGGTTGTCGACCGTGTCGAATCGCGTGAACAGCCCCGCGAAGGCGTCCTGGGCGATCTCCTCGGCGACGGCCCGAGATCCGACGATCAGGAACGCGATCCGCACCATCGGGGCGCGGGCCGCGGCGAAGATCTCGTCGAAGGACGCAACGCCGGCGATCTGGCCATCGGCGGTGCCCACCCCGGTCTCGGTCACACCCACTTCGAGTGACGAGCTCTCGGAAACGTTCCCGAGCCGCGAACGATCAGCCGAGCTCGCCGGCGAGGAAGGCCAGCGCGGTCGCGCAGTACATGCCGACACCGTTGCGCATCGCCGACTCGTCGATCGTCATCCGATTCGAGTGGCACGCGTGCGCGTCGCCGGGCCGATGGCCGGGCGGGCACACGCCCAGGTACGCGAACGCACCCTGGCGCTGTTGCAGGAGGTACGAGAAGTCTTCGGCGCCCATCACCGGCGCAGCCATCTCGACGAATCCGTGCTCACCGAGCAGGCGCTTGGTGACGGCCTCGGTGAAGCGGACGAAGTCGTAGTCGTTCACCGTGACCGGGTAGCCCTCTTCGTGCCCGAAGGTCGCGTCCATCTCGTGGGCGGCGGCGATGTGCGAAACGACCCGTTCGATGCCCTCCAACGCCTTGCGGCGGCTGCGCTCCGAAACCGAACGCAGCGTGCCCTGCATGAGCACCTCTTCGGGGATGACGTTGTTCGTGGTGCCCGCGCGGATCTTCGTGATCGTGATCACGACCGGGTCGAAGGTGTCGATGCGTCGGGTCGCGAACACCTGCAAGGCCGTGACGATCTCGGCGGCCACCGGCATCGGGTCGTTCGCGAGGTACGGGCTCGAGGCGTGCCCGCCCTTGCCCCGCACCCGGATCTCGAGCACATCGGGTGCGGCCATGATCGGCCCGCCGCGAGTGGCGATCACACCCGTCGGCGCGTTCGGTGTGACGTGCAGGGCGAAGACCGCGTCGACGTGCGGATGCTCGAGCACGCCTTCCTCGATCATGAACCGCGCGCCGTGGAAGCCCTCTTCGCCGGGCTGGAACATGAATCGCACGGTGCCACCGAACTCGTCACGGTGCGCCGCGAGCACCCGCGCCGCACCGGCGAGCATCGCGGTGTGCGCGTCGTGGCCGCACGCGTGCATCGCGCCGTCGACCTCGCTCGCGTACTCGAGGTCGGTGTCCTCGGGCATCGGGAGCGCGTCCATGTCGCCGCGCAGCAGGATCGTCGGCCCGCCCCCACGCGACCCTTCGAGATCGGCGACCACCGACGTGAGCGCGGTACCCGTGCGCACCGAGAGCGGCAGATCGGCGAGCGCGTCGAGCACCGCGGCCTGGGTCTGCGGCAGCCGGAGGCCGAGCTCCGGACGACGATGGATGCGCCGGCGCAGACGCACGACCTCCGGCAGCACCCCGGCCGCCTGGTCGAGCAGCGCAACCGCGTCGAACGCCATCGACGGAGGTTATCGACGGAACGTGGTGCTCAATGAAGCCGCGAACGACTTCTGGAACCGGTCGTAGGCGGCGCGCAGGTCGTCGCCGGGCCAGGCCGGCGGGAGCAGCTCGCCGGGCAGCAGCGGATCTCGGCGCGCCTGCTGCAGCGTCGCCGCCCCGACGACGAAGCCCGGCGCGAGCGCGTGGTCGCCGCCGGCTTCGAGGGCGTCGGTCACCGCCACGAGGCGATCGAGCAGCGCGCGGGCGCGAGCAGCCCACTCTGCGGGCG
>DAIQOP010000331.1:0-2592 GCA_036787815.1 Actinomycetota bacterium
TTCTTGGGAAGTTCGCGCCCACTGAAAAAACCTCGGCCGAGGCTGACCAGACCGGCGGCCTGCCAGATGCCGCCGGGTACGTACTTGCCGAGCTGCGAGAGGTAGAAGCCGTGGCGCAACGCCCGGGGCTCGGCCTCGTGACCGAGCAGCGCCGACCACGCGCGCGACCACAGCATGAGCGACACGATCACGATCACGAACGCGCAGCCGAGCCGCACCGGCGATCGCAGCAACCGTTGTGAACGGTCCCAGGTGTCGACCAGGGCCACGATCAGGAACGCCAGCCCTGCCGCGCCCAAGACCACTCGAGCGACGCGCCAGACGAGACGGCGTTCCGGGGATCGGCTCAGGTCGTCGCCCCGACGCGAGCTAGAGCTCATCGGCGAGATGCTCTCGCCGGGGGGTCGTGTTGCGGAAGTGCACGATCAGCTCCGCGAGCAGACCCACCGACAGGAGCTGCACGCCGACGAGCAACAGGATCACCCCCGCGAACATGGCGGGGCGCTCACCGATCGCATGACCGCTCGCCTTGGTGACGAGGAGCCAACCCAAGATCGCGCTCCCGAACGCGGAGAGGGCGAACCCGACGCCGCCGAAGAGGTGGAACGGCCGACCCGTGTAGGTGGTGAGGAACTTCACCGTCACGAGATCGAAGAAGCCCCGCCAGAACCGGGCCCGTTTGAACTTCGTCTCGCCGTGGAGCCGCTCGCGGTGGTTCACGCCGACCTCGCCGACGACAAACCCGTTCCACGCGGCGAGAACGGGGATGTACCGGTGCAGCTCGCCGTAGAGCTCGAGTGAATCGGCGACGTCGCGCGTCATCGCCTTGAGACCGCTGTTGAAGTCGTGACCTTCCACTCCGGTCACGCGTGCGGTGGTCGCGTTGTAGAACTTCGAGGTGGTGCGTTTGACGAACCGGTCGTGACGCACGGACCGCCGACCGGTGACGAGATCCAGGCCTCCGTCGAGCGCGCCGAGCAGCTCGGGGATCGCCGCGGGGTCGTCTTGCCCGTCGGCGTCCATCAGCACGACCTGCCGGCCCGTCGTCTCACGCAGACCGATCTGGAGCGCGTACGACTTCCCGAGGTTGCGCCGAAGCCGCAGCACTCGAACCTGATCGTGCCGATGGGCGAGATCGGACGCCACGCGGCGGGTGCCGTCGGTGCTGCCGTCGTCGACGATCACGATCTCGAACTTCAGCGGGGTGGCGCCCAGCTTCTCGACGAGCTCGTCGATCACCGGCGGCAGGTTCTCGGCCTCGTTGTAGGAGGGGAGAACCACCGACACGTCGATGCCCACCCGGCTGCCCTCGACCGATGTCACGCCGGGGAAGGCTACCGGCTGGCAGCGTGGCCCTTCTTCGACGGCGGGCCCGAGCCGTAGGCTTCTCCGAAGCGTCGGCGCGAAGCCACTAGCGTCGACAGCAGGTTCGGCCGACGGCCCGACGACGAGAAGCACGAATCGGAGTGGATCCCGCCATCGGACACTCGACGATCGTCAGCGTCGGACTCTCGGCCACGGGCTGGGTCGTCGTCGGCGCGTTGGGCGTCGCAGCCATCGCGCGCCTCGTCGCGCGCGACAGGGGCCGGTACGTGTTCGCGATCGATGCCTACACGTTCTGGCTCTACCTCCCGGCGTACGTCGTCGCCGCCGCGGCGTTGATCGAACGGCGCGACGCGCTGGGCTTCGCCGCCGGCCTCGTAGTGGGCTGCCACGTCGTGTGGGTCGCCCCGTCGTTCCGCCGCGCGGCGCGCATTCCGCCTGCGGCGCGCACCGCACCCCGCTTCGTGCTCGTGAGCTCGAACCTTCGCCACAACAACCTGACGCCCGACGCGCTCGCACGCGAGCTGCGCGCGTTCGACGCCGACGTGCTGAGTCTCCAAGAGGTGACGCCGGCATGGATCGAGCAATTTCGCGCGCACGGCCTGTTCGACCGGTTCACCCACCGGGTGCTGGCGCCGATGGACGGCCTGGGGGGAACCGGGATCCTCTCGCGATACCCGATCGAGAGCTCCGCGATCCTCGAGGTGGTCGGAAGCCGACTGGCAACCGCCACGATCGCGATCGCCGGGAGGTCGGTGCACTTCGTGGCGGTGCATCCGCTCGCGCCGGTGACGTTCGCGTTGTGGGATGCGCAACGATCCGAGATCACGTCGTTCGCGGAGCACGCGCCCCGCCCGCTCGTGCTGGCCGGCGACTTCAACGCGACGGTGTACAACCGGTGGCTCGGCGAGCTCGAGGGGCTCGGGTTCGCCAGTGCACACGTGCTCCTGGGCCGGGGTCTGGCAACCACGTGGCCGAACGGCGTACGCCGCCTCCCGCCGATCCGGCTCGATCATGTCTTCGTCTCGCCGACCGTGGTTCCCCTCGCGATCAGGGAAGGGCGCGGACCGGGTTCCGATCACCGACCCGTCGTCGCCACACTCGCGCTGCTGTAGAGGTGGATTCCGGCGCCTGTAGAATCACTCGGTGGAGGGCGAGGGGCGAAAGGCGGCGATCCCGCATGTTTCCGCGCTGGATGGTGCGCGCGGGCTCGCGGTCGCGGGAGTGCTCCTCTTCCACGGCGGACATCTCACCGGCGGCTACCTCGGC
>DAIQOP010000331.1:2602-3107 GCA_036787815.1 Actinomycetota bacterium
GGTCATCGGGACCGGTCCCTGCTAAGAAGCGGCGATGCACCTCCGCATCTTCGTATCGCTGCTCGCCATCGCTGCCTTCGGTCCCGCCGCGCTGGCGTCGTGCTCTTCTTCCACGGCGGCCATCTCACCGGCGGCTACCTCGGCGTCGACTTCTTCTTCACCCTGTCGGGGTTCCTGATCACGTCACTGCTGCTCGCGGAGTCGAGCCGAACGGGGAGCGTCGGCCTCGGCGGGTTCTGGGCGCGGCGCGCTCGACGGCTGCTACCGGCGCTCGCGGTGTTGATGGTCGGCGTCGCGATCTACTCGGTCGCGCTGGCGAAACCGGCGGAGCTCACCCAGATCCGCGGTGACGCGTTCGCGACGCTCGCGTACGTCGCGAACTGGCACTCCATCTTCGCCCACCAGAGCTACTTCGCGCTCTTCGCCGCGCCGTCACCCTTGAACCACACGTGGAGCCTCGCGATCGAAGAGCAGTTCTACGTGATCTGGCCGCTCCTCTTCGTCG
>DAIQOP010000119.1:0-11503 GCA_036787815.1 Actinomycetota bacterium
TGGCGGTCTGCGTGGTGCTGCTGGTCGATGTATTCGCCGGCGCGCGCAGCCGAGCCGAGTCTGCCGCGGCACCGCTCCCCGATTCCGGCCCGTAGACCCACGATTGCGGGCGGCAGACACGTCCGGCCGGCAACCGTGGCCGAGTTGCGAGACACGCCGGGCGCGCCGATGGCGGGGGCGGCACGCCGTAGGTTTGGGAGCGGTGTTGGCGACAGATCTGGCAGGGCGAGCCGGTGGGACGGCGGGGTGATCGCGGACGCTGCGCATCACAGTTCGGCTCCCGGCCAGCCTCGACCCCGAGCGACGCCCTCCCTGGCTCCGCAGATTTTCCCGCCGGGTAGGTACGCGGGATCGATGTCCCCCGCCGAGTGCCGGAGGCTCGGGCAACGCGACGACCAGGGCCGGACTGCCGCGCCGGCGGCCGGGGAGGTGGTTCGCGGGTGGATCTCCGGTGGATCCCGTCGGCACCGGCGCGATGCCTCCCGATCGACACCGGGCCCAGGAATCGAATGGCGCCCCCGAGCCGGGGGATGCCCTTCGGAGACGGCGGCGGGCCGTGTGCTGGGTCCGGGGCAGGCTGGGGAACTGCGGGATCTCCGGCGGATCCCGCCGGCTGGCGACGGCCATCGGTCGAGCCTCACCGGCTCAGGTGTGGGTCGGCGCGGCCGTGAGGGCGGCCGTTCAGGGGCGACGCGGGCCGCGTGCTGGGTCCGGGGCAGGCTGGGGAACTGCGGGATCTCCGGCGGATCCCGCTGGTTGGCCGCGGCCATAGGTCGAGCCTTACCGGCTCAACGTGTGGAAGGCGAGCCCGAGTCGGGGGTGGCGGTTCGGGGGCGATGCGGGATCTCGGGCGCATCCCGTTCGCTGGCCGCGGCCATCGGTCGGAGCCTCGGCGGCCAGGTGTGGAATGGCGACCCGGACCCGGGATCGGTATTCAGCACCGGCGGCCATGTGGGATTCGCGGGCGGGCGATCAGGCGCGTGTTCGGGGTGGATCTGCGGACGATTCGGGAGAGCGCTGGGTTCCGACGCCTGCACGGATCGCCCGGCCCAGGGCGGGATCTTCCGCGGAATCATCGGTTCGCACCGGGCTGGTGCACCCGCCCCGGTAGCGAGGTTCGGGGCGGCCGCTGTGCCAGGCCGCTGTGCCCGCCCCTGGCCAGCGGCGTGGAGGGCGGACACGGACGTCGGGTGATCCGGCGCCGGCTCGGGAGCATGAGTTCTGCCGGAACGACGGCGGAGAGCTCCACGCGGGAGGTGAGAGCGACGCTGCCGGCGGCGGAGCCCGGGGGAGCGGGCGCCGTTCGTTCGGGCGCGGTGACGGCGCTCGGCCCTGTCCCGACGGAGGCCGCAGGGCAGGCCCCGGGAGGCGAGTGGGTTCGGGAGCGAGCCGCCGGGCGACCTTTCGGGTGCGGGCGTTTCCGTACGCCGGCGGATTTCCGGCCCGTTGCCGGCCTGGTTCCCGGGCCGGTATCGGCGGGAAGAACGGGCCGTCGGGGGCCCATTGCTGCGGGGTCGAGGAGGTCACAACCGTTGTACCCAACCTGTTGACATCCCTGGGGACGACGCTCGAGCCGCCCTTCTGTGCTCGTCGCGCATCGAACACCTCGGCCGAAGACGTTTCATTGAGGCGAAGCCGGTAGTAGCATTCCGCGCAGCGGGGCCACTGTTCCACGTGGAACACACGTTGGAAGCCAAGCGCACCACTTACTGACCTCCAGGACCGAGATCAGCACGGTCGGGAGTTGCTCGAACGGCGAGACCGTTCCTCTTGTCGCGGGTCTGATGCAGAAAGCGATGTGACGTGACCGAACCCGATGTCGAGGCGCCCGCCGAGGCGCCGGTGGAGGTGCCCGCGCCTGCGCTTCCTCCCGAAGCGATGATGCCGCCCCTCCCCCCGATCGAACTGCCTTCCGTGCTCGCGATCGCGAATCAGAAGGGCGGAGTCGGGAAGACGACGACGGCCGTCAATCTGGGCGCGGCGCTCGCCGAGCTCGGCTTCCGGGTGCTCGTGGTCGATCTCGATCCCCAGGGGAACGCGACCACCGGCCTCGGGATCAGCCATCGAAACGTCGAGGGCTCGGTCTACGACGTCGTCATGAACGACGTCCCGGTCGAGGATTGCGTCGAACCGACCAGTGTCCGGAACCTGTTCGTCATCCCCGCCACGATCGACCTTGCCGGCGCCGAGATCGAGCTGGTCCCGGCGATGTCGCGAGAGCTGAAGCTACGCCGGGCCCTTGGGGCGGTGAGCGGCGACTACGACTTCGTCCTCATCGACTGCCCACCGTCACTCGGTCTGCTGACGGTGAACGGCCTCGCGGCCGCCGACGCGGTGCTGGTTCCGATCCAGTGCGAGTACTACGCGCTCGAAGGCCTCGGGCAGCTTCTGCGGAATGTCAAGCTCGTCCGCACCAACCTCAACCCGACACTGGAGATGCGGGGCATCGTGCTCACGATGTTCGATGCCCGCACCAAGCTGGCCGAACAGGTCGAGCGGGAGGTGCGTCTCCACTTCGGGTCTCGGGTGTACCGGACCGTGGTCCCTCGCACGGTGCGCATCTCCGAGGCACCGTCCTTCGGGCAACCGATCATCGTGTTCGACTCGTCATCACGGGGTGCCATCGCGTACCGCGAGCTCGCGAAGGAGGTCAGTCGTGGCGCGTCCAGGCGGGCTGGGTAGGGGACTCGGCGCACTGATTCCCTCGTCGGACGCGGGCGCCGCGCCGATACTGGGAATGCTCGAGATCCCGACGACTGCGATCCGGCCGAACTCGCATCAGCCGCGGGAGTTCTTCGACGAAGAAGCGTTGAACGCCCTCGCGGAGTCGATCCGCGAGGTCGGTGTGCTGCAACCGGTCCTCGTCCGCGAAGCCGAAGAGGGCTACGAGCTGATCGCCGGTGAGCGGCGCTGGCGGGCGGCCCGGCGGGTGGGACTCCAGACCGTTCCCGCGATCGTCCGGGTCGCCGACGACGCGCTGGCGCTCCAGCAGGCGATCGTCGAGAACGTCCAGCGCGAGGCCCTCGACCCCCTCGAGGAAGCCGCCGCGTATCAACAGCTCATCGAGGATTTCCATCTCACCCACGAGGACGTCGCCCGACGGGTGGGGAAGAGCCGGGCGACGGTCACGAACTGTCTCCGGCTCCTCCAGCTTCCCCCGACGGTACAGCGGTACCTCCACGACGGGTCGCTCCGCCGCGGGCACGCGATCGCGCTGTTGGGCACCCCCGACCGCGCGTTCCAGGAGCAGCTCGCGCGCCGGGCCGTGGCCGAGGACATGTCGGTCCGTTCGGTCGAAGAGACGGTACGGATGCGCAGCGGCGAACCGGTGATCGAGCGCGTGGCGCGCGCGGGTCGCAAGCTGCGGCCGCCGGGGCTTCCCGAGCTCGAGAACCTGCTCTCCGATCATCTCGACACCCGCGTGAGCGTCGTGATGTCGGACGCCGATCGCCGAGGGCGCGTCGTGATCGAGTTCGCGGACCTCGAGGATCTGGAGCGGATCTACCGCCGGATGACCGACGGTGCCACGTCGCCGACGAGCGACCAGGGCTGAGCGCGACCCGGGTTCAGCCGTTCTCGAGTGGTTCTTCGACCCCCCGGCGGACCCCGCACACGATCGCGGCGACCAACGCCGGCGGCGCCGACGCGCAGGCACGCAGACCGGCCTCGTCGTCGCGCCCGGCCGGCTGGCATTCGATCGCGGCCATACGCGTCTCGCGCAGGATGCCGTACGCGCGTCCGCACGCTGCGACGGGCCCGCACTCGCGGTCGAGCTCCTCGGCGATCCGCACGGCGAGTGAGTAGCCGCGCTCGGAGCGGAAGGTCGGTGTCGCGAAGTAGGTGACCCGGCGGCCCGGCTCGTCGCCGGCCCGCAGCGCAATGACCACGTCGGCCTGGTAGCGGGTCGCCTCCTCCGCGAGGTGGGAGCTGAGCCGGCCCGATGCGTCGAGCAGCACCCGCGCTCCCGAGTCGAGCAGACCGCGGGCGACGGCTTCGCCCAGGTTGCGCAGGTCGGGATCCGCGCAGACGTAGAGGCGGCGGCTGCCGAGCCGGCGAGGGTCGCTGCGCAGAGCCTCGCGCTCGCGAACCGATGCGGCCGAGCCGTCGGAGAGCGAGCCCACGCGGTCGAGCCCCTGCAGGGTCGCCCGACCGCACTGACCATCGATCGCGAGCCCGAAGTTGAGCTGAAATTCGCGCAGAGCGCGTTCGGTTTGGGGTCCAAAGATCCCATCTTCGCGCCCAGCGTGAAAACCGAGCATGTTCAACCGGCGCTGGAGGGTTGCGACGTCGTCGCCCCGCAGGAACGGCCGTCCGAGGAACAGCAGCCGGTCACCGAGCTGGAATCCGCTTTCGATCAGCGCGTTCCACGTCTCGGTCCCGCACACACCGTCGACCCGGAGCCCGCGCTTGGTCTGGAAGTCGCGTACGGCGTGCTGCGTCTCCGCGCCGAAGACTCCGTGCTCTTCGGACGGGCCGGCGAATCCTGCCCCCGCGAGGCGTTGCTGCAGCTCGCCGACCGCGTGGCCGGCGGTGCCGACGCGGAGGACGGGCCACTCGCTCAAGCGATGAACTCGGACAGATCCTGGAGCAGTTGCGCCTTGCCCTTGGCGCCCACGAGGCGCTTGCGCAGCTCACCCTCCTGGAACACGAGCAGGGTCGGGATGCTGAGAACCTCGTAGCGCCGCGCAATGTCGGGATTGTCGTCGACATTCAGCTTGGCGACCGAGAGCTTGCCCTTGTTCTCGTTGGCGATGTCCTCAAGGACGGGGGCAATCATCTTGCACGGGCCACACCATTCGGCCCAGAAGTCGATGACGACCGGGACGTCGGAGCCCATGACGGACTCGTCGAAGGTGGCATCGGAGAGCGTGACAATGGCGTCGGACACGGCAGGGTGTTCCTTTCGCGGGGCGGGTCGAGTGTACCCGCGGGGGTGGGAACAGCGGCCGGTGCGGACCCATTCCGCAGCCGGTCGTGGGGCTCGAAATGCGTTACAGCGCCTCGAGATAGCGCTCGGCGTCGAGCGCGGCCATGCAGCCGGATCCGGCTGCGGTGATGGCTTGGCGGTAGGTGTGGTCCTGCACGTCGCCGGCGGCGAAGACCCCGGGCACCGAGGTCGCGGACGATCCGGGCGCGGTGACGACGTAGCCGTTGTCGTCGAGCTCGATCTGGCCGGTGAACAACTCGGTGTTCGGCGTGTGGCCGATCGCGACGAACAGACCGTTCACCGCGAGATCGGTCGTGGCGTCGGTCTCGACGTCGCGCAGGCGCAATCCCTCGACCTTGCCGTTGCCGAGAACCTCTTCGATCACCGAGTTCCAGCGCACGTCGACCTTGGGGTTGGCGAAGGTGCGGTCCTGCATGATCTTCGAGGCGCGCAGCTCCTTGCGCCGGTGGATCAGGGTGACCTTGGTAGCGAATCGCGTGAGGAAATTGGCCTCCTCGAGCGCGGAATCGCCACCGCCGATGACCGCGATCGGAAGGTCGCGGAAGAAGAACCCGTCGCAGGTCGCGCACGTGGACACGCCGTGACCGAGCAGGCGGTGCTCGGACTCGAGGCCG
The DNA here is from genome assembly GCA_036787815.1 of Actinomycetota bacterium. Classification (GTDB taxonomy): domain Bacteria; phylum Actinomycetota; class Acidimicrobiia; order IMCC26256; family PALSA-610; genus DATBAK01. The sequence goes on from DAIQOP010000119.1 coordinate 5,563, forward strand.
AGCATCTTCGCCGTCGCGCCGGTGGAGATGATCACGGTCCGGGCGAGGTATTCGGTGTCGCCGACCGCGATCCGGAACGGCGGACCCGAGAGGTCGACACGATCGACGTCGGACGTGACGAACTCGGCGCCGAAGCGGGCGGCCTGCTCCCGGAAGCGCATCATCAGCTCCGGGCCCATGATGCCCTCGGGGAAGCCGGGGAAGTTCTCGACGTCGGTCGTCAGCATCAGCTGCCCACCCGCAGCGACGCCCTCGATGATGACCGGCTTCAGGTTGGCGCGGGCCGTGTACACCGCGGCCGTGAGGCCTGCGGGACCGGAACCGACGATGACCACATCGCGAATCTCGCTCATGGCGTGCTCCTCGGGCTTCGTTTCGCCCAGAAGAAGAGCCCGGCGGCCACGAAGATTCCCCCCAGCACCAGCCAGACGGCCCAGACCTCGCCCTGAGCGATGAGGACACCGCCGCGGAAGGCCCCGAAGACGAGCAGCACCAGCGCCGCGAGGATGCAGAACACGGCGAGGAAACCGAACACGACCATGCGCGTCGCGCGGTGCGCGGGGATCACCGTCCGTTCGCGGACGGCACCGACCACCTTCTCGATCGTGTCGACGGCTTCGGTCGTCCAGTCGCTCATGTGCGGCGTTCTCCCGGGTGCCAAGGAGCGCCGATCGTACCCCGCGTCACTGACGCAGGAACTGGGAGCTGAGCAACCGGCAGCCGGGCGTGGCGAGGACGTAGATCAGGATACGCGGCCCGTCGCGCGCCACGATGACCACTGCCGGAGCGCCGTGGAACGTGGCGGGGCCGAGCACGCCGGCGTGTGTGCCGGCAGGCACCCGCACCGCCGACAGGCACGCCACGGCCGGACCGTTCGCATCAGTTGCGGTCGTGGGCGCCGGCGCGACGTCGGGTGTGGAGCTCTGCGCGGTCCCTCGCAGCGCGGCCTCCACCTTCTGCAGCAGCACCGCGGGGTCGGACACCTCGCGGAGATCGATCTTGGCGGCCGTCTTCGTCGCCGGACCCGATGTGGCCGACGCCGCCGACTTGGAGCTGGAGTTCGACGAGCCCCCGGCGTGGATCAGCGCCCAAACGCCGAGCACGACGAGCGCGACGCACGCCGCCGCGGCCGCCGGGGCGGCGGCCCGCGCCGCCCAGCCGCGTCGGCCATGTGTGGGCGCCTCCCGCGCGTCGAGCGCGTTGCGAAGCATGCGGCGCCGGGTCAGATCGTCGAGCGGTGGTGGCGCGACGGCCAGCAGGTCGCGAGCGGCCGCGACCGCTCGGGCCCGGTCGTCCGTGTCCGTGACCGGCGCCGATCCCGCGACGAAGTCGGGATCGGCCGGGCCGTCGAGCGCGGCGCTCAACCGCTCGTCGCGGGGGTCGACGGCGGGCGCGAGCGGGTCCGGTTCGGTCGGGTCGACTGGTGGGTTCATCGGGTCATGGGCTTCGTTCGGGTCGGGCGGCTCGTGGAGTTGGGCGTTCGCTCGGGTGGTCGCGGTTCCCGAGTCGATCGGCCAGGGCGCCCCGGCCGCGGGCGATCCGGGATCGCACCGTCCCGATCGGGATGCCGAGCACGACCGCGATCTCCGCGTAGTCGAGCCCGGCGAGGTCGCGCAAGGCCACCGCGGCACGGAACTCGGGAGGCAGGGTGGCGAGCGCTTCGTCGACGTCGAGCCGCGCGTCGACGGCATCGGTCGCGTCGGCGGCGCTCGCCTTCTCGGGAAGGTGCTCGGACGCAATCGGTCGGCGCCGGCGGCGCCGGGCCTCGTCGAGCGCGGCGTTGGTCGCGACGCGGTACATCCAGGTGGTGAACCGCGACCGCCCGTCGAAGCGGTGGATCCCGCGCGAGATGGCGATCAGCGCTTCCTGGGTCGCGTCGAGCGCGTCTTCCGGATGGCCGAGGACACGCCGGCAGATCGCATGGATCTGGTCGAGATGGCGCGCGAGCAGCGCCTCGAGCGCGGCGCGGTCGCCGCTCGACGCGCGTCGCGCGAGGTCTTCGTCGAGGCGCAGGTCGGGCGCGTCGGCCATCGGTGCCGGGGCGTTCGTCAGTGCCGCGTGCGACCGCCGCGACGCGGGGCTGGGTTCGGCGCCGCGCTCACGGAGCGGGCGCCTCGAGCCACGTGACGCCGATCGTCGAGGGGCCGGTGTGCACCCCGACCACGGGCCCGATCTGGCCGACCACGATCTCGGCGGTGGGCACGATCGGTTCGAGCATCGCGACGAACTCGCCGATGTCGGGCGCCTGCGCGTGCAGCACGCACAACGACTCGACGTTGCGTCCCTTCACATGATCGACGATGTATCGCAGCGCCTTCGAGCGGGTGCGGACCTTGCCCATCGGCTCGACCGCGCCGTCGCGCATGGTGATCACCGGCTTGATCGACAACATCGATCCGAGTAGCGCCTGCGCGCCGCCGATGCGGCCGCCCTTGCGGAGGTACTCGAGCGTGTCGACCGTGAACACGAGGCCGGCGCGCTCGCGTGCGGCTTCGACGTGCGCGACGACCGCGTCGAGGTCGGCGCCTTCGCTCGCGACCCGGATCGCTTCGAGGCAGAGCATCCCGATGCCCATCGACGCGCTCTTCGAGTCGACGACCGTGACCGGGCACGCGCCGTCGAGCGCCTTCGCGGCGATCTGCGCGGACTGCATCGTGGCCGACATGCGCGACGACAGGTTGATGCACACGATGCCGTCGGCGCCGCTCTCGTGCAGCTCGCGGAACTTCGCTTCGAAGGCTCCGACCGAGGGCGCCGCGGTCGGCGAAAGCGATGACGCTCTGCGAGTCTTCGAGATCCGCTCCCAGAACGCGGCCGTCGAGAGCTCGATCCGGTCGACGAGCTCGTCGGCCCCGAACCGGATCGTCAGTGGCACGATCTCGATGCCCAGCTCGTCGCAGAGCGCGGGTGGAAGATCACACGCGCTGTCGCTCACGACTCGAACTCCCATACCTGCCTCCTCGTCGGCGCCCGGTGCTCCTGCGCGCCTGATCGCCGTCCCCATCGTGTCACGCCGACCTAGCGGTCGCGCCGCACCGCCGCGATCGTCGACCGGATCTCGTCGGCTCCGAGGGCGCCCAGCGCGGTCAGGTACACCACCGCACCGACGATGCTCGCCACGATCGCGGCGACGAGGGGCGTGCTGATCGCGTGAGCGACGAGACCGGTCGCGATCGCGAGCGCGACCGCCGCGATCGTCACCTTGAGGCTCGTCTGAAGCGTGCGGCGGCCGTCCAGTCCGCCGAGCCGGGGTCGGAGGAGGGCGAGGGCGGCCACGGCGGCGACGGCGTACGCGGCCGAGAACGCGTAGGCCAGGCCGCTGATCCCGAAGTGCGGATACAGGATCGCCGCGAACGCGATGTTGAGCGCGTTCTCGAAGCAGTTGACGAAGAACGGCGTCTTCGTGTCGCGCATCGCGTAGAAGCCGCGCAACGCATAGAGGTAGACGGAGAAGGGCACGAGGCCGAAGGCGAAACCACGGAGCGCGTCGGCGGTGAGCAATGCGGAGCCGTGCCCGAAGAGACCGTGCTCGATGAGGCCGACCACCACCTGGCGCGAGAGCACCGCGTAGCCCACGGCCGCCGGCGTGATCACGACGAGGAGGCCGCGCAGTCCGAGCGAGAACCGCGCGCGCAATCCCGATCCGTCTCCTCGCCGTGCGAGCGAGGCGAGCTCGGGCCCGAGGGTGGTCATGATGCTCACGGCCACGAGCCCGTGTGGGAGCTGGAAGAAGGCGAACGCGTACGTGTACGCGGAGACGACGCCGTGCCGGTTGCCGGCGATGATCAACACGAACGAGAGCGCGATCTGGTTCGCGATCACGTAGCCGACCGTCCAGCCCGACAACCGGATCGCGGCGCGGACGGCGGGATGCGTCCACGACACCACGAACCGCAGTCGGATACCGGCGGCGCGCACGGCCGGAAGGAGCACGAGGCCCATGAGCACGATGCCGGCCGTCGTTCCGAGACCGAGGATGAGCACCAACGGGCCGCTGCGCGCGACGTGGTCGATGGTGAGCCCACCGCCCGTCACCACGTGGGGAAGCACGAGGAACAGCGCGATCGCGACGACGTTGTTGAGCACCGGTGCGTACGCGGCCGCGAGGAAGCGTCGTCGCGCGTTCAGCATCGCGCTGAGCAGCGCGGTGAGCCCGTAGAACGCGATCTGGGGGATGAAGAGGCGGATGAGATCGGTGGCGACCTTCTGCGCGGCCACGCGATCGGCGCCGGACGCGCGCAGGGTGAAGAGGTGTGCGATCAGCGGAGCGGCCGCCACCGAGATCAGCGTGAGCGCGACCAGCACGGTCATCGCCGTCCCGAAGATCGCGGAGGAGGCCTCTTCGTCGTCGCGTTCGTACGCGTCGACGAACAACGGCACGAGCGTCGCGGTGAGCACGCCCCCGAGAATCAGCTCGAACACGATGTTCGGCGTGTTGTTCGCGACGTTGTAGGTGTCGGCCAACGTCGCCGTGCCGATCGCGTACGCCATCGCGGAAACCCGAGCGAGACCCGTGACGCGCGACAGGAGGGTCCCGAGCGCGACACCCGCGCTCGAGCGCACGAGCTTCCGGTCGGAGAGCGACAGGTCGTCGGGTGGAGGGGCCCCGGTCACGCCGCCTCGTTCACGAGGCGGGCGCCGCGAGCGTGGAACGCCGCAGTCGCCGCGATCGCCGGATGTGGTTCCCCCACCAGACCGCGAGGAACAGAAGCGCGCCCACCGTGAGGAGCACGCCGATACTGCTGAACGCGGTCGATCGCACGGTCATCTCGGTGGTCGCGATCGTGAACTGGTCGTCGGCGGTGGTGAGAGTGACCCGCATGGTGAACGTGCCCGACGTGCGCGCCTCGACCCGGAATCGCATGGTCGTGTTGCGCGTCGGTAGCTCGAGCACCTGCTCGGAGCCGTCGGGGAACGTCAGCTTGCTGCTCGACAGGTGCACCTTCACGCGCACGGTCTGGCCGGTGCCGTTGCGGAACGAGAGCGGGATCCGCGCGGTGCGAGACGTCAACGTGATCGTGCGCCCGGTGGTCGAGATCGAGCTCAGGAACGCCGTCGCGGAGCGGTCGATCGTGAGCAGCTCGTGGGTTGCGGCGGAATGATCGAGGGCGGACGACGGCGCGATCAGGATCGAGTGCGCGCCGCGCGCGACGCGCACGTCGCGGGCGCCCACGAGCGACCGGAACGACGCCAGCGCCTGGTTCGCTGATTCGATCTGGTTCTCCGTGACGGTCGGCCGATTCGGGTGGATCGGCACGAGCGTCGTCTCGATCGGCGCGCCGGCGGAGTCGGTGTCGGCGGGCACGGTGGCGAAGTACCCGTCGAGCGTCGTCGCATGGATGAACGGATGGCCGCGGAGCCCCGCCAGCACCGCGGCGAGGAGGACGGGGTCGGGATTCCAGTCGACCGGAGTGGTGAGGACGATGCCGCGTGGTGTCGACGGCGCCTCGAGCGCGATGAGCGACAGCCCGGCGAGGAAGCGTTGCGCCCGTTCGGCGCGTGAGCCGGGGCCCGCAAGGAGTTGGTCGACGAAGTCGCTGCTCGAGGTCGCGGGGTAGACGTGACCCCCGGCCCTGATGCCGAACGGGCGCGCCGGCGTCAGCACGTGCGCGACCGGGCGGACGGCCTTCTCGCGCACCACGATCCGCTGCGCGAACGCGTCGCGAGCGAGTGTGAGCGCGTTCAGGTTGATCGGGTCGATGAGCACCGTGCGCGGATCGGGCAGCACACCGAGCACCGTTTGCGTGGTGTCGGCACCGACGCGCAGGTCGCGCACCACGTTGTTCTCGAGGCCCGCCGCGGAGAGGGCCGGCAGATCGAGTGGAACGTAGGGCGTCGCGAGCACCTGACGGCGGGTCTCGTCGGTGACCGCGGCGCGTACGGCGGTGAGCCCGGTGGCCGCGCCGCGGTCGTGGGCGGCGATGTGGTCCCACGTCTCGAA
>DAIQOP010000332.1:0-3092 GCA_036787815.1 Actinomycetota bacterium
AGGACGCGTGCCGGGCGGGCCTGCTCACACCCGAGGAGCTTCCGGCCGAGGTCGTCGAAGTCGTCGGCACCCGCCGATCTGCGCAGATCGGGGCATTCGTCCTGGCGGTGCTCGACGGGATCGAGCGCACCGGTCGCGTCTCGATGACCGAGCCGGCGGCCGGCGCGCTGCGGGCGTTCCGCCAGTTCAACTTCGAGCGCATCTACCTCCGGCCGGCGTCGGTCCGCCAGGCCGACCGGGTCATCGGCCTGCTGCGGGGTCTCGTCGACTGCTACGTCGACGTGCCGTCGCGGCTGCCGCCGGGAGCCACCGGCGCGCACCCCGATCTCGAGCCCGGCTCGGTCGAGGCCGCCGCGGTCGCGGTGCGCTACGTCTCGGGGATGACCGACCGCTTCGCGCTCTCCCAGGGCGTCGAGCTGCTCGGCCTGCGGCTCGAGTCGCTGCCGCGGGGCGTCTGAGCCCGTGCCGGCCCCCTAAGGTACGAAGCGATGGGGATCGTCGACGACGACGTGGCTCGGGTCAGAGAGCAGACCGACCTCGTCGCGCTGGCCGGTGAGCACCTCGCGCTGAAGAAGTCGGGGCGCCGCTACGTCGGCCTGTGCCCCTTCCACGCCGAGAAGTCGCCGTCGTTCTCGATCAATCCCGAGCAGGGCGTCTACTACTGCTTCGGCTGCACCGCGAGCGGCGACGCGATCACCTTCGTGCGCGAGGTCGAGCATCTCGACTTCGTCGACGCCGTCGAGCGGCTCGCTGCGCGCGCGGGCATCCAGCTCCGCTACGACGATGCCGCGCACTCGCAGGATCGCAAGCGCCGCGATCGTCTGCACGAAGCGGTGGCCGCGGCGATCGCGTTCTACCACGCACGGCTGATGACCCACGACGACGCCGGGCTCGCGCGTCGCTACCTGCGCAGCCGCTCCTACGAGAAGGAAGCGGTGCAGCGCTTCGGCATCGGCTACTCGCCCGACGGCTTCGATGTGCTGAGCCGCCATCTCGAAGAGCAGAAGTTCTCGCGCGCCGACATCACCGACTCCGGGCTCGCGTTCGTCAACAAGACCAACCGACTGCAGGATGCGTTCCGCGGTCGCCTGATGTTCCCGATCTACGACGCGCGCGGCGACGCGGCCGGGTTCGGTGCGCGCTCGCTCGACGGCAAGCCGCCGAAGTACAAGAACACGCAGGAGACGCCGATCTACCAGAAGAGCCGGCTGCTCTACGGGCTCAACTGGGCCAAGCCCGAGATCGTGGCGCGCGGCGAAGTCGTCATCTGTGAGGGCTACACCGACGTGATGGCGTTCGTGCTCGCGGGTGTGCCCAACGTGGTCGCCACCTGCGGCACCGCGCTTGCCGACGAGCACTTCACGATGCTCAAGAACTTCGCCCGCAAGGTGACGCTCGCGTACGACGCCGATGCGGCCGGCCGGGCCGCCGCCGAGCGCTGCTACCAGTGGGAGCAGCGTTTCGAGGTGCAGTTCCAGGTCGCGGATCTCCCCGCGGGGCGCGACCCGGGCGATCTGTGGCCCGATCAGGCGCCCGCGCTCGTGGCCGCGGTGGAGCGCGCCGCACCGTTCCTCGAGTTCCGTGTCGACCGCCTGCTCGAAGCCGGCGACCTCTCGACCATCGAAGGGCGCGCTCGCGCCGCGGGTGCCGCGGCCGCGCTCGTCGCGGAGCATCCCAACGAGCTGGTGCGCGACCAGTACGTGATGAAGCTCGCCGGCCGGTTGCAGATCAACGACGACCGGATGCGCGAAGCGGTCGAGCGTTCCCGTCACGGTGAACGTCCGAAGGTCACAGCCACCACGCAACCGGTGCGCACGCGTCCTGTCGACCGTCGCGAGCTCGACGCGCTGCGATGGGCCGTGCACGAACCGAAGGAGATCTCCGGCCGTCTCGCGTTCGAGCTCTTCCACGATCCGCTCGCTCGCGACGCGTACCGCGCTCTCTCTCAGTGGTCGTTCCGCGAGGCGGTCGCGCACGCCGAACCCGAGGTCTCGAAGCTGTTGGAACGGCTTGCGGTCGAGGATCCCGTCGTCGAGAGCCAGGCCCCCGAGGACATGGTGTCGCGGGTAGTGGTCAACCTCGTCGAAGCATCAAGTCAGCGGCTCCTGGCGTCGATGCTCACTGCGGGCGATGAACGATCGTCCGAGCTGAAGGTGCTGCTCGACCTCCTCGTGCACCGCCGCGGCAACGACGAGTGGGCGGCGGCGGAGGTGGTCGCCGACCAGTTGGTAGGGTGGATCGTGGCGGCGGAGCCGAACAGTGACCATGAAACCGGCTGAACACGCGAACGACCCGGCAACGGCCGACGATCCTCGCGTCGCCGAGCTGGTCGCCCGTGGACGCGAGCGTGGCACCGTCACCTCCGGCGAGGTGTTCGCCGCGTTCGCCGATCTCGAGCCCGACACCGCCGAGCTGTCTTCGATCTACACGCGCATCGAGGCCCAAGGCGTGAAGATCATGGACGAGATCCGCGCCGAGCTCGAGCTCGAGGATCAACAGCGTTTCGTGGGCGACGACAGCGCGACCCGTCGGCGTCCGAACGAGCATCGTCCCGGTGAGGCCGTCACGCGCCCCGGCGCCGCGGCGTCACGCCGGCTGTCGTACGACGACGACGACAACGCGCTCGCGCGTCCGTTGCGGCCGTCGGGGGAGTTCGGCAGCTTCGACCCGGTACGGATGTATCTCAAGGAGATCGGCAAGGTCTCGCTCCTCTCGGGTGAGCAGGAGGTGATGCTGGCCAAGCGCATCGAGGCCGGTGTCTTCTCGCAGCAGGAGCTCGACGTGTGCGAGCAACTGCCCAGCGTGCTCGCGACCTTGCACAACGCGGGCGTGCTGCCCGCGACGCCGATCGACCCGGCGGAGTGGGTGCTCCCCGAACGCGACCTCTCGGCGCGGCTCGCGGTGGTGCGCGACGGCGAGCTCGCGAAGAAGCAGCTCACCGAGGCGAACCTTCGCCTCGTGGTGTCGATCGCGAAGCGCTACGTCGGGCGCGGCATGGCGCTGCTCGACCTCATCCAAGAGGGCAACCTCGGCCTCATCCGCGCCGTCGAGAAGTTCGACTACACGAAGGGCTTCAAGTTCTCCACGTACGC
>DAIQOP010000120.1:0-11483 GCA_036787815.1 Actinomycetota bacterium
CTCGCACGCGTCAAAGCGGGCGAACCCGTAACGATCACCGTGAACGGACGGGCCGTCGCCACTCTGCAGCCAGTGCGTGAGCGGCGTCGGTGGATCGGGCGCGATCAGTTCGTCGGACGGCTCGCGCAGGCCGATGCCGGGCTCACGTCGGAACTCGCCGATCTCGCCCCGGACACGACCGACGATCTGTCGCTCGCGTGACGGCAGGCATCGCTGACACGAGCGTCTTCATCGCCCGCGAGTCTGGACGCGCGCTCGACGCCTCCGCCCTCCCTGACGACCTCGCCGTGTCGATCATCACCATCGGCGAACTGCGAGCCGGTGTCCTCGCCGCCGTCGACGTCGACACGCGCGATCGCAGGCTTGCGACTTTCTCCGCCGCCCAAGCGCTCGACCCCATACCGATCGACGAACCGGTCGCCGACGCATGGGCACGACTGCGAATTCTCCTGCGAGACTCCGGACAACGAATGCCGGTCAACGACTCCTGGATCGCAGCAACCGCGATCGCTCTTGGCGTTGCGATCGTGACCCAGGACGATGACTACGCCGACGTACCTGGCCTCACAGTGATCAGGGCATAGGCGCGTTCGCCAGACACGCAAGCGGGCTCGCCACGTCGTCGACGGGCAGCAGCCACGTCGGCGGGTTGCCCCCGACGTGTTCCGGCCCGCACGTCTGCGGGCTGATGCACGGTGCCGGTCGGGTCCGGTTCGGGGTGCTTCGCCAGACCCGGCCGGAGGTGGTGCAATGGACGAGATGCCGGTCTCGCGTCCACACGCCACAATCGCCGTGCTCGTCGCGGTTGTCGTCACCGGATGCACGAGCTCGGGTCGCGCGGTCACCGAGCGCACGACACGGACTGCGGTCACGCCGCATCCCGCGCCGACGGCGCCAGTCACGCGCGAACCATCGTCGCTGCCGGTCACGATCCGGTCGTCCACGACCACGATCGCGGACGGGCCGCCGTGGCTCGTCGCGCGCGCCGAAATCGTCTACACCGATCAGACTCGAGCGACGCCGGCGCGAGGGTCGCAGCCCGCGCATGCCGGGCGGATGTTGCGCACGACCTTGCTGTGGCCGACGACCCGCCGCGGGCCCTTGGCGCCGGGCCGTCATCCGCTGGTCGTGTTCGCACACGGCTACGCGACCTCGGCGGCCACCTACGCCGGACTACTCGGCGACCTCGTCGCGGCCGGGTTCGTGGTTGGAGCGCCGGAACTGCCCGGAGAGAGCAGCGCGCTCCCAGGCCCGCCGATCGAGGCGGATCTCGTGAACGAACCGTGCGATCTCGAGTTCGTCGCCGCGTCGATCGAGCACGACGCGCCCAACGCGATCGCGGCTGCGGTCGTGGGAGCGCCGGTCGTATTCGCCGGCCACTCCGACGGGGCGACCGCCGCGGCGGCCGCGGCGTACATGTCGCGTTGCGCAGGCCCGCCTGCGCGCGCCGTCGTCGCGCTCTCACCCGACGACGTCGCCATGAGCGGCGCCTACCGTTTCGGTGCTCCGCCGCCTCTGCTCGCTGCGACGGGCACGGCAGACGAGATCAACCCGTTGGCGCACACGCTCGCCCTGTGGAACCACGTACCCGCGTCGGCATGGCTCCTCACCGTCGACGGCGGTTCCCATTTGGGCACGTTCACCACCGATCCCGATCGCGGCCGCGTCGATGCGATCATCGTCGACTTCGTCCTCGCGGAGGTCGAGCACGACCCGACCGCGGCGGCGCGCCTCGCATCAGCCTCTGCCGGGCGCCTCCACATCCGCCGTCGGTGAATGCCAGGTTGTCGATCGTCCGTGGCGCGCGGTGTGAAGCCACGCGTTGGGGCTCAGAGTGGAAAGACGTTGTCGCCTTTGACCCGCGATGGCTTTCCCAGAGGGAAGCGCGCGGCGAGCATTGCGGAGAACTCGGGCCAACCGGTCGACGCCGTATTGACCAGCGCGCGGTGCGTCTCGCCCAGCGTGTCGCGTCCATGCGTGACGATGTCGACCCAGCCGGCCCCGAGCTGAGAGTGCAAGTAGTTCAAGAACAGGACCGCGCAGCCAATTGAGACGGGATTCTGGTCGGTGTGGTCGTTGTGGTCGACGAAGTTGGGGCGATCCGAGTCGAGCCAGGCGGCGGCGGTGGCGAAGCCGTTGAGCTGCGCGGGATAGAGCTGCGTGGAGAGGACGCGCGAGAGCGCTTCGCCGTTGCTGGCACCGCAATTCCATCCCGAGCCCTGCGCCGCGGCGAACACCTCGACGACCTCCGCCATGATCACCATCTCGACGAGGTCGATGTTGTGGCCGCTGAACGCAGCCGCGTGAATCTCGGTCGCGGAGCAGTTGGCGTGGAACGCCCCGAACTGACCACGGACGATCAAACATCTCATCGGCTCTCCGGGCAAGACGAGGCCACCGAACCACGATTGCAGCTGCGCGAAATCGCGCTCGCAGGTACGGAGCACCCCGCTTGCCAGCGTCACGCCCGCATGACCCAGTGCGTGTTGGTACGCCACGACGAAGTGTTCGGTCGATCCAGCCTCGGAGAACACCGCGCCGTGCCGGGCGCGCTGCACGACGACGACGGTGATCTCCTCGTCTGGGTGACGCAGCACGTGAACGCCCGGGTCTTCGGTCGGAAGAACAGACAAGACGGCATCACGACCCGACATCTTCAAGGCGCGGCACGTCGCCGCGCACGACAGTCTGCCCGACCTACCAGCCGTCGACTCGGTCAGCCGCGGATCGGGAAGAACCGACGGCACCGCTAAGGTCGCGAGGCCTCTTCCGTCCCCCCGTGAGAAGGGCCCTCGATGCTGAGCCGCTTGGCGCACTGGTGCTATCGCCGTCGACGGCTCGTGCTCGGCCTCTGGGTCATCTTGTTGATCGGCAGCCAGATCGTGAGCTCGGCCGCCGGTGGCAAGTCGTCGATGAGCTTCAAGCTCCCGGCGAGCGACTCGCAACGCGCGCAGAACCTCCTCGCCGGCCGGTTCGCTTCGGAGTCGGGCGCGACGGGCAACGTCGTGATTGCCGCGCCGTCGGGTGTGAAGAGCCCGGCGATCGAAGCGCGAGCCAACGCCCTGTTCGCCGGGATCGCGCGTGTGCCGCACGTCGTCGAGGTCACGAGCCCGTACAGCGCGCAGGGCACAAACCAGATCTCGCGTGATGGAACGATCGCGTTCGCGCAGATCCACTTCGACGCGAACATCGACAAGCTCACGAGCGCAACGGCCGACCCGGTGAAGACCCTCGCGGCCCGGGCCCGCGCTTCGGGCTTCGACGTCGCGCTCTCGGGCACCATGTTCCAGAGCCGGAAACCGCCGGGTGGAACGGAGCTCGTCGGAATCCTCGCGGCGATGGTCATCTTGTTGATCGCGTTCGGTTCGGTACTCGCGATGGGTTTGCCGATCCTGACCGCCCTGTTCGGAATCGGCGTCGGTCTCGCCGGTGTGAGCCTGCTCGCGAACGTGTTCTCGATGCCGACCTTCGCCGGCATCCTTGCGGCGATGATCGGCATCGGTGTCGGAATCGACTACGCGCTGTTCATCGTGACCCGGTACCGCCAAGCCCTCAACGCCGGATTCGATCCCGAACGCGCAATCGTCAAATCGGTGACGACGTCGGGCAAGGCCGTGGTGTTCGCAGGATCCACGGTCGTCATCTCGCTGCTCGGCATGTTCGCAATGGGGCTCTCGTTCGTGCGCGGGCTCGCGGTCGGCGCCTCGCTGGCGGTCGTGTTCACGATGCTCGCTTCGGTGACGCTCCTCCCTGCGGTGCTCGGCTTCGTCGGGACCAATATCGACAAGCTCGCGCTTCCTTGGACCAAGCGCAGCGCAACCAGCGGCCGCACCACCGTCGCCTACCGGTGGAGTCGACTGATCCAGCGCCGACCCTGGACCTTCGCGTTGGCGGGTTTCGCGGTCCTCATCACGTTCGCGCTTCCGGTGTTCTCGATCACCCTCGGCAACTCGGACGCCGGCAACAACCCGAAGTCGGACACCACGCGCATTTCCTACGACCTGCTCGCCAAGGGATTCGGGCCCGGTTTCAACGGTCCGCTCCTCGTCGCGGTCGAGGTTCCCGACCAGCACGCCGCAACCGCGCTCCCCGCACTACGGGACGCGATCGCGCGCGTGCCCGGCGTCGTCGAGGTGACGCCTGCGCGCCTCGGCCCGTCCGGTACCGCGGCCGTCATGCAGGTCTTTCCCGCGACCGGCCCCCAGGACCAACAGACCGTCGCGCTGATCCACAACCTGCGCGCCCACGTGATCCCCGCGGCCACGGCGGGCACCGGCCTCGTCGTGCACGTCGGCGGAAGCGCCGCGACCTTCGTCGACCTCTCCAACTTCCTCGGCGCGCATCTGCCGATCTTCATGGTCGTGGTGCTCGGCCTGTCGTTCCTGTTGCTGCTCATGGTGTTTCGGTCGCTCGTCGTCCCGCTCAAAGCCGTGATCATGAACGTCTTGTCGATCGGCGCGGCGTACGGCGTGCTCGTTGCCGTGTTCCAATGGGGTTGGGGCGCCGGGATCATCGGGGTCGGGAAGAAGGGACCCATCGAGAGCTTCATCCCGATGATGATGTTCGCCGTCATCTTCGGGCTCAGCATGGACTACGAAATCTTCCTGCTCAGCCGCATCAAGGAGGAGTTCGACAAGACGGGCAACAACGCCGAAGCCGTCGCCGACGGGCTCGCGCACACCGCACGCGTCATTACCGCCGCCGCCGCGATCATGGTCTGCGTCTTTGGATCCTTCGTCCTCGGCGGCGAACGCGTGATCAAGGAATTCGGGCTCGGGCTCGCCGTCGCGATCCTCATCGACGCGACACTCGTTCGCATGATCCTGGTTCCCGCAACCATGGAACTCCTCGGCAACGCCAACTGGTGGCTCCCGCAGCGGCTCGCACGGCTCCTTCCCAACGTCCACATCGAGGGCACCGCGGACGGCGAGCTCGACGAGGAGCTCAGCCTGCTGCTCGAGCACGGCGACGTCGCCAAGCGATGACAACGACGAGCCCGTCCGTCGTGTTGCATCACGGGGGAATGCGGATGCCGGGCGCGTGAGCCGCCGGGGGAAGATCACCGCGATGGCCGTCGTCGACGGGTGCGGCGCGCGTTGCTACAACGGCGGGTTGACGGGCCGGTAGCGCAGCAGGGTGATGCCGTCGGTGATGTGGTCGAAGACGGGTTCGACGGGCATGTCGGCGTGGAGGGTGCGCGCTGCCGCGTCGACGAGGGTGGTCGACAGGTGGACGCCTTCGTCGAGTTCTACGATGGCGAGCCACTGCGGGACGTGGTCGGCGAACATCGGCGCCGTGGCGCGTCGTGCCACGGACCATGTGAGGAGCTTGCCGCGCCCCGATACGTCGTGCCACCGGAGTTCGTCGGAGAGACACTCGGGGCAACGCACGCGCGGATAGTGCACCCAAGCGCCGCACGCGTCGCACCGCTGGATTCGGATGCGGTCGTGGTCGAGTGCGTCCCAGAACGGTGCCGAGGTTGGAGTAGGGACCGGCCGCGGTGGGGAGAGCAGCTCGGCGGGGATATCGAACATGATCAGGCTCCTTGCAGGATCAACGCCGCCTGCTCGCTCATCACGCCGCCGGTACCAGACACGAACGCAGTGTGGTGAGCCGCGAGCTGGCGGTTGCCGGCGCGCGCCTGGATTTGGCGCACAGCCTCCACGACGTGCGACATCCCGCCGGCGAGTCTCGACTGGCCGCAGCCAAGTTGGCCGCCGTGTGTGTTGCACGGAAAGTCACCGCGATACGACAAGTCGTGGTCGCGTACGAACTGCATCCCTTCGCCCTTACCGCAGAAGCCGGAGTCCTCGATCGACAACAGTGCAGTGATCGAATAGCAGTCGTAGAGCTGCACCATGTCGACATCGCTGCGACCAATGCCGGCCATCGAGAACGCGCGGTCAGCGGCTGGACCGATAGGCGTGCGCGTGAGGTCAGGCGTATAGGTCGGCGTCTTGTGCATGACGTGCTCACCGAAGCCGGTCACGAACGCGGCCCGGTGCCGGACGGTGCGGGCACGCTCGCGGGAGGTCACGACGATTGCGGCGCCACCGTGACAGGGCATCACGATCTCCAGCAGGTGCAACGGATCGGAGATCATCGGTGAAGCCAGCACCTCGTCGATCGTGACCGGCTTGCCGAACCACACGGCGTTCGGATTGACCGCGGCGCTCACGCGCTGATCGGCGACAATCTTGGCGCGGGCGCGCTCGTCCCATCCATACGTCTCGTGGTAGCGCATCGCGTACGCGGCGAACCCGGCATTCTGGGCGAGGTGCCCGTAGGGGATCTCGAACTCGGCCTGCGGCGAGCCGTACACGTTGCTCGACGCGCCGTAGAGGATCCGTGGGTCGAACGGCGGCCGCACCGGTGGCTGGGGTGACGCGTGCGCCGGAGCCGCGATCACCACGACATTGCACAACCCGAGTTCGATCGCCGCGGCCGCGCGCCACACGCCACCAACCGGTCCGGCGCCGCCGAGGTCGACGCGTTCGGCGAGGTTGACGTGCCAGCCGCAATACTCGGCGACCGTGGCCGGCACGAAGTGCTCGGCCTCCATCACGTCGCCGCCGCACACGATCCCGTCGACCTCACGGGCTGCGATGCCGGCGTCGGCAAGGGCCGCCGCTGCAAGATCAGCCCACTGTTCGATCGTGAATCGCGGAGTGCCGCCAAAGCGGCGCTCTGACGGCCGTTCGGTGAACCCGACGACCGCCGCGTCGCCACGTAGCCCCATGTTCGTCATGCGCTCCTTCGCCGCAACGCCACCGAGTCTGACGTCAACCGCCCAGACCGACCCAATCGGGCCCGTTGCCACACCGCGACGATCGGCGACATCGGGCGGCACGCGCGAGCAGCGCCTCGAGCGCGTGATCGATGAGGCTGGCATCCGTCGAGCCCGGATTGACTCCGCGGGCCCTCGAGAGCAGCTCCCCGTCCACCGTTGTGCTCACACGAACGTAGGTCGAAAGCCTCTAGTGCCTTCGCTTGCCGGAGGCGCAGGCTCCGACGAAGCGGTTCGGACTCTCGGGAGTCCGCGGTTTCGTGCAGCACGGGAAGCGTGACTCTCGGGAGCGAGTCGTGCGTCCGTCGGGAGGCTTCCGGGAGGTGGCGAACGTGGCGCGTCGTCCGAGGTCCGCTGTGCTGCTTGGGCTCGCAGTGCTCACCGTCGTGGGGCCGCTCGCGTGTACGAGCGGGAGCAAGAAGCAAGGCTCGGCCGCGAAGCACCCGGCGTCGACCTCTGCCTCGGCCCCGAAGGACTACGCGCAGACCGCGCTGGACATCCTGCCATCGGGTCAGTACGGGTCGGTGCCACCGCCCGCACAAGCGGCCGATCAGGCCAAGCTCTACGACTCCTTGACCCCGTTGTCGGGCAACGTGTCCGCGAGCGACCTGACGCACCATTTCAAGTCGGAGCGTCTCGGCACCGCCGGCCAGGGACCGCTGCGCACGGAGCCGACCGACCGAGCCGGCCTCCGCATCGTCCGCGACGGCTCCGACGTCCCGCACGTCTACGGGACGACGGACGACGACGTGATGTTCGGGGCCGGATGGGTCGCAGGGGAGGATCGCGGCCTGCTGCTCGAGCAGGCGAGGTACAACGCCCGTGTCGCGGCCGTCGACGCGCCCGGGCTCAGCTCGCTCGATCTGATCGCCGGTCTCAAGAGCTTCACGCCCAGCGCGCAGACCGAGAAGCAGTTGTCGCAGCAGACCCAGGTGCTGTTGGCCGCGGGAGCGAAGGGCCGGGCGGTCCTGCACGACATCGACCAGTGGCTCGCCGGCATCAACGGGTACTACCGCCACACCCACAGTGCCGCCAAGCCGTGGACCCGCAACGACGTGTACGCGCTCGACGCGTTGAAAGGCCAGTTCGTCGGGCAGGGCGGAGGGGACGAAGCCCGCAGCTCGATGTTCTTGAGCGCGCTCGAGTCGAAGCTGGGCGCCGCCAAGGGTCTGGCCGTGTTCAACGACCTGCGGGAGCCCAACGACGCCGAGACGCCGGTGAGTGTCTCGGGGAACATCGCGCTTCAGCCGCCGCCGCGCAGCATGGCCGGCAACGTGCTCCTCGACAACGGCAGCTTCAAGCCAACGACGTACGCCGGTGCCGCAACCGCACCGACGACGCCTGCACACGCGAGCAACGCGCTGCTGGTGTCGGGCAAGCGGTCGGCGAACGGCCATCCGCTCATGGTCGCCGGGCCGCAGATCGGGTACTTCTACCCGGGCTTCACCATGGAGGTCGATCTGCACGGTCCGGGGATCGATGCTCGCGGCGTCAGCGCCGCGACCGTCGGGTACGTGCTGATCGGGCGCTCAGAGGACTACGCGTGGTCGCTGACGTCGGCGGGTCTCGACATCATCGACACGTACGTCGAGACACTGTGCGACGGCAGCGACACGAAGTACGAGTTCCAGGGCCGTTGTCTCAACATGGATTTCTTCGACGCGGGCGTGCTCAAAGGCACTCCTGATCAACGCGTCGCGTTCTACGAGACCGTCCACGGTCCCGTCGTCGGTTACGCGACGGTGCACGGGCGCCGGGTCGCGGTCACGAGGAAGCGCGCGAGCTCGGGCCGCGACGCGCTCGACCTCCTGCTGTACCGCGACCTCACATTCGGCAAGGTTCACAACGTGGGCGACTTCTTCCGAGCGGCCGACCAGTCGCCCCAGACGTTCAACTCCTTCTACGTCGACGACCACGACATCGGCGTGTTCACGAGCGGACGGGTACCGATCCGCCCGACGAACGTCGACCCCGGCCTCCCGGCCGACGGGCGAGGAAGCGACGAGTGGCAGGGATTCGTGTCGGCGGGCAACCATCCGCAAGGCACCAACCCACCCGACGGCCAGATCGTCAACTGGAACAACAAGACGGTCGCGGGCTACCAGGCCGCGGACGACAACTGGTCGCTCGGTGCCGAACAGCGAGTTCAGCTCCTCACGAACAACCTCGGCACCGCCGGTGGGCAGACACTGGCGTCGTTGACCGCGGCGATGAACAAGGCCGCGACCCAAGACGTGCGCGTCATGTTGTTCGAGCCCGTGCTCGCGGCGGTGTTGAGAACCGGAACCGCGCCCAGTCCACGCGAGGCGCAGATGCTCGAGCTCCTCGACAAGTGGCGCGCGAACGGAGGCAACCGCCTCGACCGTAACCTCGACGGCAAGATCGACGATCCCGGCGCCGCGATCATGGACGCGGCCTGGACGAAGCTCGCGGACGCGTGGGCCGCGCCGGTGCTCGGGTCGCTCACCGACCAGTTCGCGACACTCGTCTCGCCGTTCGACGCGCCGCCGGGCGGCCAGTACACCGGCTGGCACGTCTACATGGACAAAGACCTGCGCGCCCTCCTCGAACGGCCGGTGAACGGCAAGTTCAGCGTCGCCTACTGCGGTAACGGGAACCTGGTCGCGTGTCGAGATTCGCTGTGGGGAGCGATCAAGGCGGCCGGCGACAAGCTCGCATCGACGCAAGGCCCCGCCCCGGCCGGCTGGCGTGCCGATGCCCGACCCGAGCGCATCACGTTCGTGCCCGGCATCCTCAGCTACACGATGCGGTACACGAACCGGCCGAGTGGCTTCCAACAACTCATCACCTTCACCGGCCACCGCCCAAGCAACTGACGCGTACCGGCAAGAGCGCACTCACTAGCGTCAGCAGGCGCACGTTCCCGTCACTTCCGGCGGGATCGCCAGGCTTCCGCGCGGAATGCCACATCGACGGTCACGTCGTCCTCGACACTCAGTAGCTCCCGCAGGAGTCGACGGGCTTCAGCGATCACGCGTCCGCGTCTGTCGTCGGGCATGGCGATGATCGAGCTGAAGGTGCCCAGCAGACCGATCAACTCATCAGCGTCGAGTGCGACGTCCCAGGTGAACACCGCGTGTTCCGGTTGATCGAACGGAACTCCGGGAGGGATCTCGAGGCCGAACGTCGGGCGAAGCGCGTCGCCCATGATGAGGCCCGCGAGCTCGCCACCGTGCGGGTCGCCGTCTCCCTCACCTGCGACTGCGGCCTCGACACCGCCCCGCGGCTGTTCGCCGAGCAGGGCCCGGGCCTGGACCATGAACGGGCCCTCGGGATCGGGCCCCGACCACAAGGCACCGAGGATCCCGCCAGGCACCAGGACGCGGGCCACCTCGCGGAGCGTCGGCGTCGGATCCATCCAATGCCACGACGAAGAGGCCAGCACCGCGTCGGCACAGCTGTCGGGGATGGGCATCGACTCACCGCGGCCCATCACGGCCCGGACGCCGGGGACCCCCTCGGTGAGAACTGACCGCATGCGGTCGTCGGGCTCGACCGCGACCACCTCGTCGGCACGGTCGATCAGAAGCCGGGTCAACGCGCCGGTCCCGGCTCCGAGGTCGACGACCCTGCCGACATGCGTCGGAAGGAACCAGTCCACCGCCGCAACCGGTGGTCCGGGTCGGTACCGTTCGTACTGCGACGCCGCCCCGCCGAAACTCTGCGCGCGTCTTGCTCTCTCTTCCGCCGCGACAGCGGAGAGAGACGCGTCGAGATCGTCGGGACCGCTCACGATCGAGCCGCGACGATCGCGCCGACGGCGACGATCAGACGCAGATCCAAGAGCGTGTCGATGGCCTCCGCGGCGGAGATGAGTTCGCGCGACGCGAGATGGACGAGCGCCTCATCGATCGCGGGTATGACCGCGTCGGTAATCGCCATTGTCGCGGACTGAACCCCCGACGGGCCATCGATGAGCGTGTGCGTCCCCATGCCGATGCTTCAGCGTCTGTACAGAACCCGCGGCGGGTTCCTCGTGGTCGGGTGAGGTTGTTCCGCGGGGTGGCCGACGACCATCGGCAGTGCCGCGACGACGCTCTCGGGTACGCCGAGCTCCGCTTTGACCTCGCCGGCGCCGTGGAACACGTCGTAGCCGGGTTGGGCCAGCACCTCTCGCAAGTGTCGGAGCACCGGTTCGGGCGTCGCCGCCAGCTCCCCCACGGGCGGGACAGCAAGGTAGATCGCCTTGGCGCGCTCGGCGTAGCGCTCGAGGAGGGTGCGGTCCCGGATCATGCCGAACGACCATGGTTGCGCATTCACTGCGCTCGGCGCCCAGATCGCGGCCTCGAGGAGCACGTCGAGGGTCGCGTCGTCGACAGGATCGTCCGTGTAACGCCGCACCGAACGACGCTCACGGATCACCTGCAGTGCCGACTCCATCGCGTCTCCTCTCGCGAGACAGGTGTCCACACTGAACGTCGCCTCACGACGCTCACAGAGTCCAAGGTCCCCACCGCGTCAGCGAAGTACGGCTTTCCACCACGTCCCAGGGCAGATCGTCGTGGTCCGCGGCAAGGCACCAACTCTCGAACCGGCCGCACCGAGGCGCTGTAGAAGTGGATCCTGAACACGGGTAGCGTGCTCACGTCTGCACACGGGGGGTTGCTCATGGCTGCATCGGGTTCGATCCTCGGGAACGCGGTCCGTCGCCTCGAGGATCCCGAGCTGTTGACGG
>DAIQOP010000121.1:0-11472 GCA_036787815.1 Actinomycetota bacterium
AGTAGCAGGCGCCCGGACCGGAACGGCACGGCGTCGACGACGTTCCAGCCCGGGAGGGCGGCACGAGCGTCCTCCTCGGTCCAGAAGTGCACGTAGTAGAGGTGCCGACCGTGGCGCTCGAGCACGGGGCCGAGGATGAAGACGCCGTCGTCGGTCACGGCCTTCGCGATGTTGCCCATCGCCCCGCGGAACGCCTCTTCGGTGACGATGTGCTCGATCACGTCGATCATCACCGCGATCTCGTACGAGCCTTCGATCGCGTCGTGGCTGACGTCGCCCTGGCGCAGCTCGACCGACGGGAGCTCGGCACGGAGCTCGTCGAACAGCACGTCGGTGATGTCGAAGCCGGTGAGCGTCGCGCCCTTGCCGACCATGATGCGGGTGTAGAAGCCGGTGCCGGGCCCGATCTCGAGGGTCTTGCCGGCCGCGAAGTCGAGCCGGTTCTTCTCGCAGAAGCTGCGGAAGGTGTCGCCGGCCACCGCGTAGTCGCGATCGTTGTCGGTCTCCGAAAGCCCTTCGTCGCCCGGGCCCCGCAGGGAGCTGCCGTAGCGCGAGAAGCGATTGCCCCAGTACGCCTGCGCGTCGTAGCTCCGGCCCTTGCGGTACCGGAGCGGACCGACAACGAGCTTGTCGACGGTCCGCCGCACCGCGCCGATGGGATCGCGGAGCACCTTCTTGACGCTGGAGTTCATGAACAGACCTCACGTGCCGGAGCAGAGGAGGCTACCGGGCGGGGGTCGCGAAAGGCCGGACCGCGACGCGGTTCAGCCCGCCGCTTCGGGATCGAGCGGCGGCGCCGACCGGTGACGACGATGGTCGAGCACGAGGATGACCGTGGCCGCGATGCCGACCACGGTGAGGTCGGCGAGCCGCTCGTACGCCGCCGCGATCAGGCTCAGGCTCGCCGAGAGGCCCACGAGCGGACCGATCGCGGCAGCCAGACCCTCCCGGACGCCGAGCCCGCCCGGCACCACGCCGGTGACGGTGGCGAGCACGCCCGCGAGGGTGAGCGCGACCGCCTGCGGGGGCGTCACGTGGAACCCGAACCCTTCGACGACGAGGTACAGGCGCAGGGCGGCGAAGACCGTGAGCGTCGCCTCGACCGCGATGAGACGGAGCATCAGGCGCGCTCCCTCCATGCCCGGCCGGCGCCGGGTGAGGATGCGGTAGGCGACGGCGAGCGCGAGCACGCCGACGACGCCCACGGCCGCCCCGACATCGCGGTGTGCACCGCCGAGTTGCAGGGCGCCGGCGAGCGTCGAGGCGGTGCCGAGCCAGATCAGCCCGACCGTGAGCGCCGAACCGAGCGCGGCGCCGTAGGTGGCGCCCATCCCGGCGAGCGCCCGGGTTCGCACGAGCATGGCCCCGGGCAGCGGCAACAGGTTGGCGGCGCTCCCGAGTATCGCGATGCGCAGGGCGTGCGGCCACGTGACCGAGAAGCCGGCCAGGCGGGCCGTCAGCCGGTACTCCATCACGTTGCACACCGTGAAGCCGCTCGGCCCGAACACGGCCACGGCGACCAGCAACCACCAGCGGGGATGGCCGTGCTTTTCCGGGAAGTGCAGGGCGGCGAAGGCGACCCCGCCGGCGAAGAAGATCACCGCCCCGATCAGGATCGCGGTGCGCACCGGCCCGGGCGCGGGCTTCCGGACACGATCGGCCAGCGCCTCGACGCGGCTCAGCAGCCGCGTCGTCCGGGTCTCCTCCCCCTCCTCGGCTCCCTCGGTCTTCCCCTCGTCGGCCACGACCTCCATGCTTGCCGGTCGGGCGTGGCCTCCAGCGTCCTGGCCGCTCACGACCTCGGTGTTCCCCTCGTCGGCCACGACCTCCATCCTCCCTCAGGCGCACAAACGCCGTCCGGTATGGTCGGGGCGTGCTCGAGATCAAGATCGACCGAGATGTCTGCATGGGGTCGGGGAACTGCTCGTTCTGGGCCCCGGGCGTGTTCGACCTCGACGACGACGGCATCGCGATCGTCGTCGATCCCGCCGGTGCACCCGACGACAAGATCGTGCTCGCGGCCCAGGGCTGCCCGACGCAGGCCATCGCGATCCTGCGCGACGGCGAGAAGATCGTCTGAGCCACTCGACCTGACGGGGCCGTCAGGTTCGTGGGACGATCCGTGCTCGTCGGGCGCGGAGGAGCCAATGCCGATCGGGATCACGGCCGAGCACGAGGAGCTGGGCGACGTCGTTCGCCGGTTCGTCGATGCGAACGCGTCGTCGGCCGTCATCCGGGCCGCCGTCGACGCCGGGCGCGACTCGGCCCCCGACTTCTGGGCCGCGCTGTGCGCGCTCGGATGGACCGGGCTCCACGTGCCCGAGGCGCTCGGCGGCGCGGGCTACGGCGCGGTGGAGCTCGCGGTCGTGCTCGAGGCGCTCGGCCGCGGGTGCGTACCCGGACCGTTCCTCGCCACGGTGCTCGCGGGTGCGGTGCTCGCGGAGGCCGCCGACGGCCCGACGGCCAAGGCGTTGCTCCCGCAGATCGCCAGCGGCACCCGCGTCGCCACGATCGCGCTCACGGGCGCGCTCAGGGGCGACGCCGCGCCGGGAGGAGTGCGACTCTCCGGAAGCGTCGCTCCGGTGCTCAGCGCGTCGCTCGCCGATGTCGCGCTCGTCCCGGTGGCCACGGGCGAGCAGAGCGGCAGCGTGATGTGGTGCGCGCTCGAGCTCGACGACCCGGCGGTGACCGTGGTGGAGATCGAGAGCGTCGATCTCACTCGGCGAGTCGGTCGGATCGAGGTCGACGGCGCGGTGGTGGCGCTCGACGACGTGCTCGCCGCGGTGCCCGCCGACCGCGTGCGCGACCTCGCCGCGGTGCTGCTCGCCGCGGAGGCGATCGGCGTCGCGCAATGGTGCGTCGAGACCGCGAGTGAGTACGCGAAGGTCCGCGAGCAGTTCGGCCGCCCGATCGGCCAGTTCCAGGCGGTCAAGCACCGCTGTGCCGAGATGCTGGCGCGTACGGAGCTCGCGAGGGCCGCGGTCTGGGACGCGGCGCGCGCGATCGGCGACCCGGGTGGCGACAACGGCCGTTCGCTGGCCGTTGCCGGCGCGGCTTCGCTCGCGCTCGACGCCGTGTTCGAGAACGCCAAGGACTGCGTGCAGACCCTCGGCGGCATCGGTTTCACCTGGGAGCACGATGCCCACCTGTACCTGCGGCGCGCGATCTCGCTCCATCAGATCGACACGACGCCCGACCGGTGGCGTCAACGGGTCGCGCGTCTCGCGCTCGCGGGCGATCGGCGGCGGCTCACCCTCGATGTCGGCCCGGATGCCGACCGCCTGCGCGCCGAGATCCGGGCGCTCATCGCCGAGCTGCGCGACCTCGATCCGCAGGCGCAACGCAACCGGTTGGCCGAGGCCGGCTACATCACGCCTTCGTGGCCGAAGCCGTGGGGACGCGACGCGTCGGCACTCGAGCTGCTCGTGATCGAAGAGGAGTTCCGCGCCGCGAAGATGGTGCGGCCCGGGATCAGCGTCGGCGCCTGGGCGCTGCCGAACCTCATCGTCTACGGCACGGCCGAGCAGCAGGCGCGGTGGATCACGCCGACGCTGCGCGGCGAGATGACCTGGTGCCAGCTCTTCAGCGAACCGGGCGCAGGATCCGATCTCGCCGGGCTCACGACGCGCGCGCAACGGGTCGACGGCGGCTGGATCGTCAACGGTCAGAAGGTCTGGACGTCGATGGCCAAGGAAGCCGACTGGGGCATCCTGCTGGCGCGGACCGATCCCGATCGCCCCAAGCACGACGGCATCTCGTGCTTCATGGTCGACATGAAGACGCCGGGCATCGACATCCGCCCGCTGCGCGAGCTCACCGGCCACGCGATGTTCAACGAGGTGTTCTTCGACGACGTCTTCGTTCCCGACGACTGCCTCGTCGGTCAGGAGCACGACGGTTGGCGTTGCGCGCGCACCACCCTCGCCAACGAACGCGTGTACATGGGATCGGGCAACACGATCGGCGGCGGCGTGGTCGGCCTGCTGCGCGAGCTCGAACGCCGGGGCCTCACCGAGGACACCGCCGCGCTCGAGTCGGTCGGTGCGCTCGCCGCCACCGGCCACGCGCTGGCGGTGCTCGGGTACCGCCTCACGCTGGCCGCGCTGCGGGGCGCCGATCCGTCGGGCTCCGAGGCGGCGGTGCGCAAGTTGCTCGGCGTGCAGCACGACCAGCGCGTGCAAGAGGCGGGCCTCGTGCTCGGCGGCACCGATTCGCTCGGCGCGGGCGCGGATGCCGCGTCGTGGGTGCAGGCGTTCCTGTTCAACCGGTGCCTCACGATTGCGGGGGGTACCACCGACATCCAGAAGAACGTGATCGCCGAGCGACTGCTCGGCCTCCCCCGCGATCCGTGAACCGTGCAGCGACAAGAATGCCCCTCGCTCCCGCAGGGACGCGGCCGTTGGCCGAGGCGTCCGGAGCGGCGAGCGCCATCCGAAACCACGGGTGCAGCCCCGTACCGAACCGAGCGAGTGCGACCATGAACGCAGTCTTCTTCGAAGATGTAGCCGAGGGCGACGCGGGGCCACCGCTCTCGCACCTGCTCACGCGCACCGACCTCGTGATGTATGCGGGCGCCTCGGGCGATTTCAATCCGATGCACACCGACGAGGTGAAGGCGAAGGAAGCCGGGCTGCCCAGCGTCTTCGGCCACGGCATGTTCAGCGCTGGGCTGCTCGGCACCGCGCTCACGAACTTCGTCGGCGTCGGCAACCTGCGCTCGTACAAGGTCAGGTTCACGAAGCAGACCTGGCCCGGCGAAACGCTCACCACCAAGGTGATTGTCGCCGAGAAGCGCCCCGAGCGGTCGGAGGTCGTGCTCACCTGCGAGCTCGTCAACCAGGACGGCGAGGCGAAGATCGCCGGCGAAGCCGTCGCCGCGCTGCCGAGACGCGTACGCGACGATGGAAGCCGGAGCTGACGTGCGCTTCGACCTCCCGACTCCCGATGCCGAGACGCAGCCGTTCTGGGACGCGGCCAGAGAGGGGCGCTTCATGGTGCGCCACTGCCTCGAGTGCGGCGAGCACCACTTCTACCCGCGGCCGTTCTGCCCGAAGTGCTGGAGCGAGCGCGTCGAGTGGGTGGAGGCGAGCGGCCGCGCGGTGCTCTACACGTACTCCGTCGTGGTGACGAACGACCTGCCGCCGTTCAACGAGCGGGTGCCGTACGTGGCCGCCGTCGTCGACCTCGAAGAAGGCCCGCGCGTCATGACGAACGTGGTCGACTGCGAGTTCGACGCCCTCCGCGTGGGCATGGCCGTCGAGGTCGACTACCGGGCCATCTCCGACGACATCACGATCCCCGTCTTCAAACCGTGTTGACGGTGCAGGCCCGGTGCCCGCGGCACCGGCGGTAGCGTGAGCGTCATGCCGGATCAGGACTGGAACTTCCCGTTCGAGGGGCCGCTCCACGAGGTGTTCCCCGCGCTGCACGAGGCGCAGAACGCGTGGATGTCGCAGGTCGACTCGCTCAGGGCTCCGGATCGCAAGACCCACGAGCTCATCCGCATGGCGGTCACCGTCGTGCTCCGGAACCACGAGGGTGTGCGGCGCCACGCGATGCTCGCCCACGAGGTGGGCGCGACTTGGGAAGAAGTGCTCGGGTCGATCATGCTGACGACCCCGGGCGGTGGCCTGCTGCCCGCGGTGCAGGCGATCCCGCACGCGCGCGAGGGATTCGACAGCGCGCGCACGACCGAAGCCGAGTGACGGAGATCGCGATGCCGGAGGCGAAGATGTCAGAGGAGGCGGTGCCGTTCCGCATCCTGCCGAAGCTCACGGAGCACAATCGCTGCTTCTGGCAGGGCGGTGAGCGCGGCGAGTTGGTGTTCTGGCGCTGCCAGGACTGCGAGTACTACATCCACCCGCCGCAACCGATCTGCCCGATGTGCCACTCGAAGAACCTTGCTCCCGAGGCCGTCTCCGGTCGGGCCGTGGTGGCGACCTACTCGGTGAACTACCAGCCCTGGATGCCGGGCCCGGAGCTGCCGTACGTGGTCGCGATCGTCGAGATCGTCGAGCAGCCGACCGTGCGGCTCACCACCAACCTCGTGCACATCGATCCCGACGCGGTCGTCATCGGGATGCCCGTGCGGGTCACGTTCGAGCACCACTCCGATCCCGAGGGCGACGTGTGGATCCCCCTCTTCGAGCCCGAAGAGGCGCAGGCATGAACGCGAACGAGATCATCGAACGGCGGGCCTGCATCAGTGGGGTGGGGCAATCCGACGTCGGCCGCCGGCTCGGGCGCGACCCGTTGGAGCTCACCCTCGACGCGTGCCTCGGTGCGATCGACGACGCAGGGTTGACGACCGCCGACATCGACGGCGTCTCGACCTACCCCGGACCGATGGGGACGCCCGCGGGCTTCAGCGCCGCGGGCGCGTACGACGTGATGGACGCGTTGCGGCTCAACTGCGGTTGGTACAACAGCGGGCTCGAGACGTCGGGCCAGCTGGGTTCGGTGATCAACGCGTGCCTCGCCGTCGCGTCCGGTCTCGCCAACCACGTGCTCTGCTTCCGCAGCGTGTTCGAGGGCAGCGCGCAGGGTGAGAAGGGGCGCTCCGCGGTCATGCCGGGGGGCGGTGGCGGCGGCAGCTTCAAGGCCAGCGGGTTCATGGAGTGGAACCTCGTGTTCTCGTCGCCCTCGGCCGCGATCTGGATCGCCATGTTCGCGCAGCGTCACTTCCACGACTACGGCACGACGCGCGAGCAGTTGGCGTGGATCGCGCTCAACGCCCGCCGCAACGCGGCGCTCAACCCGAAGGCCATCTACACCGCGCCGATGACGATGGCCGACTACCTCGACGCCCGCATGATCACGACGCCGTTCTGTCTCTACGACTGCGACGTGCCCTGCGACGGGGGCACCGCGGTCATCGTCTCGCGCATCGACCGCGCCAAGGACCTGCGCAAGCCGCCGCTCCGGGTCGAGGCGGTCGGCTCGGCGATTCACGGGCGCCCGTCGTGGGATCAGTTCGACGACCTGTCGACGATGGCCAACCGCGACGCGGCCGCGCAGATGTGGACCCGCACCGACCTCAAGCCGAGCGACGTGCAGCTGCTCGAGGCCTACGACGGCTTCTCTTTCATCACGCTCTCATGGATCGAGGCGCTCGGCTTCTGCAAGGTGGGGGAGGGCGGGCCGTTCATCGACGGCGGCACGCGGATCGCGCGCGACGGCGAGCTACCGCTCAACACGCACGGCGGGCAGCTCTCCGCGGGCCGGTTGCACGGCTACGGATTCCTCCACGAGGCGGCGACCCAGATGTGGGGCGAAGCCGGCGACCGCCAGGTCGCGCGCGTTCCCGAGGTCGCGGTCGCGGCAGCGGGCGGCGGGAACACCTGCGGCTGCCTCCTGCTCGTCAAGGATTCCTGACCGCAAGCACGCGGGTCGACCATCTGGTCAGAAGTGGGACAGTTGACGTACAGTGCCGCCCATGCGTCGCATTTCTCCCATCTCGTGGGTGCTCATCGTCCTGGGTGTCGTGTTCCTCGTGGTAGGCGTGATCTACCTGACGACGACTCCGCCGAACCTGCCGGGCTTCATCCCCGGTCACATCACGGCGAAGCCCGGCCACAAGTACAACCAGAAGTACAGCAAGCGCGGCATCGCTGCGTTCGCCGTTGCGGTAGCCGCGTTCGTCGGCGTCTACTACAACGACTTCCGGCACCGTCACTAGCGGTCGGCGAGCACCACGTCGGCGAGCGCCTCGAGCGCATCGTCGGCGGAACCGAGGGTGTACGCGAGCGACAGCAGGCGCTTGTAGTACAGGTGGATGTCGTGCTCCCACGTGAAGCCGATGCCGCCGAACACCTGTATCGCGCTGCCGCCCAGCTGGGGGAACGCCTCGCTCGCGTAGGCCTTCGCCATCGTCGCGGCGCGGTGCGCCTCGTGCGGCGCGGCCTCGTCGGCCGCCCAACATGCGTAGTAGCCCGCGGCGCGTCCGAGCTCGACCGCGCGGAGCATGTCGGCGCACAGGTGCTGCACGGCCTGGAACGATCCGATCGGGTGGTCGAACGCGACGCGCTCCTTCGCGTACTCCACCGCGAGCTCGAGGGCCCGTGCGGCGGCGCCCACACCGTCGATGACCGACGCCACCGCCATGCGATCCACGGTGCGCGCGACGGCCGCGGATGCGTCGCCCGTGCCGAGGCGCCGGCCCGGCGCGCCGTCGAACGTGATCTCGCCCTGCTTGCGGGTGCCGTCGACGGTGGGAGTGGGGGTGACCACGACACCGCCCGACGCCGTCTGCACCGCGAACACGGCGGTGCCCGTCTCCCCGGCGACCGAAGCGGTGACGAGCACGACGTCGCTCCCGACCGCGTCGGGCACATGGACCTTCGTGCCGTCGAGCACCCAGCCTTCTCCGAGGCGGCGTGCGGTCGTGGTCGGTGCGTCGATCGCGAAGCGACGCCCCGGTTCGAGCAGCGCAACGGTGCCGACGACCGAGCCCGTCGCCATCGCGGGGAGGAGGAACTCGTGCTCACGCGGTGATCCCGCACCGAGCGCGAGAGAGACCGCACCGATCGCCGACGCGAGGAACGGGCCCGGATGCACTACCCGACCCAGCTCTTCGAGCACCACCGCCGCGTCGACCATTCCGGTTCGTCCCGCGCCGCCGTACTCCTCGGGCACGAGCAGCCCGACGACCCCGAGCTCCGCGAGCGCGTCCCACACCTCGGGCCGGCGGTTGTCGGGCCCGTCGAGGAGCGGACGCACGTAGCCGGCGACCGGCGCGCGGTCGGCGAGGAAGCGCCGCACCGAATCGCGCAGCAGCTCCTGGTCGTCGGAGAACTCGAAGTCCACCCGTGCTCCGTTCGTCCGAGCGCACGCGTCGGGCGCCGATTGCTGACACGCGTGTCGGAAAACTACCCTCGCCGCCGATGCGCCTGCAGTACGAAGCCACCGACGAGGCGTTCCGCGCCGAGCTGATCGCCTGGCTGGAGGCCAACTGCCCGCCGCGGGAGGTGCTCCGGCAACCGAAGCTGTCGAGCGCGCACCTTCCCGACTGGGCGCGTGGGTGGCAGCGCACACTCTTCGACGGCGGGTGGCTCGTACCCGGCTGGCCCCCCGAGCTCGGTGGGCGCGATGCGACGCCGGTGCAGCAGATGATCTACTTCGAGGAGATGTCGCGGCGCGAGATCCCGCGTTCGCTCAACCCGCAGGCGCTCGGCATCATCGCCCCGTCGATCCGCGACTACGGCACGGACGACCAGCGCGAGCGGTTCCTCGTCCCGACGCTGCGGGCCGAGATCGCGTGGTGCCTCGGCATGAGCGAGCCCGGCGCGGGCAGCGATCTCGCCGGGCTCTCGACCCGAGCGGTGCTCGACGGCGACGACTTCGTGGTGAACGGGCAGAAGGTCTGGACATCGGGCGCGCATCACGCCGACTGGTGCCTGTGCTTCGTGCGTACCGATCCGGACGCGCCGAAGCACAAGGGGATCTCCGCGCTGCTCATCGAGATGCGGTCGCCCGGGGTGGAGACGCGGCCGTTCCCCGAGCTGTCGGAGATGGACTTCTGCGATTTCAACGAGGTCTTCCTCACCGACGTGCACGTGCCGCGCGCCAATCTCGTCGGCCCGCTGCACGGGGGTTGGCCGATCACCCAGGGATCGCTCGCGCACGAGCGCGCGATGCTCTGGATCGACTACGCGTACAGCCTCCAGCGAGCAGTACAGGCGATGATTGGCCTCGCGGACCGGGCCGTGCCCGGCGGCGGTCGACTCGGCGACGACGACCGCTTCCGCGACGCGGTCGCATCGTTCTACGTCGACTCCCAGGCGCTGCTCACAATGGGGTACCGCGGCTTCTCGAAGTTCATGGCCGGCAAGTCGTCGCCGGAGCACTCGTTGCTGAAGCTCTACGGCAGTGAGTCGGTCCAGCGGTGCCTGCTCGCGGCCACGGAGATGCTCGGTCCCGAGCTCGTCGACCTCGACTTCCTCGGTCCGCAGATGTGGCGCGAGGGCTCGTGGGCGATCCAGTACCTGCGCTCGTTCGGCGCCACGATCCCCGGCGGCACCAGCGAGATCCAGCGCAACATCATCGCCGAACGGGTGCTGGGCCTGCCGCGCTCATGACCGAACCGCTCGCGACCGAGCCGACCGAACGCGTGCTGAGCGCCGCCGAGATCGAGAAGA
Source organism: Actinomycetota bacterium (assembly GCA_036787815.1). Classification (GTDB taxonomy): domain Bacteria; phylum Actinomycetota; class Acidimicrobiia; order IMCC26256; family PALSA-610; genus DATBAK01. The sequence continues at coordinate 10,137 of DAIQOP010000121.1, forward strand.
TGCAGACGCCGCTCTGGGAGCAGGCGAAGGCCGCACTGGACGCGGGCGACTCCGAGGACGCGCGTGCGCTGATCGATCGCGCGGTCGCGCAGTGGGCGAGCCTCAAGGACTACTCGATCAACTGGATCACCACGTTGCTCACCTTCATCGCCGACGAGCTCGGTGAAGAGGCGGTGGAGCGCGCGCTGCGGAAGACCGGCGACGAGTTCGTACGGCCCCGGCGCGCGACGGGGCGCGACTGGGGCGAGCTGCCGGCCGCGCAACGCGCCAAGGTGATCGCGCGTTCGATGCTCGCGAACATGGGCGAGGTCGAGGTCGACGAGGACGACGAGAAGATCGTGCTCTCGTTCCGGTGCGGCAGCGGTGGCAAGCTCATCGACGACGGCCGCTACGAAGGTGAGCATCCGTACCGCGTGCTGCGCGAGACGTCGGGGCGCACCTTCATGCGCGACGAGCTCTGGGTCTACTGCGCGCACTGCTCGGTGAACAACGAGATCCAACCGGTCGAGTGGGGCGAATCTCCCACGAGCATCGAGTACCCGCCGACGAAGCCCGGTGAGCGTTGCGTCCACCACGTCTACAAGGACGTTGCCGAGACCCCCGTCGAGGCGTTCACGCGCATCGGTAAGGAACCGCCGGGAGCTACGGGCTCCAACCCGTGACCGCGGCCCACGTCTCCGCGATCGTCTCGACCAGATCGACCACCGGGTCCTTCACGTCGGCGTAGGCGCCGATCCCGTTCACCTCGGCGGCGAGACTGCGTTTGAACGCGGCGTAGGCCGGCACCGAGTCGGGGTGGGCGCGGAACCAATCGCGGAACAAGAGCGCGAGCCGCTCGTTGGGTGAACCGTGCAGTCGCAGGTGCAGGTTGACGTCGCCGTCGGGATGGTCGCGCCGGGAGAAGCACCGCTTGATCCAACGTTCCGGATCGTCGAGCAGGCCGGCCGGCACGTGGTCGTGGTCGTAGGGCCGCCGGGCGAAGCCGAGCGCGCCGAGGGATGCATCGAGGGCGGCGGCGGCGGCGTCGAGGTCGTCGACCGTGGCCTGCAGGTCGATGACGTCTCTGGCCGCCATGCCGGGGATCGCCGTGCTCCCGATGTGCTCGACGCGCTCCACCGTGCCGCCCGATGCCGCGAGCACGAGCTCGATCACCGCCTCCGCTCGGCGTGGCCACGAGGGGTCGTAGTCGGAGATCGTGATGCGCGCTGCTGTCATCCGGGCACTATGCCACCCGGCGCGGGCCGGTCACGCCGCGCACGGTGTTGGCGTGAGTCGGAGTGTGTGGGCGCGCTCGATGGCTTGGGTGATGTGGGTGCCGGTGCGGGTGGGGATGGGT
>DAIQOP010000122.1:0-11400 GCA_036787815.1 Actinomycetota bacterium
CGAGACCCACACGAGCAGACCGGCGAGCGGGATGCCGAGGCCGCCCGGAACGAGTAGGACGATCGGGACCGAGACGAGCACCGCCACCATGCCCCCGCCGACGGCGCCGAGCGCGCCCGCCACGACCTGGGCCGCGGGAATGCGCTCCGCCCTCCGCTCGACCGCGCCGAGCGCCCGGTCGAGGAAGCGGCCGACCACCCCACCGCCGACGTAGCCGGCCAGACACCCGAGCATGCCGCCGAGGCCTTCGAGGCCCGAGCCGGCGGCACCGAAGCTCCGCGACACCCAGAACCCGGCTGCGGTGCCGAGCACGACCATGAACAGTCGTACGCCTTCGACGAACATCAAGCGCCCCCGAGTCGGTTTCCTGTCGTCTCATGGACGCGCGCCGAGGGCGCCCGCCCGTTGGGCTCGTTGAGGTGGTCTCGGCGTTCCGCGAGGGGAACTTGACGGGCAAATGGCCCCCGGGCGCGCCGTGAGGGGCCCCGAAGGACCCCTCACGGCAGACGGTGCGGCGGTTTCGCCACGCCGGCGGTTCTCAGATTCCGAGGAGCACCGTCGACGGGTTCGCCGGATCGATCCGCACCGAGATCATCGCCCCCGGCGCCACCAGGCCGAGCTGGGCGTTCGCCACGAGCTGCCGGACCGTCGCGGGGTAGGGGGGCTGTCCCTGACGCATCACGAGCAGGTCGATCTCGAGCACCGGCTGGAGGTTGATCTGGGTGCCGGTGTCGCGGGCCGCCACCACCTGCGCCTCGGCGGTCTCACCCGTGCTGACGAGCTGGGCCGCCGCCGTCTGCTGGGCGAGCATCTCCTGCGCCGCGGCCATCCGCTCCTTGCCCGCCCGCATCTGCGCGCCCGGGTCGAAGGTCTTGTCGATCTCCTTCGCCTGCTTCTTCAGGGTGTTGATGTCCTTGAGGAAGCCCATCAGAGTGCCGCCGCCGACTGGTAGAGCGTCCCGAACTGCGTCGAGAGGCCCATGTTGGCCTTCATCCGTGCGTTCCAGCCGTCGTACGCGGCCTGCCAGTCGGCCGCGTTGTGGCCGTTGGCACCCAGGAACGCGTCGAGCTCGGCGCCCTGGAGCTTGCGGGTACCGACCGCCTTCGCGAGCTGCGCGTACCGGTCGAGCGAGATGCCCGCGATCGGCTCGAGCTCACCCGGCGTGACGATGTGCGGGGTGCCGACACCGGGCGTCGCCGCCATCGCGGCGCCGTACGCCTGGGCCTGGGCGCCGAGCTCCTGGGCCTGGGCGATCATGCCCGGCGCTTCGTGGAGCGTGTTCTTCATGTCCTTCATCTGCTTCAGGAAACCCATCGTGTGCTCCTCGGGAACGGGTGTTGTCGTCTCGATGAGCATCGGTGACCGGCCGGCCGGCCGCCTGAGTAGTCACTACCCAATTCCCGGGATGCTGCGAGAAAGACTCGACGCCCGACCCGGTTTCCGCCGAGACTGCAGACGGGCACCGCTCGGGGATGAGGAGGTTGGGGATGCAGTCGCGGCGGCCGGGGGAACCGCCCGAGTCGTTCGGTTCCCTCCCGCGCGCCCTGGCCGGGGAGCTGGCGTCCCGAGCGACGGCGCGCCGGTACCGGCGAGGCGAGTACATCTGCCACGCCGGAGACGTCGCGACGCGGCTCTTCGTCGTGCAGAGCGGCCGGATCGCGATCGCGGTACGCGCCCGGGACGGCCGCGAATCGGTCGCCGCGGTGCTCGGCCCCGGAGCGCTCTTCGGTGAGCTCCCCTTCTTCGACACCGAGCCCCGTTCCTCCGACGCGCGTGCCCTGACGCCCGTGCTGCTCGGCGAGGTCGAGTACACGGCGGTCCGGGCGGTCGTCGACGCGAACCCGAGCCTGCTCTGGGACGTCACGCTCATCCTCACCCGGCGCCTGCGCGCGACCGACGAGGCACTCGCCGACGCGATGTTCCTCGACGTCACCGGCCGCACCGCGAAGCGGCTGCTCCAGATCGCGGGCCCCGACAACGAGTTCTCGCTCCCGGTGACGCAAGAGGAGCTGGCGGCGATGGTCGGTGCCTCACGCGAGCGCGTGAACAAGGCGATCGCGACATTCGTGCGCCTCGGTTGGCTGCAGGTCTCGGCTCGGACCCGCTACCGCATCCTCGATCGAGCAGAGCTCGAGGCCCGCACCCACGTGTAGCGGGTCGGGTGGTCGGAGCTCAGGCCGAGAGCCACGCGATCGCGCGCGTCCAGAGCTCGGCCGACTCGTCGGGCCGGTGCGCGGGACGGTCGGGATCGTGCACGAACCCGTGCTCGGCGCCTTCGACGACCACGATCTCGCAGTCGTCGCGACCGGACCACGCGGCCCGCAACGCGTCGATGTCGGTCGCCGGCGTCATCGAGTCGGCGGAACCGAAGATCGCGAGCGTCGGGCACGCGTCGGCCGCGGTGTCGAGCGGGGAGCCCTGCCCCGGCCCCTGCCACGCCTCGGGCAGCCGGATCATGCCGTAGAACGAGACCGCGCGATCGAAGCGTTCGGTCGCCGCGGCCTTGAGCGCGTACATGCCGCCCATGCAGAACCCGAGAACGCCGACGCTCGTCACGCCGTCGTCGACGACGAGCAGATCGGCCGCGACCGAGAGGTCGCCGAGCACGTCTTCGTCATCGAGGCCGGCCAGCCAGCCCATACGGGTCGCAACGTCGCTTCCGGCCCGTTCGGACTCGGTCTTTCGGGCGAAGGGTTCGATCATCGCGACGGCGAAGCCGTGCGACGCGAGCCGACGCGCCATGTCGTCGAAGAGGGGACGCACACCCATGATGTCGGGATGCAGCACGACTCCGGCGACCGGCATGCCGTCGGGACGCGCGTGCACGACGGGCACGAGCGCGTCGCCGTTCACGAGCGACCGTCGCTCGGTCGAGGTTTCCTGAGGGCCTTCTCCGAGCGCTGCCACTGCCGGCGATCCTATGCGTAGCGCTCGAGGATCGAGCTCTCCGCGATACGGGAGAGACCGTCCTTGATCGCGCGTGCCCGCGCCTCGCCGACACCTTCGACCTCGACGAGGTCCGCGATGCTCGCCCGCATGAGCTTGGGCAGGTTGCAGAACCGCTCGACGATGTGCTCGACGATCGCATCGGGCAACCGCGGGATCTTGGCGAGGAGCCGGTAGCCGCGAGGCTGGATCGACGTGTCGAGGTCGGCGTCGCGCGGGAGATTGAGCACTCCGGTGACCGCGCGCCCGTCGATCAGGTCGTCGTCGTCGACCTCGGCGAGCCGGGCCAGGACGGCATCGAGCTCCTCGTGGTCGCGCCGCACGACGTAGTCCTCGCAGACGAGACCGAGGTCGTGTTGCACGCCGCCGGTGAGCTCCTCGAGCTGGAGCTGCACTAGGCGGCCGTCGGCTCCGAGCTCGATGACGTATCCCTCGATCTCCTCGGCGATGCGCCGCACCATCTCGGCGCGTTGCACCATCTCGGCGACATCGCGCACGGTGACGAGATCTTCCACCTCGAGCGCGGAGAGGGCACCGCTCAGGCCGTCGAGGCGCGCCTTGTACCGGCCGAGGATCTGCAGGGCCTGGTCGGCGCGCGCGAGGACGCGCGGGATGGGTTCGAGCGTCTTCTTGGCGCTGCGTTGGCGGATCGTGACGACCGACATCTCTTCGGAGATCGCGATGACCGGCACGTCCATCTGGCGTGCGACCCGCTCGGCCGTGCGGTGCCGGGTGCCGGTCTCCGACGTGGGGATGTCGGGGTCGGGCACGAGGTGCACGTTCGCCCGGGCCACCCGGGAGCCGTCGGCCGCGAGGATCACGGCGCCGTCCATCTTCGCCAGCTCGGAGAGCCGCTGGGGGGTGAACTCGGCGTCGAGGAGGAAGCCGCCGGAACAGATCGCGAGCACCTCGGGACCGTCGCCAATGAGGATGAGCGCGCCCATGTTGGCCTGGAGGATCCGGTCGATCCCCTCGCGCAACGGTGTCCCGGGCGCCACCAGCCGGAGCGCCGCGTGGAGCGCGTCCGATCGGAACTGAGCCAACTTCACCTCCGTGTCCGACACGCTCCCCCGGCACGGATCAGGCCGCAGCGGGTACTCGTACGGTACCAAGGATCGGGTGCGATGACTCCCGTCGGTTGCCTCGCGGCGGTCACTCCCGACCGAAGACCGCTTCGAGGACGTTTCGCGGTGGTTCGCGTGCTTCGAGGGCCCCGAACGCGTCGATGAGATCGCCGGCACGGAGCAATCCGATGCCCGCAACGTCGGGGGTGGAGGCGGGCACGATCGCACGCGTGAACCCGAGCCGGGCCGCCTCGTTGAGCCGCCGCGCGACCTGCGGGACCTGGCGGAGCTCGCCCCCGAGACCCACCTCGCCGATGAGGACGGTGTCGGCGGGCACCGCGTGATCGGTGCGCGCGCTGGCCACCGCCATCGCGACCGCGAGGTCGATCCCCGGCTCGGCGACGCGCACTCCCCCGGCCACGTTCGCGTAGACGTCGAACCCGGCGAGGTCGTCTCCCGCGCGCTCCTGGAGGACCGCGATGAGCAGCGCCAGGCGGCCGCCGTCGAGGGCCTGCGCACCGCGACGCGGGATGGGTGCGTTGCTCTTCGTGACGAGCGCCTGCACCTCCACGAGCAGCGGACGCGCGCCCTCGATGGCCGCGGCGACGACCGAGCCGGGCGTGTCGCCGCGCCGCTCGGTGAGCAGCATCCCGCTCGCGTCGGGCACGCCGAGCAGGCCTTCGCCCGTCATCTCGAAGACGCCGAGCTCGTCGGTGGGGCCGAACCGGTGCTTCAGCGCCCGCAAGGTGCGCACTCCGTGGTCGCGATCGCCCTCGAACGAGAGCACGGTGTCGACGACGTGCTCCAGCACGCGCGGGCCCGCGATCGCACCGTCTTTGGTGACGTGGCCGACGAGCACCGTCGCGATGCCCTGCTCCTTCGCGTGACGCACGAGGCGTTGCGCGCAATCGCGCACCTGCGAGACGGACCCGGCCGCGCCCGGTGCGTCGGGGTCGGACACGGTCTGGATGGAGTCGACGGCGATGAGATCGGGCGCGAGCGATTCGGCGATCGCGAGCACGACCGGGAGCGAGGTCTCGGCGACGATCATGAGGCCGGGGGGTGGCGTGCCGAGCCGGTCGGCCCGCAGGCGCACCTGCTCGACCGACTCCTCCGCGCACACGAGCAGGCAGCGCGATCCACGCCCGGCAAGGATGGCGAGCGCCTGGAGCAGCAGGGTCGACTTGCCGATGCCCGGCTCACCGGCGAGCAGCGTGACCGATCCGGCGACGAGGCCGCCGCCGAGCACCCGGTCGAGCTCGGGAACGCCGGTGGGGCGAAGCGGTGCCCCGAGCGGATCGACGTCGGCGAGGGCCATCGGCACCGCCGTGGCGACGCCACCCCGGGCCGTGCGATCGGCTCCCGTGTACGGCGGCGGCTGCTCGACCACCGATCCCCATTCGCCGCAATCGGGGCACCGGCCGAGCCACTTGGGTTGCTCGACACCGCAGGCCTCGCACCGGTGACGAACACGCGTTCGGGTCATGGCAAGAAGGTACACGCGGGCTCGGACATTCCGCGTGACTCCCCCGGCCCCGTCCGGGCCTCCCCCTCCCCGCTCGTCGCGGCCCCTCCGGCGCGTCCCTGGGATGCCTGCGCTTCGTATCTGATGCGCAGGCATCCCGGGGACTGCACGAGGATGGGGCGGCATGGCAGATCTGGTGGTGGGATTCGACCTCGACATGACGCTCGTCGACTCGCGCCCGGGCATCCGGGCGAGCTTCGAGGCACTCGTCGCGGAGACCGGCCTCGAGATCGACATCGAGACCGCCATCGGCCGGCTCGGTCCGCCCCTCGAGATCGAGCTCGCCGACTGGGTCGACGCGGCGCGCGTCCCCGAGTTGGCGGCGCGGTATCGCGCCCACTACTTGGTGCTCGGAGTGCCGGGCACGACCCTGCTGCCGGGCTCACGCGCCGCGGTCGCGGCGGTGCGGGCGCGCGGTGGCCGCAGCCTCGTCGTGACCGCGAAGGAGGAACGCAGCGCGCGCGCGTGCCTCACGCACGTGGAGCTCGCGGTCGACGAGGTCGTGGGGTTGCGCTACGGGGACGGCAAGGTCGCCGCGCTGCGCGAGCACGACGCGATCGTCTACGTCGGCGACACCGTGACCGACGTCGCGAGCGGGCACGCCGCGGGCGTCACCACCGTCGCGGTCACCACCGGGCCGCACTCGGCGGCCGAGCTCGCCTCGGCCGGAGCCGACGTCGTGTTCGACTCCCTCGAGGCGTTTCCGGCCTGGCTCACGACCGAGTTCGGTCCGCCGATCGCGCGGTAGCGGTCGGCCTCCTCACTCCGGCGCGTTGGCGGCGCCCGCCAACGGAACCGTCAACCACCCGATCGGACCGTCGGTGTCGAGCGCTCCGCCGATCGCTTCGAGGTCGCGCGCGATGGAGTCGGGCCAGTCGGCGGCCGTCGGAGCGAGCGCTCGGTGCTCACCCGAGATCTCGACCAGTGCGGCCCCCCGATGCTTCGTCGTGCGCACGGTGAGGTCGCCCTGATACAGGTCGAGTGCCCGCTCGATCAGCGCGACCAGCGCCCGGTGCAGCGGCACGGTGTCGGCGGTGACGAAGAGCCTCGGCATCTCGACGTCGACCACCCGCCCGACGAGTCGCGGGGTGAGCTCGTCGAGCGCAGCCCGGATCTGTTCGAGCAGGTCGACCATTCGCCCACCGTATGCCGTGCCGCCGTCAGCCCCGGTACGGCCGCCGCCGGCTCACGACGAACAGCACGAGGCCCAGGAACCCGGCAACCGCCGCGGCAACGAGCGCGAGGCGCCGCCCGGTGTGCGTCGCGGTGCTCCCGACCGCAAGCGTGGCGCGTGCTCCGGGCTTGACGTGCACCGCATCGTGCGTGCCGTCGGGGAGCTCGACGTCGACCGACAGCGTGAACGAGCTCCCGATACGCGCCCGCAGCCCCGCGTCGAGCTCGGCGACATCGACACCCGATGCCCGCAACCGCGCGGCGAGCGCGGCGTCGGTGGCGACACCCGCGTCGAGATGACGCAGGTCCGCGAGCAGCGTCACCGAGTCGCGATCGCGCAGGAGCGTGCGCGAACGAACCACGCGCACGTCGCGCAGCGCACCGTCGCGCCCGTCGAGCTCGGCGAGCACCGAAGCCAGGCCCGTACCGCCGACGAATCCCTTCGAGAGCGCGATCGATGCCCCTCCGTCGGAGTCCGGGCGCCATGACGATACCGTCCACCCTCGTGCGCGCAGATCGTCGAGTGGCACGTCGGGCGTCGCGTTCGCGGACGCGGGCACGGCCGCGCTCGCGAGCGCGCGGCGCGCATCGCGGTCGAGGCGAACCGCCACCGCGACGGTGCCGCGGCCATCGCGCCCGACTCGGATCGCCACGGTCGCGGTCGCGCGGCATCCGCCCAACACGACCGCGGCGAGCGCACACGCGCCGGCGGCGGCGAGCCGGGCTCGCCGCCGCGTCATCGGCACACGTTGCACTCGAGGAGATCAGCTCGCGAGCAGATCTTCCCTGCGTGGATCAACCCTCGGTCGAACCGCTCCCGGCCAGCTCCACCGGCGGCGGCTCGAAGCCCTCGATCGTGCGGAAGGTGATGTCGTCGTCCGCGACGTCGACGATGATCGTCTCGCCGGCGTGGAACTCCTTCCACAGGATCTTCTCCGACAGCGGATCCTCGATGAAGCGCTGGATCGCGCGGCGCAACGGACGAGCGCCGAGCGCCGGGTCGTAGCCCCGCTTCGCGAGCAGGAGCTTGGCGCCGGGGGTGAGCTCGAGACCGAGCCCCTGACCCTCGAGTTGGTTCTGCACCCGCTTGATGAGCAGGTCGACGATCTCCGTGACCTCTTCCTGGCTCAGCTCGTGGAAGACGATGACCTCGTCGATGCGGTTCAGGAACTCGGGGCGGAAGCTGCGCTTCAGCTCCTCGTGCACCCGGCCGCGCATGCGCTCGTACGTGACGGCTTCGTCGGCCTTCACGAACCCGACGTTGGCCTTGCGCAGATCCGCGGTACCCAGGTTCGACGTCATGATGATGACGGTGTTCTTGAAGTCGACCGTGCGACCCTGCGCGTCCGTGAGGCGTCCGTCCTCGAGGATCTGCAGGAGCGTGTTGAAGACGTCGGGGTGGGCCTTCTCGATCTCGTCGAAGAGCACGACCGAGAACGGCTTGCGCCGCACGGCCTCGGTGAGCTGGCCGCCTTCGTCGTAGCCCACGTAGCCGGGAGGCGAGCCGACGAGGCGCGACACGGTGTGCTTCTCCATGTACTCCGACATGTCGAGCTGCACCATCGCGGTCTCGTCACCGAACAGGAACTCGGCGAGCGTCTTCGCGGTCTCGGTCTTCCCGACACCCGAAGGCCCGAGGAAGATGAACGAGCCCGACGGCCGCTTCGGGTCCTTGAGGCCGGCGCGCGTGCGCCGGATGGCCTGCGAGACCGCGTGGATCGCGTCGTTCTGCCCGACGATCCGCTTGTGCAGCTCCTCTTCCATGCGCAGGAGCTTCGCGGTCTCTTCCTCGGTGAGCTTGTAGACGGGGATGCCCGTCCAGAGCGCGAGCACCTCGGCGATCGACTCTTCGGTCACCTCGTTGAAGAGATCGACGCCCTCGGTGCGCCATTCGTCTTCCTTGGCCTTGCGCTGCTCGAGGAGCTCCTTCTCCTTGTCGCGCAAGTTGGCCGCGCGCTCGAACTGCTGCGCCTCGATCGCGGCTTCCTTCTCGCGCCGGACGCTCGAGATCTTGTCTTCGAGATCGCGGTAGTCGGGCGGAGCCTGCATGCGACGGATGCGCAACCGCGACCCGGCCTCGTCGATGAGGTCGATGGCCTTGTCGGGGAGGTGGCGGTCGGAGATGTAGCGATCGGCGAGGTTGGCCGCCGCGACGATCGCCTGGTCGGTGATCGTGACGCGGTGGTGCGCCTCGTAGCGGTCGCGCAGACCCTTCAGGATCTCGATCGTGTGCGCGACGGTCGGCTCCTCGACCTTGATCGGCTGGAACCGGCGCTCGAGTGCCGCGTCCTTCTCGAGGTGCTTGCGGTACTCGTCGAGCGTGGTGGCACCGATGGTCTGCAACTCGCCACGGGCGAGCATCGGCTTGAGGATCGACGCTGCGTCGATCGCGCCTTCGGCGGCGCCCGCGCCGACGAGCGTGTGCAGCTCGTCGATGAAGAGGATGATGTCGCCGCGCGTGCGGATCTCCTTCAGCACCTTCTTGAGCCGCTCCTCGAAGTCGCCGCGGTAACGCGAGCCCGCGACGAGCGCGCCGAGGTCGAGCGTGTAGAGCTGCTTCGCGTGCAGCGTCTCGGGAACGTCGTCCTCGACGATGTTCTGCGCGAGGCCTTCGACGATCGCGGTCTTGCCGACCCCCGGCTCACCGATCAGCACCGGGTTGTTCTTGGTGCGGCGGCTCAGCACCTGCATGACCCGCTCGATCTCCTTCTCGCGACCGATGACGGGATCGAGCTTTTTGTCGCGCGCGAGCTGCGTGAGGTTGCGACCGAACTGGTCGAGCACGAGCGAGCCCGACGGCTGGTTCTCGGACGGGCCGGCACCCGGTGCTCCCGCACCCGGGGCCTCCTTGCCGCCGGAGTACCCGGAGAGGAGTTGGATGACCTGCTGGCGCACGCGCGACAGGTCGGCGCCCAACTTCACGAGCACCTGCGCGGCGACGCCTTCGCCCTCGCGGATGAGGCCGAGGAGGATGTGCTCGGTACCGATGTAGTTGTGGCCGAGCTGGAGCGCTTCGCGCAGCGACAGCTCGAGCACCTTCTTGGCGCGCGGCGTGAAGGGGATGTGGCCCGACGGCGCGGAACCACCGTGGCCGATGATCTCCTCGACCTGCGCGCGCACGGCCTCGAGCGAGATGCCGAGCGACTCGAGCGCCTTCGCGGCGACCCCTTCGCCCTCATGGATCAGCCCGAGCAGGATGTGCTCGGTACCGATGTAGTTGTGGTTGAGGAGGCGGGCCTCCTCCTGCGCGAGGACGACCACCCGTCGGGCTCGGTCGGTGAAGCGCTCGAACACTCTTCCGCCTCTCGTGGGTCGGTCCCGGAGGTCGAACCACCCGTCCCCACCCAGGTTCGGAGTGGACGACGCGGCCGGATGCCCGGGTCTCATCATTCTATCGACCGGAACGGCCCCGACTTTGGTGCAGCTGCGCGGGCGGGGACGGCTCAGGAGGCTTTCCAACCGGTTCGAGTCGACGCTTGTTCCCCCGCCGTCCTAGCCTCCCGGCATGAGGCTCGTCGACGACCTCGGCCTGTTGGCGCTGCCGGGAGACCTCAGCCGGGTCGAAACCGCGCTCCAGAGCGCCGTTCGGGTCGAGGACCGGTTCCTCGGCGACGTGGCCTCTCATCTGCTCGGAGCAGGGGGAAAACGGCTCCGGCCGACCCTCACGCTCTGCGCCGCGTACGCCGTCGCGGGCGAACCCGAGAGCGCCGGTCACGAGCGACCCGAGCTCGCCCGGGCCGTCACCGGGGGTGCCTCGGTGGAGCTCGTCCACCTCGGGTCGCTCTACCACGACGACGTCATCGACGAGGCCGAGACCCGCAGGGGCGTCCCGAGCGTCAACGCCCGCTGGAGCAACATCGTGGCGATCCTCTCGGGCGACTTCCTCCTCGCGCAGGCCTCGGCCCTCGCCGCGTCGCTGGGGGCCGACGTCGCCGGCCTGCTCGCGTCGACCATCGGCGAGCTGTGCCGCGGCCAGGTGCTCGAGCTGCAATACCTCTTCAACCCGGCGCGCACCGAGGAGTCGTACTTCTCGGCGATCGAGGGCAAGACCGCGTCGCTGCTCGCGACCGCGGCGCGCATCGGGGGCATGGTCACCGACGCTCCCCCGCCGACCCTCGACGCGCTCACCCGCTTCGGCCACCACCTCGGCATGTGCTTCCAGATCGTCGACGACGTGCTCGACGTCACCCGCACCGAGGCCGAGCTCGGCAAACCCGTCGGCAACGATCTGCTCGAGGGCGTCTACACGCTCCCGGTGATCATCGCGGTGCAGGAATCCGGCGAGCTCGGCGAGCTGCTCGGCCGGGCCCTCGATCCGGAGCAGCTCGCGCGGGAGCGTGCCCTCGTCGCGGCAACCGACGCGGTCGCCGCGTCGATGGCGATCGCGCGCACCCACGCGTCGAAAGCGACCGAAGCGCTGGCGGGCGCCGACGATCTCGACCCGCAGGTGTGCCGGCGCCTCGCCGATCTCGTGGATGGTCTGGTCGTCCGCGAGTTCTAGACACGCTTCACCGCCACAGCGGCGAGCGAAGCGAGCAAGCGACCGATCCCGCTCCCATCGCGCGTCAGGAGCGGCGAGCGTCAGCGAGTGCGACCAGGAGTCACGCCGACGCGGCGATGTGGTCGGTCTCGGTTTGGTCGATCTCGTCGAGGAAGCGCAGGACGGTGTCGTTGAAGGCGTTGGGCGCTTCG